>JBMNNX010000402.1:0-4748 GCA_050942745.1 Myxococcales bacterium
GATCGACCTCGCCGCGCTCGACGAGCGGAGCCTGCGAGAGCTGCAGCGCCTGCTCCGCGACCTCGACGCAGAGCAGCGCGCGGCGGTCCAGCGGGCGCGCCTCTTCCCCTGGCAACGCTGATCGCCTGGGCGCGCTCCGTGGCCCTCAAGCGCCCCCACGAGGCGCCTCGTCGGGAGGTCGGCGCGCCGTAAGTCCGCGAACCTTCGGCAGAAGCTAAACCCATGATCTTTCTTCGTTTTTCGGTCGCTATCGGCTGGACTTCGAGGGGGTCCGAAGCGATGTACGACCACGCGACGGCGACGACGCCAACCCCTTGGAAGCAAAGGAGAAAGCACCATGAAGACCCTCCGCTTCGGCATCGAGATCGAGACCATCGGCCAGACCCGCGACGCGGTCGCCCGCGCCATCCAGACGGTGGTCGGCGGCACGGTCCAGCACATCGGCAGCCCGGCCTGCTACGACCCCTACGACGTCGTCGCGGCCGACGGGCGCCGCTGGCGGGTGATGGCCGACTCGAGCCTCAACGCCGACCGCTCGCGGCAGGCGGAGGTGGTCAGCCCGATCCTCACCTACGACGACCTCGAGACCCTGCAGGAGGTCATCCGGGCGGTGCGGCGCGCGGGCGCCCGGGTCGACAGCAGCTGCGGCATCCACATCCACGTCGACGCCGCGCGCTTCGACGTCGGGGCGCTGCGCAACCTGGTCAAGATCGTCAACAAGCAGGAGCAGCTGATCGAGCACGCGCTCGGCATCACCGAGGCGCGCCGCAGCCGGTGGTGCCGCGGCATCGACCAGAGCTTCCTCGCCAAGATCGAGCGCCAGCGCCCGAGCGACCTCGAGGAGATGAACCGCGCCTGGTACGGCTACCACAACCGCGCGCCGCAGCACTACGACCACACCCGCTACCACGGGGTGAACCTGCACAACGTCTGGTTCCGCGGGACGGTCGAGTACCGCTGTTATGTGCAGCGCGGGGTTATGTAGAGCCGGCATCTGCGACTCCGCCAGCGTGCCGACACGCAAGGGTCTCGCTCGCCTGCGTCCATCAAACCACTGCGCATAACGTCGTCGTTCTCCACCGAGCCGCTGGGATGGTCCCGGCGCCTGATCCGAGGATGACACGATGTTGGAGATCTACTTCGAGGCCGACGCCACGCTGGCGCGGCTACGTTGCGGGCCGCTCGGCCCGTTCCTGGATGGCTTCGCCGAGGCGCTGAGCGTCGCGGGCTACAGCCACTGGACCGCACGCGGCTACCTGCGCGCGGCCCGTCACCTGGGCTTGTGGATAGAGCGTGGCGACGGCGCGCTCGCGGAGCTGAGCGACGAGACGCTCGTCGGGTTCGCCGACCACCTGCCGGACTGCACATGCCTTCGCCGCAACCGCGGCGTCTACAGCGACGCCCTCGCAGGAGCCCGCCTCTTCCTCGACCATCTGCGGTCGCATGGGGTCGTGTCGGCTGCGGAGGCGTCGCCGGATCCGGTGCTGCCCGAGCACGTGGCCGCGTTCGAGCGCTGGATGACGGTTCATCGCGGGGTGCAGCCTTCGACCTTGCTGGCGTACCGCATGCTCGTCGTCGAGCTCCTCGACGCGCTCGGCGATCCGGGGACCTTCGACGCCAGGGGGCTGCGGCGCTTCGTGGCGGAGCGCGCCACGCGACACGGTCGCAGCCGCGCCAAGACGGTCGTGACGGCGACCCGCATGTTCCTGCGCTACGCGATCGCCCACGGCCTGTGCCCGGCCCACCTGGACACCGCGATCCCGACCATCGCCGAGTGGAAGCTCGCGTCCCTGCACCCGTACCTCGCCATCGAAGAGGTCGAGCGCCTCATCGACACCCCGGACACGTCGACGCCCGCAGGGCTGCGCGATCACGCCATCTTGCTCCTGCTCACACGCCTCGGCCTGCGCGCCGGCGACGTGATCGCGCTGCGCATGGAGGACATCGACTGGTCGACGGGCACGCTGCGCCTGTGCGGCAAGGGCCGTCGGGTGACGCGGCTGCCGCTGCCACAGGACGTCGGCGACGCGGTGTTGCGATACCTCGACGCCGGTCGCCCTGACTCGACTGACCCTCACGTCATTCAGCGGGTACGCGCGCCCTGGGGGCCGCTGCGCAGCGCCTGCGCCGTGTCGGACATCGTCACGCGGACGGCGAAACGGGCGGGCGTGAAGTTGCCGCGCGGCGGTGCCCACGTGCTGCGCCACTCGCTGGCCACGCGGCTCGTTCGCCAAGGCGTGCCGCTGGTCGCCGTGCGCACCGTGCTTCGCCACCAGAGCGATCAGACGACCGCGCACTACGCCAAGCTCGACACGCCGGCGCTCGCCGGCCTCGCGCAGCCCTGGCCGCAGGAGGTGGCGCCATGCTGATGCCCCTCATCGACGACTACCTCAGGGTCCGCCGTGCGGCGGGCTTCCAGCTGCGCGTCACCGAAGGCCTGCTGCGGGACTTCGCTCGCTGCGCCGAGGGCGCGGGAGACACCCACGTCCGCACGCTCACGGCGATCGGATGGGCCGCGCAGGCGCCTTCAGTGCGGCAGCGGCAACGGCGGCTGCGTGCCGTCGCGCTCTTCGCCGAGCATGTCCGGGCCGAGGACCCAGCGCACGAGGTTCCGAGCGCAGCGGTGTTCTCGACGCCTCGCTTGCGGCGCATCCCGCACATCTACTCGCCGCAGGAGGTTGCGGGCCTCATCACCGAGGCGGGGCGCCTCGGCCCCGCCAGCTCGCTGCGCCCCGCGACGTTCAGCACACTCTTCGGGCTCGTCGCCGCGTGCGGCCTGCGCGTCTCCGAGGCGCTGGCGCTGCACCTCGACGACGTGACCGCCGATGGCCTGGTCGTCCGGCAGACCAAGTTCCGCAAGAGCCGCTTGGTGCCCATCCACGAGAGCACCCGCCGAGCGCTCGACGGGTACCTTGCTCGCCGGCTCGCTGTCGTCACGGACAGCCGACACCTCTTCATCTCGACGCGCGGCCGCCAGCTCGCCTACTCGACGACGGCCGCGACCTTCCTCGCCGTGGCGCGCGAGGTGGGGCTGCGCGGCGAGCCAGGCACGTCCGGCCCTCGGCTGCACGATCTGCGGCACACCTTCGCGGTGCGGGCGTTGGAGTCGTGTCCCCGCGACGACGTCGCGCACCACATGCAGGCGCTGTCGACCTACCTCGGTCACGCGCGTCTGGCCGACACCTACTGGTACCTGCACGCGACGCCGCAGCTCATGACTGGCATCGCCGACGCCTGCCGCGAGCGCATGGAGGTGACGCCATGACCCCCATCGCGCCTCTCATCACGGCGTACCTGCGGGAGCGCCTGCCGCGAGAGCGGCGAGCCAGCCAGCACACCTGCGACACCTACGCGTACGCCTTCCAGCTCCTCTTCGAGTTCGCCAGCGCGCGACTCGGCGTCGCCCCATCGGCGCTCCACCTCGAGCAGCTCGACGCCGAGCTCGTCATGGCGTTCCTCGAGCACCTGCAGCGCGACCGCGGCAACAGCCCGAGGACCCGCAACGCCCGCCTGGCGGCGATCAAGTCCTTCTTTCGCTTCGTCGAGCACCGCGCCCCTGCGGCGCTCGACCAGGTCCGACGCATCCTCGCCATCCCCTCGCAGCGCACCGACACGAAGCTCATCGGCCACCTCAGCGTCGAGGAGCAGCAGGCGCTCCTCGATGCGCCCGATCCCGAGACGCGGATGGGCGTCCGCGATCGTGCCCTGTGCCACCTGGCCATCGCGGGCGGGCTGCGGGTCTCGGAGCTCATCGGGCTGCGCCTGGGCGACCTCGTGTTCCGCGACCGCTACGTCGACCTGCTCGTGCGCGGCAAGGGGCGCAAGGAGCGTGTCCTGCCGCTCTGGAAGGAGGTCGCCGACAGCCTGCGCGCCTGGCTTGCCGTGCGCGGTGACGCCCCCACGCCCGAGGTCTTCCTCAACGCACGCGGCGAGGCCATCGGTCGCTCCGGGGTCGCGTACATCCTCAAGAAGCATCAGGATGCCGCCGTGGCTGCCTGTCCCTCGATCGCCGACAAGCCGCTGACGCCCCACGTGCTCCGACACTCCTGCGGCATGAACGTCCTGCGCGCCACCGGCGACATCCGCAAGGTCGCGCTGTGGCTCGGCCACGAGCACACCGACACGAGCGAGATCTACGTCCGCGGCGACGCGACCGAGAAGCTTGCGCTGCTCGGTGAAGTCGTCCCTCCGAGCCTGCGGCCCGGCAAGTTCAGCCCACCGGACAAGCTGCTCGCCTCGCTCAAGGGGCGCTGATTATGTGCAGCGTCGGGCTGGCGACTCCGCCGATTTCAGCGCCTCGGCGAGCAGCACTCCGCATAACCCGGCGCTGCACATAACAGCGGTTATGCGCAGCTGAGCATAACCGCTGGTTCGAGGCGACCCTGCACGCCGGCAAGGTCAAGGCCTACATCCAGTTCGCCCTGGCCCTGAGCGCCAAGGCGATCAACGCCCGCGCGAGCAGCAGCAAGCGCCGCGACTTCAACCCCGCGACCGCCAAGTACGACTTCCGGGTCTTCCTCCTGAAGCTCGGCCTGATCGGCGACGAGTTCAAGACGGCGCGCCTGCACCTGATGGCGCGCCTCGACGGCTCCGCCGCCTGGAAGGGCGAGCGGCGCGACACGGTCGCCTACCGGGCGGCGCAGGCGTGAGCCCCGGCTCCCCGCGGGGCCGGCCGCGAGCTGGCCGCGTGGGGGGCGGAGGGCGCCCGAGCGCCGTCGCCTGTCGCGGGTCCTCATGGCGCGCGCGGG
>JBMNNX010000328.1:0-6552 GCA_050942745.1 Myxococcales bacterium
CTCGGCGACCTTCTCGGCGAGGCGCCCGAGGTGGTTGCGCAGGGTGTTGACCCCGTCGGCGTTCTTGCGCAGGAAGCGGAAGGTGTCGTCGCGCAGCAGGTGGAGGTCGGCCTCGAGCGTCTCGGCCTCGGCGGCCAGCGTCGGCAGCCGGGAGGCGAAGAAGTCGGCCAGCGCGAGGAAGCGGTCGCCCATGCGGTTGACGCGCTGGACGAGGCCCGCGAGCTCCTGGGCGCGCAGGCTCGAGCGCGCGCCCTCGACGAGCAGGTCGCCGGCGAGCGCGCCGAGCAGGTCGAGGGCGTCGACCGCCACGCGAATCGAGCGCGCGGCCTCCTTGGACGGCTCGGCGGGCGGGGGCTCGGCCGCGGGGGGCGCGACCGGCGCTGGGGCCGGTTCGCTGGCTCGAGGCGCGGGCGCGCTCGCCTCGGGCGCCGGCGCCGGGGCGCTCGCGCCCGGCGCGGCGGGCGCCGGGCTGGTCGCCGCGGCGGCCGGAGCGGCGCTCGCCGGCGCGCCTCCGGCGGCCCGGGTGAGGGCCTGGACGAGCTTCGCGGTCGCCTCGCTCGGCTTCTCGGCCGCCTCGAGGTCCTCGAGCAGCTCGCCGATAAGGTCGCAGGCCTGCAGCAGCAGGTCGGTCGCGACGTTGATGGAGGCGCGCCCGTCGCGGGTCGCCTTGAGCAGATCCTCGCAAGCGTGCGCGAGCTCGCCGATGCGCGGCATGGCGAGCATGCGCGCCTCGCCCTTCATCGTGTGCAGCTCGCGGGCGACGTCCTCGGCGGGCGCGACCGCCTGCGGGTCCTTCTCGAGCGCGAGCAGCGCAAGGCCGATCTTCTCCAGCCGGTCGGCGGTCACCTCCCGAAACTTGGAGAGCAGAGACTTGCGAAGGGCCTCGGTGTCCATGGCAGCTCGCGCGGGGAACGGCGTTCAGCGCCGGAGGGCGCAGGGCGCCGCTCAGTCGGTCTGGAAGCGCTTGATGAGCTCGGCGAGCCGGGCCGCGAGCTGCGTCAGCTCGCTCGAGGCCGCCGTCGCCTGGCGCGAGGCCTGGGTCGTCTGGCGGGTGACCTCCTCGATCTCGCCCATGCTGGTGACGACCTGCTCGGTGGCGGTGCGCTGCTGCTGGGTGGCGAGGTTGATGACCCGGGCCGCGTCGCTGGTCTCCTGGACCCCGGCGAGGATGCCCTCGACCGCGGTGGAGGCGACGCTGCTGAGCCGCTCGCCCTCTTCGGTCGCCTTGCGCGAGGCGTCGGCGGCGCTCGCCGCGGCGGCGGTCGCCTCGCGGATCTCGGCGATGAGGTTCTTTATCTCCTTGGTGGACTCCATCACGTTCTCGGCCAGCCGGCGCATCTCGGCGGCGACGATGGAGAAGCCCTTGCCGGCCTCGCCGGCGCGGCTGCCCTCGAGGGCCGCGTTGAGCGCGAGCAGGTCGGAGCGGTCGGCGATCTCGTCGATGACCTCGACGACGGTGCCGATGCGCTCGACGCGCTTGGAGAGCTTGGCGATCGACTCGACGACGGCGAGGCCGTCGTTGCGGATGTGCTGCATCGCCACCACGAACTCGGAGATGGCCCCCTTGCCCGAGCGGGCCGCGCCCAGTGTCTCCTCGGCCACCCGCGCGACCGAGCCGGCGTTCTCGGCGATCTGCGCCGAGGCGTGCTTGAGCTCCTCCATCGTCGCGGTGGTCTCGTGGATGGCCGCCGCCTGCTCGGTCGAGGCCGACTCGTGCTGGGTCGAGGCCGCGAGCACCTCGTGGGCCGAGGACGACAGCCGCAGCGCCGCCTCGCTCATCTCGCGCACGAAGGTCTTGAGCGTGTCGACGACCTGGGAGATGCCCTCCATCAGAGGCCGCAGCGCCGGGTGCTCGCAGCTATCGGCCTGCCACATCGAGAGGTTGCCCTGCTGGACGAGGTCGACGAGCTGCACGATGGTCTTGTCGATGCCGGTGGCGAGCGCCTCTTCGCGCCTGCGGCCGGCCGAGACGATGGCGTGGGCGCTCTCGAGCGCCTCGTTGACCACCCGGGCGAGCTTCTCGGCCTCGCTGCCCGCCGGCAGCTCGGCGGCGACTCGGGCGCTCAAGTCGCCCCGGGCCGCTGCGGTCAGGGCGGCGAAGACGGGCGCCAGGTCCATGGCGGCCACGTCGTTGGCCGGCTTGTCTGCCTTGCGGGCGACCCGGCGCTTGCGCACCGCCTTGCCCTGCTCGTTCGACCCTTGCGTCTGCTTCTCGTCCATGTGGTTCCCCAAACCCGGCCGCTCGCCCGAATCACGAAGCGCTCGGCTCGATCTCGTCGGCGCCTCGGCCAACTTTGCCTTCATTTACCAGAGCTTGTAGGTCAATCAACAGAACGATCTCGCCGCCGCGCTGCAGGAAGCCGACGAGCGCCGGCTCGACGAGCCCGCGCAGGAAGGCAGGCAGCCTGCGCAGTTGGGAGACCGAGGCCTGCTCGATTCCAATGAAGCGGTCGATGAGCACCTGGGCCTCGCCCTCGGCGCCTCGCACCACGAGCACCCGCGCGCCTTCGCCCGGCTCGCCGAGCCGGGTGACCAGCGGCAAGTCGATGGAGACGCGGCCGACGCGGGCGATGTCGAGGGCGTCGGCGCCGAAGATGCGTCCGTCGATCTCGAAGATCGCGAGATCGACCCGCGCGCTGTCGGAGCTAGGGTTCAAGGGGCGGGGCTACCTTCGCGAGGTGGCGCGCTCGCGGGCGCTCGAGAGCGCGCGGCGCAGGTCGAGGATGTTGGTGCTGCGGCCGGCAAAGACGATGCCGGAGATGAACTCGGAGCCCTCGGCGCCTAGCGGCGCGGGCTTGACCGCGCTCGCCGGGTAGGTTCTGAGCCCCATCACCTGGTCGGCGAGCAGCGCGACGACCATCCCCTCGGCGCGCGCGACCGCCATCCGGGTGCGGGCCCCGACTCTGGTCTCGCCTCGCCCGAGCAGCCGGGCCAGGTCCACCACCCCGACCACGTCGCCGCGGTGCGTGGCGACCCCGAGGAGGAAGGCGGGCGCGTTGGGCAGCGGGGTGATCGGCGGGACGCGGACCACCTCGTGGATGAGCCCCGACTCGATGCCGAAGAGCGCGCCGTTGATGTCTACGCAGAAGAGCTCGACCTCGCCCGCCTGCTCCTGATCGACGACAGCATCGCCCGCACGGCCGAGGGCGTCGAGCAGCGGCCTGGTCTGTTGGCTCGAGGGCGCCTGATCCACCGCAACCTCCCAAACGTGAACGCAACCGCCCCGAATGATTACCCCAAGCCCCGCCGGGGCGCCACTTCCAGGGGGTCCGCCTCTCGCCCTCCGAAGGCGCGCGAGTGCTCCTCGCGCGGGCGGGCGAAGGTCTGCTAGATTTCCGACGCCATGATCCAAAGAGTCCTGATCATCGACGACAGCGCCCTCTCGCTCGCCGTGCTGCTCGCCGCGCTCAAGGGCGCCGGCTTCGAGGTGGTGGCCGCCAACAACCTCGCCGATGTCTCGCAGGCCCTGGCGAGCGGGCCCTTCCACGCGGTCGTCATCGACCTGGAGATGCCCGAGACGTTCGGCGACGACCTGTCGGAGTTCTTGCGCGAGGCCAAGGGGCTCAAGGCCCCGGTCATCCTCTATTCCGATTTCGACGACCAGAAGCTGC
The DNA here is from genome assembly GCA_050942745.1 of Myxococcales bacterium. Lineage (GTDB taxonomy): Bacteria > Myxococcota > Myxococcia > Myxococcales > UBA5297 > UBA10939. Next base: position 3,612 of record JBMNNX010000328.1, read on the forward strand.
GCGAGCGGGCCGCGGCCGTGAAGGCGAGCGGTTGCGTCAACAAGTCGAGCGGCGTCCCCGCGCTCATCGCGGCGGTCAAGGAGCTCGCGCTCAAGCCCGAGGAGCCCAAGCCGGCGGCCCCGCGCGCCACGACCCGGGTGATGATCGTTGACGACAGCGAGATGACCGCCAAGCTCATCGAGGCCGAGCTCGAGAACAAGGGCTTCGAGATCATCCTCGCCGACAGCGTGGACAAGGCCACGCGCCTCATCCTCAAGAAGCAGACTCGCCCCAACCTCATCCTGCTCGACGTCAACATGCCGAACGTCGACGGCGCGCACTTTTGTCGCTTCATTAAGGGCAACTCGCTCTTCAAGGGCATCAAGGTGGTGCTGTGCAGCGGCATGGAGGTCGAAAAGCTCAAAGGGATAGCGGCCGCCTGCGGCGCCGACGGCTTCGTCCCCAAAGACTCGTTCCTGTCGCGCTGGGTGCTCGAGCAGATTGAGCCGCCCGGCCAGAGCCGCTGAAACTCCGACTGCAGGCGTCTGCTCAGACTCCCGCTTTCTCCCGTGACCTTACACCTTGGAGAAGTTGCAGATGCATCGACGCAGGCCCTATTCCCTCCTCGCCGCCGTCCTCGCCGCCGCGCTCGCTTCAGGCTGCGAAAACCAGTCGCCCGAGTCGGCCACGCTCGGCCAGCTCAGCAAGCCGATCGTCAACGGCACCATCGACAACCTCCCGTCGCACGCCGCGGTGGTCTACCTCGATCTCGGGATGGGCGCCTGCACCGGGACGCTGATTACGCCCGAGGTCGTCCTCACCGCGGCCCACTGCCTCGTCAATGACTACGGCCGACCGATAAGCCCAAGCCAGGTGAGGGTCGGCTTCGGCACCTACATCTCCTCGCTGCAGTACCGCACGGTGCGCGAGCTGCGGCTCCACTCGGGCTACTCGTCGAGCGGGTACTCCAATGACATCGGGCTGCTGCGACTCTCCCAGCCGGTCACCGACGTGCCCCCCATCCCCGCCCTGCCCGAGCACCTCGCGATAACCCAGGAGGACATCAACAGCACCGTCTTCACGTACTCGGGGTACGGCGTGGTCGACGCCACCAACCCGTGGTGGCCCGAGCCGGCGACCTCGCGGATGAAGGTGACCGACCTTATCGACTGCTACTGCGACGGCGCCCGGTGCACGAGCACGCAGTGCACCAGCGGCGGCGCTCCCAACACCTTCTGCTACGACCAGCAGCCCGGCGGCCCGTGCTCGGGCGACAGCGGCGGGCCGGCGTTCATCACCCGCGACGGCGTCGAGTACGTCGCCGGGGTCACCTCGTACGGCGACCGCACCTGCATCTCGTGGGGCTGCAGCACCAAGGTGGACCGCTTCGCGCGGTTCATCGCCGAGTTCCTCGGCACGCTCCAGCCGCTCGGCGCAGCCTGCATCAACCCGAGCGACTGCCAGAGCGGTTTCTGCGTGGACGGGGTTTGCTGCAACACCGCTTGCTCGGCGGGCGCCTGTGACGCCTGCTCGAAGGCAGCCGGGGCGCCGGCCGATGGCCAGTGCACCGCCCTCTCCGGCCCCTGTGACGACGGCAACCTCTGCACGACCAACGACGGCTGCTGGAACATGGCCTGCGTCGGCACGCCGTTGACTTGCGAATCGCAGGGTGGCTGTCTTACCGGCGGCGCGTGCGACCCGGCGACCGGCGCCTGCGTCGGGCAGCAAGCGCTTCCCAACGGAGCCGAGTGCGACGACGGCAACCTCTGCACCCGCTTCGACTCGTGCCAGGACGGCGTCTGCCAAGGCGGAGCGCCGGTGCTGTGCGAGTCGGACGATCCCTGCCTCGAGTCGGCCTGCAGCCAAACCACCGGCCAGTGCGTCACGAACCCTCGGCCCGACGGCACGGTCTGCGACGACTCGAACCCGTGTACGCACTCGGATGCGTGCGCCGTCGGCGTGTGCACCGGCCAGCAGGTCGTGTGCGAGGCGCAGGACGAGTGCCACGAGGCCGGCGTGTGTGACCCGGCGCAGGGCGGCTGCACCAGCCCGCAGGCTGCCGATGGCACCGAGTGCAGTGCGGGCGTCTGCAAGGCGGGCGCATGCGTCGCGAGCGCCAAGGAGGACAGCGGTTGCGGCTGCGCGACGAGCCCGGGAACCGCGCCCTGGATGCTCCTGCTCGCCCCTGCCCTCGCGCTGCTGCGCCGCCGCGGCGGGCTGGTTTTCTGACGAGGCCGATTCGCCCCGAGTCTGTCGAAGGGGCCCGAGCCTGTCGGGCCCCGCGTGCCGCGGTCGTGCGTCAACCGGCTGGGTTTCATTCAGCCAGGGATTGAGCTCACGGCGCCCGAACGGATGCGACGTCGCATCCGAATTCGACTTGGCGACGCGCCGGGAACCAGCCGGCACGCCCGACAGAAAAGCCCGCGCGCAGGAAGGCGCGCGGGCTTCGAATTATCGGAGGCGGACTCGGAAGGCACTTCGACTCCGCACCCGCCGCTGACGCGCCGGACGCTACGCTCCCAACCAACAGCCCATCGACGCGAGGTCAGACCCGGTTACGGAACCGGCAAGGAGCTCGGGGCGGGCACGACCGGCGCTCGACTTCGGCCTCGCAAGCTCGGCTTACGCTCAGGCTGGCCGGTGTTGGTTCAAGGCCACAGCCGGCCGAAGGACAGGTCTCAAGCTCGGAGCAGCCGGGGGGCTACCGCTTCTGTGCCCTCTTGGCCGCGGCCTCGCGCAGGGCCGCCTTCCGCTCCTTCTTCAGCTTCTGGCGTGCCCTGAACCCGAGCGGCCTGGCCGGCGCTTCCTCGGGAGCCGCGCCCTCGGCTGGCGGCGCAACCTGCGACTTGGGCCGCGCGCGCTCCTTCTTCGGCGCCTTGACCGAGGGCTCGACCGCGGCGCGGGCGGTGCGCCCTCGCGCCGGAGCCTTCTTGCGCCGAGGCTTGCCATTGGGCTCGATGGC
>JBMNNX010000256.1:0-9539 GCA_050942745.1 Myxococcales bacterium
CCTCGACCGTCGGCTGGCGCTCCTCCCTCGCGCCCGAAGGCGTCTCGATCTCCGCCTCCTCGAGCGGCGCGAGGTTGTCCTGCTCGCTGAAGGAGAAGAGCCGGCGCACGACGAGGGTCGCGTAGGAGCCTGGCGGCAGCGTGAAGGCGACGTAGACCTTGCGAAAGCCCTGGTTCAGCTCGTCGCGATGCGCCGCGCCCACGAGCAGGCGGCCCGGGTAGACGACGAGCGGCCGCTCTTCGTGGCGGAAGAAGATCTGATCGGTGTCCGGGATGCGGAGCTTCTCGCTGGTGAGCTTCTCGCGACCGAGCACCCAGTCGACGGCCTTCTTGACCGCCTTGTCCTCGATGACCGTCTCCGGGCCGAGCAGCGGGAAGGTCTGCTCGCGCAGCTTCTTGAGCACCTCGGGAGGAGCCTCGCGCGGGAAGAGCAGCTTGCCGGCCTGGTAGTTGATCGGGAGCAGCGACTGGCCCGGCAGCAGGTCCATCAGGTAGCGGCGCACCCCTTCGTTCCACAGGTACGACTGGTAGGTGAAGACCAGCATCGCCCGGTACTTGGGGTCGATGCGCAGGAAGGCGCCGAGGTAGTCGTCGGGGTTGCGGCGCAAGTAGCGCAGGATGGGCTCGTACTTCTCGGCCCCGGGGATGGTGCAGCGCAAGCGCCACTCGCCCCAGTGGTCGCGCCAGAAGGCCTTCACCTTGGCGTCGTAGGTGCGGTCGAGGTCCGAGGGGCGCGCCAGGTAGTTCTTCAGGGCGATCTCGAAGTCGCCCCGCAGCAGGTCCTTGGCGATAAAGCCCTGGCCGTGCTTGAGCGAGCCGAAGCGCTGGCTGTCGAAGTAGTTGACGACCCCGAGCCGGTTCACCTCGGCGACCGCGGCAGGCAGGCGCGCGACCTCCTCGTCGGTCAGCCCGCGCACCGTGACGCCGAAGCGGTTCGAGGTGGTGTTCTTGGCGCTCAGGGGCTTGTCGGTGCGCCCGAGGTACTTGAGCCGCAGGTCGGGCTCCTGCATGTCGATGTCGGCCCCGCCCACCGCGATAAGCTGCCGGGTGCGCCCCTGCTTGTCCTTCAGGCCGCAGTACGAGAAGGCAGACCGCGGCAGATCGAACGCGTCGGCGAGCCGGCCGATCGCGTCGAAGGTGGACAGCTTCTGCTTGTCCATCGCGTAGACGCGGTATTCGCCCTTCTTGACTTCGTCAAAACGCCAGCTTTCCGTCACCGCGAAGTCTTCGGGCTTCTGCTTCAGCTTCACGCACTACCTCACAATCCGGCCGAAAGCCGGCCAGATACACTGCCGGCCGTTCGGGAGCAACAGAATGCCACCTGGACGGTCCGGAACTTGAAAGTATGATCCAGGCTCAACACCTGGGCCGACGAGGAAACTTCATGCTCAAGAGAACGCTGGCGCTGCTTTCGGTCGTCTGGGCAAGCGGTTGCGCGACCAACCTGTCGACGATGGACACCGCGCGGACCACGCCGGTGAAGCACGTGCAGGTGAACATGGCCTATGGCATCCACGCCCCGCTCGGCTGGACTTCCGGCCTGTTCGACGCGGGCGCCTCGATGCTGCAGAACAAGTTCGACGGCAAGCCGGTCTTCACGGCCGATGAGGCCGAGGAGCTGTACGAGTCGGCGCTCGAGCTTGCGCTGATGCCTCCGGCGGCCATCTGGCAGCTCCAGGCCCGCACCGGCATCCTCGACGACCTCGACGTCGGGCTGCGCTACTCGACGACGCAGCTACGGCTCGACACCAAGTATCGCTTCCACCACGCCGGCGACGACGAGCGGCGCAGCTCCCACGCGGCCATCGGCTTCGCCGTCTCGAAGTACCTGTTCAGCAACCCGGTCTTCGATTGGCTCGGGTACATCAAGATCGACGGCTTTTCGCGCTGGGATTTCGAGGTTCCCCTGCTCTACAGCTTCGAGTACCGGCGCTCGTTCATGTTCTACTGCGGCGCCAAGTACATCTACACGCGCTTCTCGCTCGACGAGAACCTCTACAACCTCCAGCGCAAGGTCGTCGAGCTGGCCGACCAGCCGGCCATCGTCGATCAGGTCGATTCGGACATGCACTTCTTCGGCAGCGTGCTCGGACTGGGCGGCGGCTACAAGTACGTCTACGTCTTCACCGAGCTCAGCTTCGGCTACGTCCACTCGACGCCCGAGATGTACAGCTTCATCGACAAGCAGAAGAAGCCCCGCGATTTGGGCGGCGTCAGCATCTATCCGTCCATCGGCCTCATCGTGCGGATCTAGAGCCCAGAATCGCAAAGGCCGTTGGAGCTCCGGTGACGCCGAGCGTAGCTCCCGCCGCACCAGCGGCGGGAGCGGAGTCAGCTCTGGTCACGCCGAGCGTAGCTCCGGCCGCGCCAGCGGGCGGGAGCGGAGTCGCGGCGCCCTCGGCTTCATCTTGATCGTCGAGAGCGCACCCTCCCTCGCCGGAACAGCTTTCGACGAACATGCGGCTGGAGCGAGCTTAAAGCGCTCCTCGCCTCCGGAGCGACCGCCGGCCACCCCTGCGCTCGCAGTGACCGGTGCCCGCGCTGCTGCGCCTCTTCCGAGGCCCGGGCGCAACAGTCACCCGCCGGCGCTGCCCGGCGTTTGACAGGGGCCTGGACGCATTCGATAGTCAGCCGCCGTGAACTGCCCGAACTGCCAGAAGAGCTGTGACGACGGAGTGACCTTCTGCCCGCACTGCGACGCGGTGCTCGACACCTCGTTTCTCGGGGGCATCGCCGACGCGCCCGACGGCGGCGACGGCGAGGACAACACGCCGGTTCCCGAGGCGCGCCCGGCGCGTCCGAGCAGAAAGCCGGCGGCGAGGCCGCGGCGGCGCGCGCCCATCGAGGAGCGCGAGCCCGAGCCTGAGCCCGAACCGAGAGCCGCCCCGGTCGGCGCCGGGAAGTACGATCAGTACTGGACCGACGACGAGCCTCCCGTCAGGCAGCTGAAGCTCGAGCGCAAGGCCGAAAGCCCCGCCGAGTACGAAAAGTTCGAGAGCGACATCGAGGACCCGGGCGAGCAGATCAAGGCGCTCTGGTCGGCATTCCTCGGCCTGCACTTCGAGGACAAGCTGACCGCCGCCTGCTCGATCGGCCTGTTCGTGATGAGCTTCATGCCTTGGCGGTCGACCCCCGACAGCGAGGTGATGGGCTTTCTGACCTGGGGCTTCCTCTGCACGTTCGCCTCGATCGGCGCCCTGGCGGCGATCTGGATCCGCAAGGCGGGCAAGCTCGGCTTCCTTCCCCGTGCAAAGGTGCCGTTCCTCTCGACGGGCGCCGGCACGCTCGCGGCCTGCGTCGCCGCGCTCTCCGCGGTGAGCAGCTACGAGACCACGAGCCAGCTCGGCGCGCGCATCGTGCTCTCCTCGCCCTCGTTCGGCGTCTTCCTGTCGCTGCTCGCCGCCTGCGGGGTGGTCGTCGGCGGGGTCTTGACCGCGCGGCGGGAGCGCTGATCGCGGGCGGTTCGCGCGAGCAGTCGTGAGGTGACGGCGCGCGCTTTCGCGCGGGCATCCGAGCGCTGCTCGCGCAGGGTCGGCCCGCGGGCAAAGCTCGCGGCCTGCCGAGTCGCGACGCTCGCGACTTCGCGCGCGGCCGATCGGCATTCGCCCCGGCGCTCGGAGCGCAGCTGCGCTAGCCGCCTTCGGCCGGCGCCACCCTCGTGGGCCGCGGGCCGCGCGCCTGGCTCTCGAAGTCGATGACCGACAGCAGCTCCTTCTGAGCGTCGGCGCCGGCCGAGAGCCTCTTGCGAAGCTGCGCGATGCGCTTTCGGGCCTCGGGGCTGCCGTCGCCCGCGGCCACCTCGCGCCGCAGCCGCAGCGCCGTCGCCAGGCTCGACCACAGCCCGCGCTCGAGCTGGTCGACCGGCTCGCGCAACAGCTCGCGCTCCGAGGCCGAGCGCTGAAGCGACGGGTGGACCAGCTGCGGGCCCGACTCCCTGCTGACCAGGCACACCTTGACCGTCTCGCTCGTCGGGAACTCGTCGTAGACCTCGAACCGAGTGCCCGTCTCGAGCATCACCGCCCGCGCGGTCAGCCCGGCGAACGGGAAGTAGACGGCCTTGCCGTGCGCCGCGAGCAGGCCGCGCGTCTCGGCGCGATCGTCCCGGTCGGCCGTCTCGGGCCGCCGGGGCCGCAGCGTCTCGAGCATCTCGCGCACCTCGTCGATGGCGACGACCACGCCCATCCCCGTCGCGCTGCGGTAGTGGGCATGGAAGATGCCGACGAGCTCGGGCTCGCCGGTCTGGCGCGAGATGGCGAAGACGGGGCTGCCGCTGTTGCCGTTGTTGAGGGCCGCGTCGGTGATGAAGTCGAGGTGATCCCAGCCCGAGTCGGTGTCCCGGTGCGCGGCGTTGGTGACGCGCCCGACGTTGAAGGCGGGCATCACTCCGAGCGGATAGCCGCGCGCGAACACGACGTTGCCGACGGCGAGCTCGGCGCTGCGGCCGAAGCAAAACGGCATCACCTGCAGCGGCTGGCTCGTCTTGAGGATGGCCAGGTCGGTCAGCGGGTCGGCGAGCACCGGGGTAAGCTCGATGCCCCCCGCGGTGCGGTCGTCGGCCTCGCTGGAGACGATGTAGACCGACTCGCGCACCTTCCGCGCGCCGTTGGGGACGCCGTCGACCGGGGTCGAGCTGCTGGTCACCTCGGGCAGGCTCGCGACGTGGTGGTTGGTGGCCACGAAGAACTGTCCGTCCTTGACGCGGTAGGCGAAGCCGGTGCCGTGCTGGACCGCGCGCGAGTAGCCGCGGCGCAGCGCGCCCGAGGGGCCGTAGTAGACGTGCTCGTAGGTGGTCACCGTGCGCAGGCAGTAGGAGTAGCTGGAGGCAGGGTCTCGCTCGTGGCGCGCGGCCGCGGGCGAGAGCGCGTCGAGCGAGCTCGCGTAGCGCCCCGCCTCGGTCCGCACCGGGAGCCGGACGCTCTCGGCCGGCGCGAGCGAGGAGGCGGGCAGCTTCCGAGGCACCTTCGGGCCGCGCGGCCCGGGCATCGACTCTTTGCGGCCGCGCGCCGCCTCTGCTTCGCCGACAGGGACCGATCCCACCAGCAGGACCAGGCCGAGCAGCGCCATGCCCGCGGTCCTGCCGCCCCCCCTCACGCCCATCCTGTCACCTCCACCCCGCCCGCATTCCCTCCCTCCACCATAAGGACGGCGGCGCCGGGTGGGACAGACCCCCGGGCTGTGGAGAGAGCACACACTGTGCTCATCGAGTCAGTGCAAGCCCAAAGCGAGGGTGCTATGGTCGCGCCCGCCGACGGTCCGGCATTCGACGAGGAGGCGCCGTGGAGAAGGTTTACGTCAAGGACGTCCACGACAAACAGCAAGTGAAAAGCATCTTCATGGTCGCGAAGAAGACCGCGACGAGCTCCAAGGCCGGAAAGCCCTTCCTGGCCATCACGCTGCGCGACCGCACCGGCGATCTCGACGCCCGCATCTGGGAGAACACCGAAGAGCAGGACGCCAAGTTCGACAAGGGCGATTTGGTGCAGGTCGAGGGGCAGGCGACGACCTTCCAGGGGCGCGTTCAGCTCAAGATCGACTCGATCGAGAAGGTGTCGCCCGAAGGCATCGATCTCGGCGAGTTTACGCCTCCGGCGAAGGCCCCCGGCGAGCGGGCCTTCCAGCAGATTGGCGAGATGGTTGACCGGCTCCAGGATCCGCACCTGAAGGCGCTGCTGCGCTCGTTCCTCGACGACGAGTCGTTTGCCGCCGACTTCAAGCGCGCGCCAGCCGCCAAGAGCGTGCACCACTCGCACCCGGGCGGGCTCGCCGAACACACCGCGTCGGTGATGCGCCTGGCCCAGCGGGTCGGCGACCTGTATCCGCAGGCGGACCGCGAGCTGATGATCGCCGGGGCCTTCCTGCACGACATCGGCAAGCCACGCGAGATGTCCAGCGAGCGCGGGACCGAGTACACCGACGAAGGCCGCCTCGTCGGGCACCTGGTCATCGCCGCCGAGCTCATCCACGAGCGGTGCGCGAAGATCGAAGGCTTCCCGCGGGCGCTCGAGATGCACCTGACGCACATCGTGCTCTCGCACCACGGCTCGCACGAGTTCGGCAGCCCCCGGCTTCCCCAGACCCTCGAGGCGATGATCGTCCACCACCTCGACGAGATGGACAGCCGCGTTGGTAGCTGGCTCGAGATCATGCAGCGCGATCCTGGCGAGAAGTGGACCGACTTCCAGAAGCTCTACGGGCGCCACCTCTACAAGGGGCCGTCTCCGACGATCCACGGCAAGGCGCCCGTCGAGAGGCGCCGCAAGCGCGCCCGCGGAGAGAAGGCGGAGCGCCCGGAGCGCCAGGAGAAGCCCGCAGCCGCCGAAAAGCCGGAGGCGCGAGCCGCCGCCCCTGCTGCCGCGGCACCTGCAAAGCCCGAGGGCGCGATGGAGCGCGAGAAGCGAGAGCGGCCTCCCAAAGAGTCCAAAGAAAAGCTGACCTTCAAACCGTTTGCCGCGCTCACTCCGGTCGCGCCGCCGGAAGAGAAGCCGGAAGAGAAGCCGGAGAAGGAGACGGCTGTCCCAACGGAGCCGAGCAGCGCGCCGGCCGTGGAACAGGCGCCGACCGAAGCTTCGAGCGCGAAAGAGCGGCCCGCCGAGCTGGCCCCGAGCGAATCCGCGCCCGCGGGCGAGGCCCTTCCCAGCGCGGAACCCCCTTCGATAGCGGGTAAGGAAGAATAGGTCAGTTTTTGACTCGGAGTCGCAGCGCCTTCTAGAATCCGACACCTTCTGCGTCTTCCGCCGGCGCAGGCCCCCACTGCAGGCTGGGCGGTGAACGTGCGCGAGTGGCCATGGCTGAAACAAGAAAGCTAGGCGAAAAGCTGATCGAGGCGGGGCTAATCACGCGCGATGCGCTCGCGCAGGCGCTCGAGCTGCAGAAGACCAAACCCGACGTCCGACTCGGGGACTGCCTCCTGTCGCTCGGCCAAATCAGCGAGCAGGCACTCCTGAGGTTTCTGGCGGCGGAGTACCAGACCCGCTACGTCTCGGCGGAGAAGCTCTCCAAGGTGAAGGTCGCCAGTGAGGTGCTCGACAGGGTCCCCGTGCGTTTTGCCGAGGCGCAGAGCATCCTCCCTATCCTCTACGACCCGGAGCGCAAGGCGCTCAGCGTCGTGATGGCCGAGCCGCAGAACACGGCGGCGATAGAAGAGCTCAAGATTGTCTCGGGCCTGACCGAGGTCTACGCGTTCATCGGAACGCGTTCGGCCATCCAGGCTGGCATTAAGAAGCACTTCTACGGCGACCCGACGGCGTTCGACGCCCTCTGGAATGAAGTCCCCAACCGCGCCGAGGCTGAGGCGGTGGCTGCTTACGTCGAAAACACGCCGACGACCGGCCGCAGGCTCGCGGCCGCGGGGATGGTGTTCGAGACGAGCCCGCGCGCCCGCGTCGAGTCTTTGGCTCGGGCCGCCCAAGAGGGCCAGAGCCTCTCTACTCCAGGCACCTCGCCGACCAGCGTTCGCCAGGCCGTCGATCTCGTTCAGCGCTACTCGCTGATGAGCGACAACGACTTCATCGAGACGCTCAACGTCCTCGTCGGGCTCCTCGAGATGCGTCGGCGCGACGGGTTCCGGGCGCACTCGGCCGCGGTCGCCAAGCACTCGCGCACCATCGCCCAGCGCATGGGGCTGCCCCACCGTGAGGTGAACCACGTCACCACGGCCGCCTACCTGCACGATCTTGGGAAGCGGCACGACCGGCACCTGACCTTGATGTCTATCGGCGCCAGCGCGGAGTGGAAGCAGGACGCGCGGCGCTACTACAAGGCACCGATCAAGCTGTTTGAGACGGTGCACCTACCGGTCGAGGTCAACGCCATCCTCGCGCAGCTTTACGAGGCGTACGACGGCTCGGGCCTGCCCCAGGGCCTCAAGGGCGAGGGCATTCCCGACGGTGCGCGCATCCTCGCGGCCGTAGACTGCTACGAGGATCTCACCAAGAACGTCCAGAACGCCTGGGGCAAGGTCTTCTCCAAGGAGGAGGCACTCGAGAAGATCCAGAAGCGGGCCGGCAGCCTCTTCGACCCGGCGGTCATCGATCTGATGCGCCAGATCCACACGGGCGAGATCCTCCGCAACCGCCTGCTGTCCGAAGGCCGCCAGGCGCTCGTCTGCCACGCCGACGAAGGGATGCGCACGGACCTGCGCGACGCGCTCGCCAAGCTCGGACTGACAGTGAACGTCACCCTGACGAGCGACGCGGTCCTCGACGCCATCCACCACGGTGAGGCCGACCTGCTCATCACCGAGGTGAACACCCGGCCGGACGACGCGTTCGTGATCGTCGCCACGCTTCGCCAGGAGCCGGCGACGGCGGGGCTGCCGGTCATCTTCCTGTCCGAGACCGACGACCCCAGCCTGCACGACCGCGCTGCGGGCCTGCGCCCGGCCGAAGTCGTCGCTGGCTCGGTTGACCCCGATCTCGTCGCCGCCAAGGCGAAGGCCCTGCTCGACGACAGGACCGCGGCCGGCGCCCCGGGCCGGCCAGTGAGCGGGCTGCTCGACGAGATGAACCTGTCGGAGCTCCTCAAGACCATCGCCGAGGCGAAGCGCTCGGGCCGCCTGCTCGTGCGAAGCGCCGGCAAGAGCGGCGAGATCTACATCGAGAAGGGGCGCATCGTGCACGTCGCCTGCGGCCCGACGAAGGGCGAACCGGCGTTCGATGCCCTCCTCGAGATCACCGACGGCGACTTCACCCTCGATCCGAACTTCCTCATCCTCGAGCAGCAGATGGACAAGGACGTTGACGTCCTGCTGCGCGAGGCGGCCACGCGCCGCAAGCGCGCTGCAGCCGCCGCCAGAGGCCAGCGCCCTGCCCCGCCCTCGACCGGGACTCAGGCGCGCCGCGTCGTCCCGGCGAAGTAGCGCTTCAGTCGCCCGCGCGCTTCTGCGATCCGAGAAGGCCCGCATCAGACCGCGAGCGGCAGCTTCGAGGTCGAAGCCTCGCGCTTGGCTAGCGCTCGAAGACGACGCGCCCGCCCACCAGGGTCAGCACCGCACGCCCCTCGACGAGTCTCCACGGGTCGCAGTCCAGGGGGTCAACGTCGAGGACGGTGAGATCGCCGCGCATCCCGGGGGCGACTCGACCGAGCTGTCGCTCCTCGAAGGAGGCGAACGCCGCGCCGCGGGTGCAGGCCTCGAGAGCCTCGGCCGCGGTCAGCCTCTGATCTGGTTCCCACCCGCCGGCCGGACGCCGGTGCTCGTCCTGTCGAGTGATCGCCGCGTGGAGCGTCCGCAGCGGATTGGGCTCCTCTATCGGAAAGTCGGAACCGAACGCGAGGCACGCGCCCGCATTGAGGAGCGAGCGCCAGGCGTAGGCGCGCGCGAGGCGCTGCGGCCCGAGCCTGCGCTCGACCCAGCCCATGTCCGCCACTTGGTGAATCGGCTGGACCGAGGCGATGACCCCTGCCCGCGCCAGGCGTCCGAAGTCTTCCTCGCGCAGCACCTGCGCGTGCTCCAATCGAGAGCGCGGCTCGCGCACGCCGGCCTCGCGCGCGGCCCGCTCGAGGATCGTCAGCGCTAGAGCGGCGGCTCGGTCACCGATAGCG
>JBMNNX010000287.1:0-8246 GCA_050942745.1 Myxococcales bacterium
GCTGAAACCCGCTTCGCAGCATTCGGCTCGCGTCCCTCTCGAGCAGGTCGAGCTCGACGAGTAGCCCTTTCTGACCGGGCTCGTCGCAGTAGTCCTCGAACAACGCAGCCCCGCGGGAGCCGAGCGCCCCGTCGGCGAGGAACTTGACCGCGCGCAGCGTCAGCATCCCGTCGAACAGCCCGATGCGCGGGCCGGAGCCGATGAGCTCCTCGAAAGAAGCGGCGCCGCGCCAGGCCATCGCATAGACGCGCACGGGCAGCCTCCCCTGCCGCGCCAGCCGCTCGAGCACGGTCCAGGTCCGCAGGTCGACGCCGGCATCGTGGACCGCGGTCAGGCCGAACCCCGCGCAGCGCGCGGCCGCTGCGAGCAGCCTCGCCTCGAGCTCCGCCTCGGTAGGCGCCGGCAGGCGGTCGGTGACAGGCTTCATCGCCGCGTCGAGGAGGATTCCGATGGGCTCGCCGGCACTGTCGCGGAGGATTCGGCCGCCCGGCGGATCGGGGCTGTCGCGGCCGATTCCTCCGGCCTCGAGGGCGCGGCTGTTGGCCCAGGCGGCGTGGCCGTCGACCCGTTCCAGGAAGACCGGAACGTCGGGCGCGACGCGGTCGAGGCACGCGCGGTCCGGCAAGCCTCCGCACTCGAACCGGTTCTGATCCCAGGCGCGGCCTACGAGCCACTCGCCCTCGGCGGCGCCGGCAGCGCGGGCTGCGACGAGCGCCGCGACCTCCTCGGGCGAGCGCGCCCCCGAGAGGTCGAGCTGGCGCATCCTCTCGCCCATCATCGCGAGGTGGCCGTGCGCGTCGATGAGCCCGGGGACCACCGTCGCGCCCGCGAGGTCGATCTCGCGCGCCCTGCCAAGTGCCGCGCGCACCTCTGATAGAGTGCCGACCGCCTGAATCCGGCCGTGGGCAACTCCGACGGCTTCGGCCGTCGGGATTTCTGGCAACAGGGTGCGAACGCGGGCGTTGGCGAGAATCAGCCGCTCGCCGCTGGCGCTCTCCGCCGAGGTCTCCAAGGGCTTCCCCTCAAAAAAAAACGGTGGGGGCCGCGGGAACGTGTTCCCGGAGCCCCCACCGGGACCCTCAGCCACTTCAGATCGCCGTCGGCGATCGGCCTAGTAGTCCACCTGGCGCGCCCCGAAAAAGCAGCGCTACATCAATAGGTTACCCTGCCACCTGTTTGGGGGCAATCCCCCGGTGCTCGGTCGGAAGGCTTGCGCCCGGGGGCCTCAGGCGAAGGTCGCCGGCTACCCCTGTGGCGGGCGCTCGCCCTGCCGCAGCCCGAGGCGCCGCCGCCCGCGGTATCGGCGCGCCAGTGGGATCTGTTTGCCGCGCCCCCGGAGGCGCCGAGCGGCGCGCCGGGGGCTACGACGAGAGCTGCTAGTAGTCCATGTCCTCGCCGCCGTAGTCGGGCATGCGCGGACCCTTGGTGCCCTTCTTGGGCTTTTCGGCGATGAGCGCCTCGGTGGTCAGCAGCAGCGAGGCGACCGAGGCCGCGTTCTGCAGCGCGGTGCGCTCGACCTTGGTCGGGTCGATGACGCCGGCGGCATCGAGGTCCTCGAAGGTCTCGGTCACGGCGTTGAAGCCGAACGAGCCGCTGCCGGCGCGGATGCGCTCGATGACCACCGCGCCCTCCCAGCCCGCGTTCTCGGCGATGCGGCGCGCCGGTCCCTCGAGGGCGCGGCGGATGATGTCGACGCCCATGCGCTGCTCGGCCGAAATCGTGTCGGCGAGCTTCTCGAGCGCCGGCAGGCAGCGCAGGTAGGCGACGCCGCCGCCGGCGACAATGCCCTCCTCGACCGCGGCGCGGGTGGCGTGCAGCGCGTCCTCGACGCGAGCCTTCTTCTCCTTCATCTCGGTCTCGGTGGCCGCGCCCACGTTGATCACCGCGACGCCGCCGACCAGCTTGGCCAGCCGCTCCTGCAGCTTCTCGCGGTCGTAGTCGGAGGTCGTCTCGTCGATCTGCGCGCGGATGGCCTTGATGCGCCCGTCGATGCTCTCCTTGCTGCCGGCGCCGTCGACGATGATGGTGTTGTCCTTGTCGATGGTGACGCGCTTGGCGCGCCCGAGCTCCTTGAGGGTGATCTTGTCGAGCTTGATGCCCAGCTCGTCGGAGATGACCTGGCCGCCGGTGAGGATGGCGATGTCCTTGAGCATCTCCTTGCGGCGATCGCCAAAGCCGGGGGCCTTGACGGCGCAGACCGCGAGCGTGCCGCGCAGCTTGTTGACCACCAGCGTCGCCAGGGCCTCGCCCTCGATGTCGTCGGCGATGATCATCATCGGCTTACCGGCGCGGGCGACCTGCTCGAGGATGGGGATGAGGTCGGCCATCGCCGACAGCTTCTTGTCGGTGATGAGGATGTAGGGCTCGTCGAGCGCCGCCTCCATCCGCTCGGGGTTGGTCACGAAGTACGGCGAGCTGTAGCCGCGGTCGAACTGCATGCCCTCGACGACCTCGAGGGTGGTCTCCAGGCCTTTGGCCTCCTCGACCGTGATCACGCCCTCCTTGCCCACCTTGTCCATCGCCTCGGCGATGATGTTGCCGATGGTCTCGTCGCCGTTGGCCGAGACGGTGCCGACCTGGGCGATCTCCTTCTTGCCCTGCGTCGCCTTCGACATCTTCTTCAGCTCGGCGACGACCTCCTCGACCGCGCGATCGATGCCGCGCTTGAGCTCCATCGGGCTGTGGCCGGCCGCGACGAGCTTGAGGCCCTCCTCATAGATCGCCCGCGCGAGCACGGTAGCGGTGGTCGTCCCGTCGCCAGCCTTGTCGGAGGTCTTGGCGGCGACCTCGCGCACCAACTGCGCGCCCATGTTTTCGAACTTGTCGGCCAAGTCGATCTCCTTGGCGACGGTCACGCCGTCCTTGGTCACGGTCGGCGACCCAAAGCTCTTCTCGATGACGACGTTGCGCCCCCTGGGGCCGAGGGTGACCGCGACCGCGTCGGAAAGGGTGCGAACTCCGCGCAAGACCGCCTCGCGAGCCGCTCGATTGAACCAGATCTCCTTGGCTGCCATCGAAGCTAACCTCCTGTAATTGGTGGGAAATTTTGCCGGCGAGCTTTGGCAGTCGCCATGAGCGAGCGCTAATCTAACCGCTCGCGGACACTCGTCAAGCAGCGCCCGGCCCCGCCACGAAGGCGCGCTGGCGGCGGCAGCTCAGTCGAGGGCGACGGGGCCTACTCGGCGAACTTCACCAGGGCGAGCAGCCTCTCGAAGTCAATGGGCTTGGGAAGGAAGAAGGCCGCGCCCTTGCGCAGCGAGAGGTCGGCCTTCTTGTCGTCCGGGTGCGCGGAGATGAGGATGATGGGCAGGGACTTGTGGCGCGGGTCCGCCTTGAGCATCTCGGTGAAGGTGATGCCGTCTAGGTAGGGCATCATCACGTCGGCGATGACCAGGCCGATGTCCTCGACTCGATCCACCACGTCGAGCGCCTGGAGCGCGTCGCCCGCCGAGTGAACCTCGTAGCCCTGCTTCTCGAGGAAGCGGGAGAGCATCCGGTTCAAGTCCGAATCGTCGTCGACAACTAGTATCTTCACCTTGCGGCGAAGCCTAGCATCGGGCGCACCCGAGGTCGATTCTTGGACAACACCTACAGGTCCACGAATGGCGGCCGGCGCCGGTTGCCGCTATCGTCGCCTCGCCATGACCAGAGAGAACACGCGCGCCTCGCCTGATCTCGAGCACGAGCTCGACCAAATCGACGAGGCCTTCGAGGACGGGGATATCGAGAGGGCGCTCGAGCTGACCGGGCGCCTGATCGAGAAGCTCCCCGGCGACCCCGACGCCGTCACCTACCGGGCCTCCGCCCTGGTCAGCGCGGGAGAGGTCGACGAGGCCTGCGACCTGTTTCGCCAGGCGCTCGCGCGGGCGCCCGATGATCTCGACCTGCTGCAGGCGGCCATCGAGCTGCTCGTCTACGATCTCGAAGGTGACCACGACGCGTACGAGGAAGCCCTTCGCCTGCTGGAGCGGGCCCGAAAGCTCGTGCGCCGCTCTCGGGACCCCGGGCGCGAGGCCGAATTGCTGGTGCTGAGGAGCGCCGCGCTCGGCGGCCTCGGCGACCCCCGCGGAGCCCTGCGCGCTGTCGACGAGGCCCGCGCCCTTGCCCCCGAGCTCCCCGGGCTCGCGGTCGAAAGGGGCATCACCCTGTTCGAGCTGTGCCGGCTCGACGAGGCGAAGGCCGAGCTGGCGGCGCAGCTCGAGGCTGAGCCCGATGACGCCCGGGCGCACCATTACCTCGGCCTCATCGCCGAGCACCAGCGCGCCCCGGCTGCTGCCGAGCGCCATTTTCGCCGCGCCCGGGCGCTCGCTCCCGAGGAGTACCCGGTTCCGGTGCCGATGTCGGCGCGGGACTTCGAGAAGGCGATCGAGGACGCGCTCGAGAGGCTGCCGCCGAGGGTCCACGACTACCTGTCCAACGTGGCGATCATCGCCGAAGACCTGCCCGACCTCGACGAGCTGCGCGCCGCGGAGCCTCCGCTCTCACCGGGCAGCCTCGGCATGTTCCGCGGCACCCCGGTCACCGAGCAGTCGACCTCGGATCCCTGGAGCCAGCTTCCGAGCGCCATCCTGCTTTTTCGCAGCAATCTCAGGAGGTTCGCTCGCAGCCGGGACGAGCTGATCGAGCAGATCGAGGTCACCTTGATCCACGAGGTGGGGCATTTCCTGGGTTTGGACGAGGAGCAGCTCTATGAGCGGGGCCTCGATTGATCGGGAGCAGCAGCAAGGCTCATCGCCCGCGACGGCGCTCGCGCGTCGCGGCATTGAAACCTCCCTCAGACCCCGTTCGTCCGACCGCTCGCAGAGCGCGGGAATGACCGGCAGGCGTCTCCTGTTGGATCGTCGTGCCGATGCTAGATTTTCATCAAGTGAACAGCAAATACCTGGACGGCAAGGATGCTTGACTTCCGCCAAAACGACCGCACGAAGGTCGAGTTCGAGGAGCTGGCGCTGCAACATCTCGATCCGATGTACTCGGCGGCGCTGCGCCTGACCAAGAACGAACGTGACGCCGAGGACCTCGTCCAGGACACGTTCATGCGTGCCTACCGCTTCTTCGACAAGTTCGAGCGCGGCACGAACATGAAGGCCTGGCTCTTCAAGATCCTCACGAACACGTTCATCAACCGCTACCGGCGCCGAGTAAAGGAGCGCACGGTCGTCGAGGGCGCCGAGCGCGACACCGTCCACGAGCGCTTCATCTCGCGCGACGCGACCGAGTACGCGGCCAACCCCGAGCAGTACTTCTTCGAACGGCTACTCTCCGACGACATCCTCGGCGCGATCGACCAGCTGCCCATCGACTTTCGCCTCGTGGTGATCCTCGCCGACCTCCAGGAGTTCTCCTATAAGGAAATCGCGGAGATCCTCGGCTGCCCGGTCGGGACGGTGATGAGCCGGCTGTACCGCGGCCGCAAGCTGCTCCAGAAGATGCTCAAGCGCTACGCGATCGACACGGGCGTCCTCAAAGAAGAGGAAGGCGCGGATACGAGGGCGCCGGCAGACCTGCAGGAGTATCGACGTCGCCGCAGCAGCGGGGCGGTCCGCTAGCTTCGCAAACCCCTTCTCAAGAGGCTGCTTGCTCTTGCCAAGCCGCTCTCCCAGGGCGCGCATGACCTGCGAAGAGTTCGAACAGTTCCTGCAGAGCTTCGTCGACGCCGAATTCGACGGCGAGGAAGCCATCGACTTCGAGGCTCATCTGGCCGAGTGCGCCCGCTGTCGCGCCGCGGTCGACGAGCAGCGGGCTTTCAAGCGCAAGCTGCGCGAGGCGGGCCGGCAGGTCTGCAAGCGCAACCCGGCGGCCCCGGCCGCGCTGCGCCAGCGCGTCCTCGCGGGCATCGACGAGCAGCAGGCCGCCCGCCGCCCGGTGTGGCAGCGCCCCGCCCTCGCCTACGCGGCCGCGCTCACCATCGTCGCCGGCAGCGGGATCTACTACCTGCGCGTAGGCTCCTCGCGCGACAGGGCCGCCACCTATGCCGCGGCCGCCATCGCCACCCACAGGCGCCAGCTCCCGCTGGAAGTGCAGGACCCGCAACCCGTCGGCATCCAGCGCTGGCTGCGCGACAAGGTCGACTTCGCGCCGCGCGTGCCGCAGCTTCGCAAGGTCAGCGTCATCGGCGCCCGTCTCTCGCACGTCAGCGACCGTCAAGCCGCCTACATCGCCTACGGCAACGGCGGAGAGCGCCGGGTCTCGCTCTTCGTCTTTGACGCGCCCGATCTCGAGGTGCGAGGCGGCAGGCGCATCGCCGACCGCGAGGTGCTGCTCACCAACCAGCAGGGCTACAACGTCGTGCTCTGGAAGGACCGCGAGATCGCCTACTCGCTGGTGAGCGACCTCGAGGAGCAGGACATCCTCGAGCTCGTCTCGGCCTCCGGCCGCTAAGGAGCGCCTCGCTCCACCACGCCTCCGCTGGCGCTCCGCGCGCCCGGCGCGCGAGGGGCCAGGCCCCCCTCGGATCGCCTGCTGAAAGGGCCCGAAGGCGCTCGGTCGAATCGTTGACTTCGCGGATCCTCCCATCTACGATTCGCCGCAAAATTCCGGCCGGCCTGGGCGCGTACGCGGGTGACCGCCCGGTCGCTTGTCTCCTCTTCCAGGCGGATAAACATGTCCAAGAAGATCGTCATCATCGAGAGCGATGCCTCGCTCTCCGAGCGCCTGCGGGCAGAGCTCGAGACGAAGGGGTTCGCGGTTGACGAGACGCCCGACGGCAAGGCGGCGATCGAGCTCGTCCGCAGGGAGAAGCCGGACCTGGTCGTGCTCTCGGTCGAGCTCGCCGCGGGACAGAGCGGCTACATCGTCTGTGGCAAGCTGAAGAAGGACGACGAGCTCAAGAAAATCCCCATCATCATCATCGGCAAGGACGCCGACGGCTTCGAGGCGCACAAGAGGCTCAAGGCGCGCGCCGAGGACTACCTCAAGAAGCCTTTCGATCCCCCCGCCCTCCTTGAGAAGATCGGCGCGCTCATCGGCCTGCCCGAGCCTGAGAGCGACGACCTGGTGCTCGACGAGGACGAGTCGCTCGGCCTCGACAGCCTCGGCGAGGACGAGCCGCTGGTCGAGCCCGAGGCGAGCGAGGCCGAAAGCTCCGACGC
This sequence comes from Myxococcales bacterium, assembly GCA_050942745.1. GTDB lineage: Bacteria > Myxococcota > Myxococcia > Myxococcales > UBA5297 > UBA10939. The sequence goes on from JBMNNX010000287.1 coordinate 7,092, forward strand.
CGAGCTCGACATGCTCGACGCGGCCTTCGACGACATCGCGGAGCCCGCGGCCGCAGAGGAGCCGGTCGAGGCCCCGCCCGACGACGGGCTGGTCGAGGACGCGCCCGAGCTTGAGAGCGAGGCGCTCGAAGGCCTCGACGACGGCGACGACGCCGAGGCCGCCATCGACTCGCTCGGCGCCGAAGAGGACTTGGCCCTCGAGTCGCTCGAAGACATCGCCGGCTCGCTCGAGGGAGGCGACGAGGCGAAGAGCGCGCTCGACTCGCTCGAGGAGGACGCTCCCGTGGCGGCGCTCGAGGCTCTGGGCGAGCTCGAGGAGGATTCGGCGCTCGACAAGCTCGGCATCGACGACAAGAGCGAGCTCGACGAGGACGTCTCGTTCGAGGCGCTCGACCCCATCGACGAGCCCGCAGGGCCCGCCCCCGAGCCCAAGCCCGCCCGTGTGCCGACGCAACCCCCGGCCGCCTTCGCCGCCGTGGCCGCGATCGACGACGCCGAGCTGCAGTCGCTTCGCAGCAAGGTAAGTGAGCTGCAGTCGCGGGTGCGCGAGCTCGAGGACGAGCTGACCGGCAAGCAGAACGAGCTCGAGGCGGTCAAGAGCACCAGCGGCGGCAAGGACAAGGAGTACTTCGCCCTCAAGGAGCAGAACACCAAGAAGGACAAGGAGATCGTCCGGCTCAAGCAGGACCTCAACGAGAAGGAGCAAGAGGTCATCGAGCTGCGCGAGCGGGAGAACAAGCTCGAGCAGCAGCTCTCCGAGCTGACGACCGAGTCGGCGAAGAAAGACGCGCAGATCAAGACCCTCACCCAGCGCAACGAGGCCTACGCGGCCGAGCGCAGGAAGGTCGAAGCCGCCCTCACCTCGACGAAGGACGAGATGCGGCAGCTTTCGGCCAAGCTCGCCACCGCCCAGGGCGAGCTCGACCAGGCGCAGGACGCGATGGCCGATCTGCAGCGCGAGCTCGATGCGGCGCGCGGCGAGGTCACTACGACCAAGGGCCTGCTCGACGCGGCGAACAGCGAGCTCGACGGCGTTCGCGAGGAGCTGAAGACCGCCCAGTCCGAGCACGAGGCGACCCGGCAGGAGCTTTCGACGGCCAACGATCGCGTCGCCAGCCTCGAGGAGGAGGCGAAGGGCCTGCGCGCTCGGATCAG
>JBMNNX010000077.1:0-24343 GCA_050942745.1 Myxococcales bacterium
CAGAACGGCGTCGCGCGGCTCTTCGCCTACAACGCGCTGCTCATCGCCTCGAACGGCACCGACAGCAAGGTCGGCTCGCTCACCGCGGAGTGGGGCCGCTTCTTCGACTGGAAGCGCATCGAGCGCGAGGACGAGCCACGCAAGGTCTCGCTCGAGGTGTTGCTGCGCGGCACCTGCGAGAAGCGCCGGCTCCTCGACCTCGTCCAGAGCTTCACCCTCTTCTCCGAGCACAAGACCGGGCTCGCGAAGATCATCGGGCAAAACCACCAGTTCCTCGGCGTCAACAACGCCATCGACGCCACGCTCAAGGCGCGCGACGAGGGCCACGGGCGCGCCGGCGTCTTCTGGCAGACCCAGGGCTCGGGCAAGAGCTTCTCGATGGTCTTCTACGCCCAGAAGATCCTGCGCTCTATCCCGGGCAACTGGACCTTCGTGGTCGTCACCGACCGCGTCGAGCTCGACCTCCAGATAGCCAAGACCTTCGCGGCCTGCGGCGCGGTCGACGACGCGAAGAAGTGCCACGCGACCAGCGGCGCGCACCTGCGGCAGCTCCTCGGCGAGAACCACCGCTACGTCTTCACGCTCATCCACAAGTTCCAGACCGCCGACGTCCTCTGCGACCGGCGTGACGTCATCGTCATCGTCGACGAGGCACACCGCACGCAGTACGACCAGCTCGCGATGAACATGCGCGCCGCGTTGCCGAACGCGCTCTTCGTCGCCTTCACCGGCACCCCGCTCATCGCCGGCGAGGAGCGCACCCGCGAGGTCTTCGGCGACTACGTCTCGATCTACGACTTCCAGCAGTCGGTCGAGGACAACGCGACCGTCCCGCTCTACTACGAGAACCGCACGCCCGAGCTGCGCCTGACCAACCCGGACCTCAACGAGGACATCTACGAGGTCATCGACGAGGCCGACCTCGACGACGAGGGCGAGGCGCGGCTGCAGAAGCTGCTCGGGAAGCAGTACCACCTGATCACGCGCGATGACCGGCTCGACACCATCGCCGGCGACATCGTCGAGCACTTCCTGGGGCGCGGGTTCCAGGGCAAGGCGATGGTCGTCTCCATCGACAAGGCGACCGCGGTGCGCACCTACGAGAAGGTGCGCCGCGAGTGGGAGGCCGAGAAGGAGCGGGTGCGCGAGCTGCTCAAGCCGGACGCGCAGGACGCCGATGAGGCCTACGGCCTGCGGCAGCGGCTGAAGCGGCTCGAGTACGTGGACATGGCGGTGGTCGTGTCGCCGGGCCAGAACGAGATCGAGGAGATGCACAAGCTCGGCATCGACATGGTGCCGCACCGCAAGCGAATGGCCGAGTCGCAGCCGCCGCTCGACGAGCGCTTCAAGGACCCGGAGGACCCGCTCTCCATCGTCTTCGTCTGCGCGATGTGGCTGACCGGCTTCGACGCGCCGAGCGTGAGCACGGTCTATCTCGACAAGCCGATGCGCAACCACACGCTGATGCAGACCATCGCGCGCGCCAACCGCGTCTTCCCGGGCAAGCACAGCGGCGTGATCGTGGACTATGCGAACGTCTTCGCGTCGCTGGAGAAGGCGTTGGCCATCTATGGCGCGGCGCGCGGCGGGCGCACGCCGGTGCGCGACAAGGAGGCGCTCGTCGCCGAGCTTCGGGCGGCGCTCGCCGCGCTCGACAAGCTCTGCGCGGGCCAGGGCGTGAACCTCGAGCGCATCGAGAAGAGCAAGAGCGCGTTGGACCGCCTGACACAGGTGGCCGAGGCGGCGAACCTGCTGCTGTCGTCCGACGAGCTGCGCAAGGCGTTCCTCGCGCAGGCGCGGCTGTGCGAGAGGCTCTACAAAGCGGTCAAGCCGCACAAGAGCGCAGCGGAGTTCGCGGTGCGCATGGCGACTGTGGCGGCGCTCGTCGGGAAGATCCGCGCCGAGACCGCGCCGGAGAAGCAGGACATCGCCGACGTCTTGCAGCGCATCGGGCAGGTGCTCGACCGCTCCATCGAAGGCGCGGGGATCGCGAGCGAGGGACCGCCGCCCATCGACCTGTCGCGCATCGACTTCAAGGCGTTGGCGGCGCGGTTCGAGGAGTCGGAGACGAAGAACCTCGACCTCGAGCGGATCAAGGCGGCGATCCGCGCGCAGCTCGAGCGGCTGATAGCGGCGAACGAGACGCGGGTCGATTTCAGGGAGCGATTCGGGAGGCTCATCGACCAGTACAACGCGGGCGCCCGGCAGATAGAGCAGCTCTTCCTCGACCTATTGGAGCTGGCGCAGTCGCTGACCGAGGAGGAGACGCGGCACGTCCGCGAGCAGCTCACCGAAGAGGAGCTGGTGGTCTTCGACTTGCTCACGAGGCCGGGGCCGGAGTTGACGACCGAGGAGCGCAACGAGGTGAAGAAGGTCGCGCGGAGGTTGCTGAAGAAGCTGCGGTCGGTGCTGACGGTCGATTGGCGCAAGACGGCGATGGCGCGGGCGCGGGTGCGGGAAGTGATCGCCGACGAGCTCGACGAGGGTCTGCCGCGGGCTTACTCGCCCGAGGTGTTCAAGGTGAAGGTCGGGGTCGTGTTCCAGCACGTCTATGAGCATTTGCGGTGGGCGGCATAGTGTCCTCGCTTCTCTTGGCCGCCATGCCGGCGTTCTCGGTTTGGCGCACGAATGTGAGGAGGCGCTGAAAGCTCGCCGGCGGAAAGTGCTCAGTAGCGTTTATGCAGACCTGCGGGAGTCGGCGCGCCCAGGTCCGCAGAATTGACTTTGTACAGAAGCCACGTGGGGTCTTTGTTTCGGCCGCTCCTCAGCGCGCCAGGGAAAACAAAGTCGAAGCATCGTGCGCCATCGCGCTGCACGCGGTCGCGTGGGCACCGGCGATACCTTGGCGCGCCTGCCTCCGAAACAGCGCCAGGGCGGGCTACTATCCTCAACCGTATTGCTGGCGGGTTCTTGGCCGGAGGGCCCGAAGCCTTCAAGCACAGGGAGGACGGCATGAGACGCATCTTGCGGATCGGCTTGGCGTTGATTCTGACGCTTTCCATCTACGGCTGCGGCGGGCAGGAGGTGGTGACCGCCGACGCGGGAACCAAGCTCGACGCGGGCGGCAAGGACGCTGGCGACTCCTGCACCGGCGAGACCTGTGGCGAGGCATGTTGCCCGCCGGGCCACCACTGCCATCCGTCGCTGCAGACCTGCGTACCCTTCTGCACGCCGATTTGCGAAGACCGGCTGTGCGGAGATCCCGACGGGTGCGGCGGCAAGTGCACAGGCTGCCCGGGCGGCGAAACCTGCGATCAGACGACGTGGCAGTGCAAGGCCACCTGTCCGACCGAAATGTGCAATGGAGCGTGCTGTCCGTCGGGCACCCGCTGCGATTCGGTGTCGCAGACCTGCGTCGTCTGTACGCCGAACTGCACGAACCGCTACTGCGGCGCGCCCGACGGCTGCGGCGGCAAGTGCACCGCCTGTCCGTCCGGCGAGACCTGTGATCAGACGACCTGGCAGTGCAAGCCCATCTGCTCGACCGAATGGTGCTTCGGGGAGTGCTGCCCGGCGGGCGCCCACTGCGATCAGGCGCTGCAAATGTGCTTGTCGGATACCTGCGCGCCGAACTGCGTCGACCGTTACTGCGGGGAGCCAGACGGCTGCGGCGGCAAGTGCACCGCCTGTCCGAGCGGTCAGACCTGTGATGAGACGACGTGGCAGTGCATCTCCGGCTGCCCGACCGAATGGTGCTTCGGGGCGTGCTGTCCGGCGGACACCCACTGCGATCAGGCGCTGCAGATGTGCGTGCCGGATACCTGCGCGCCGAACTGCGCCGGCCGTTACTGCGGGGACCCCGACGGCTGTGGCGGCAAGTGCACCGCCTGCCCGAGCGGTCAGACCTGTGATCAGACGACGTGGCAGTGCATCTCCGGCTGCCCGACCGAATGGTGCTTCGGGGCGTGCTGTCCGGCGGGCACTCATTGCGATCAGGCGCTGCAGATGTGCGTGTCAGGCTGCACGCCAAACTGCGGATACCGCTACTGCGGGGATCCCGACGGCTGCGGCGGCAGGTGCACCGCCTGCCCGAACGGCCAGATCTGCGACGCGACGACGTGGCAGTGCGTGCCCGCCTGCGCGCCGAATTGCCAGGGCAAGGCCTGCGGCGACTCCGACGGCTGCGGCGGCACGTGCTTCGGCGCCTGCCCGGCCGACCATTTCTGTGCTCCCACGACGCACGCCTGCGTGCCCGTCGGCTCCTGCGACCCGAGCACGTGCGCTCAGGGCCAGGGCTGCTACGACCCGGTGACTGGCTCGAGCAGCGGCGACACCGTCTGCACCTGCCTGCCGAAAACGCAGTCGAGTCCCGACACCTGCGCGGCCTACGGCCTCGCCTGCGGCATGGATCCCGACAATCCCGCTGCGGCCACCTGCAGATTGCCCGAGGTCTGGGAACACTGTGATCCCTACGGTACCGGCTGCGCCGCAGGTCATATCTGCGTGCCGCTGCAGGGCGGTGACGCACTCTGCGCGGCAGAGTGTTCGGGCCCGAGTAGCTGCGAAGACCCGATGACCACCTGCTTCCAGGTCACGGGAATTGGCAACTTCTGCTGGTTCAACTTCTGCGCGGAGACGGCGGGCAATCCGGACCCCTCGAGGTACTACCAGCCGTGCGACTCGAGCGGCATCAACGACGGCACCTGCTTGCCCTTTAGCGACGAGACCGGCGGAAGCATCGGCATTTGCTTCCAGGGCTCCGGCGCCGCTGCCGGGAGCCTGGCCGCTTGCTCGCCCGAAGCAACTCGCTCCAACCCCGACGAGCTGTGCCCGGTCGGCGAGCTCTGCTTTGGCTGGTACCCCGATCCGAACAACCCCGAGGTCTACAAGGGCACCTGCTTGCCGGTCTGCAACAGCTCGACGAATCCGAACCCCGTCAAAGACTGCGCGGCGGGCTTCGCTTGCCTCGATGCCTCGCAGGGCGATAGGAGCGCGGAAATCGGCGCCTGCATGCGGGACTGCGACGTGTTCGCGCCGAATTCGTGCCCCGACAACGGCCTCGGCCAACCCGAAGGCTGCCTCCCAATCTCGTATTCGACCACCGAGGGCATGTGCTGGCCGCACGCATCGCCCGGAAGCGAGGTCGGAGAGAGCTGCTCTCTCGACACGAGCGACATACGCGAGAACTGCGTGCCGAGCGCGATCTGCCTCGGAGAGCCGGGCGCGGCCTTGGGACACTGCTATCCCTACTGCGATCCGAGCGGCGCCGCTGGTCCGACATGCTCGGGCACCTGCACGCCTTTCGAGGAGGGCGGCAGCCTCGGCTTCTGCGAATAGCTAGTCGGGTCAACGGGAAGTTTCACGAGACGCCCGCTGCTTTCACCGAGCGGGCGTCTCGCTTTGTGGAGCGGGAGGAGTTGCCGGCGCCTCTTTTCAAAGCGAGCGGCCGGTGGCGCCCGTCCCACCGGCCGTCCATCTCCTCGACGTTCCTTCGCCTAATGTCCGCAACCGCCGGAGAAATGGTTGCGGCATCGGGCGCCGACGCTGAGCGCTCAAGGTCGTGCTCGAGGACTGGCGCAAGAGCTACGACTAGGATCCGGCGACGTACAGAATGCTCGGCACGCGCGAGCCGGGCCTATTCGACGCGCTTGCCGAAGACCCAGAAGAAGAAGTCGAACCCGAGGCCATTCATGTGCTCGACGTAGCCGGCACGGCGGGCGTCATCGAAGGGCTCGTGCATGAACAAGAGCTTGCCGCCCGCCTTGGCGAGCGCATGCTCTGCCGCGGCCAGCGTCGTCCGAGCGATCGGCGCAAGCTCCGACTTGCCCCACGCCGGCCAGAATTGCCAGTTACGGTCCGCGCAGCGCGCGACCTTCGTGAGCCATTTGCCCTCGCTCGAGACCAGGCAAAACGCTTCCTCCTGCGCCTGATGCGCGACGACTCCCTCGAAGTCGAGGCCGGACAAGATTTCGCGCATCTCCGGCGCTTCCACGGGGCGGCCAACCACGAGGTGGAAATACAGGTATGGGCTAACAATATCGACGGGGCCCATAGGGTATTCGAGCGGGCCATACTCATCCTGCTGGAGGGAAAGCATGACATCGCGCCATGCCGTCTTCTGCGCCCCGACATAGGAGCCGTCGAGCGCCATGAGCTCATCGACATTCTCGGCGGTGATCTCATCGCCGTCCTCGGTGAACAGGCGCAGCTTGAGCTGCTCGGCGATTTGCAGGCCTGCGTCGATCATGTCTGCGAAGTTGCGGCGGAAGGGGATGTTGGAGTAGCTCGCCAGAGCGAGATTCGCCCGTCCTTCCATTCCAACGCGAACCAGGGCTCGCCGTTGGGATAGCGCTGCCAGAACGCGGTGTCGTTGACCTCTTCCCGGTTCTTGAACCAGCGGCGAAATGCTTCGAGCGGGATATCGCCATCGGACTCCCAGATTCCGAGTGAATTGGGAGCGGTGCGTGAAAGGACGATTACGCAGGGCATGAGGCATCTCCTCGATAAGGGCGCAGCAAGCGGTGTTGGCGGGGAAAGGCGCCTGGGGTGCCTTGCTCGGGTCGCCCTGGACGAAAGAGGTGTTCAAGACGGTCGGATCCCCGTGCGTCCGCGCTCAGATCGGGGTGCCGCTCGAAGGGCGCGAGCGTGAAAGGGGACTCGGAGGCCTGCTTGGTGAGGCGCTGTTCGAGCGAGATGGCGGCAGGCTTGGAACCAGAGTCTGGCTGAAGAGCTCCTCGCGGCAGGAAATCGAGACGGCGCCGGAACGGGCGGACGTCGAGTTGCGAAGCCGCATCGGTCTTCCTTGTCGGTGGTAGGCGGCTCTGGTGGGCCCGCGCAGGCGAAGGTGGCCGACGGAGGGGGTTTGAGGGATTGAGGCGCTTCGTGCCGGCGCAGTGTACTTCGCGCCCGGCAGCAACAGCGAGGGCGCGACCGGAGACACCTGCCGCAACTCGAAGCTGCGAGCGCCGGTTGTTTCAAGCGCGCGCCCAATGATGTCGCGCTGAATGTGTAATCCGGTCGAGCGACGGCCCGTAGCGCACGCGCCCAGGCAAGATTTCCCCTGGTCCGTCAAAGGGGCGCTTACCGCTCCAAGGTTCCAGGGCCGGCTGAGCGAGCTACAGCGCGTTTGCGCACGCCTCGGTCTCGGTGCCGAACGAAATGATTGGGACCTGTATCTCGGGGCCTCTCGGCAGGAACGAGATGGTGCGCCGCTGGCCGTCCTCGAGGACGGTGAATTCCGCGGCGGCGCGGGTATTGCCCATGTTGACGCTCCAACCCGCCAGCTTCATCCCGTCGCGCAAGCCCGCCTTTGCCGCGGGCGAGTCCGGGATGACGCCTCGGACCGTCCGGTCTGGCCGGCTGGCATTCATGTCGAAGCCGAGCTCAAAGCGGACCGTGGGCTCGTGCCGCACGGAGAGGCAAGGCGACAGCGCGCTTTCGTCCAGCGCCGCCGTCCGGCCGTCCATGACGATCGCGCGCACCTTGTTCGCGAACTCCGCCGAGGTCCAAGCTTCCACGAGCTCGAAGATGCGCGCGTTCGGCAGGCTCTCGCCCTTGCGCGTGCGCTCGAGCAGATCGCGCATGAGGTCGTCGAGCGAGCGGCTGCCTGAGCTGACCCGGCGGATCTCAGCGTCGATGAGCAGGGCTACGACGTCGCCGCGCTGGTAGGCGAGCTTCTCGACGTCGTGGTTCTTCCAGAAGTCGGCCTCGATGCGCGAATTCGGTTCCTCGCGCATCGGGTTGAGCATGTAGTCGCGCAGCGACTCGTTCAGGTCCGCGAAGTATTCGTCGCGGCTCCACAACCCCGCCCGGAGCAGCATGCGACGCGTATAGAAGGTGGTGAAGCCCTCGGTGAACCAATAGCCGGCGCGCTCGCGCTCGTCCGGCCGAATAGCTCCGCCGACCCAGCGGTGGAACAGCTCGTGGGCGAGCAGGTTCTTGATTCGATTGCCCAAATCGCCCTCGAGCTTCATGCGGGGGCTGAGAAACAGGGCAAAGCTGTTGGTCAATCCCGTTCCGCCGGTGCTCGATCCGTTCGGATTGTATTGGCCCACCGGAATCAAGGTGACGAGGAAGCGGGGCGGCTCGTGGTCGGACCAGAAATCGCGCTCGGTTTGGAAAATCTTCGTGGCGACGGAGATTAACTCCTCGTCCTGAAAGCCGTGGTCATCGCCGAACAGGGCAAAGTGGACGGCCTTTTCGCGGATGATGCGCTCGTGTACCCGCAGGCGCCCGGCCAAGAACACTCCGTGGAGAAAGTCGTCTACTTCCAGCTCGACGCGGACCGGTTCCTCGCCGCCGAACGAGGAGACGGCGCTCACCCCAGCCTCGCGAAGGCCTCGCCACGAAAGGCCGATCCGACGGGTGCCTTCTGAGAGCGTCTTGGGGAAGAGCAACCCCGTGTGGCCGATGACGTGAAAGAGCCCCTTGCGGATGATGGGCCGGTAGTAGCTGTCGGGCCTCGCCTCGAGGTCGTGGCGGGTGGAGACGAGCCAGTAGCGCAAAGTGATCGGTTCGCCGGGCGCGTGCCGTACGCGCCACTCGTTCGAAGCGGGCCGATCGATAGGGAGAACGCCAGAAGTGCCCTCGGCGAGCAGTCCATGGACCTCGTTTTCGAAGTTGGCCGTGCCGCCCCACTCACGATCGACGGCGAAGACCGTCTCGCCGCTCGCGTCCCCGCGCGTCTGCACAACGACCTGCAGCATGGGGAACGGCTCGGTTACCGGCGTGAGAGTCCAGGAGACGTCGAGGTCCTCGGCCAACGGCGCGGGCGCGGAGAGCTGGCCGTGCGCACAGGCGGTCGCAATGGCGAGGGTGGCTGCGAGGGTGAGGCTTCGCATTGCTATCGGCTCCTCATGAACGAGTAACGAAGGGCGCGGATAGTAGCAGGTGCGACGGGGAGCGCTGCTCAGAGCGAACGGCGCAGGCTTCGTCTCCGGGCACACGGAGCGTAGGGGCCGGATCTCGAGGAGCGCGTCCAATCTCGAGAGGCCCTCCGACTCCGCTCGAGCCCATGGCTACTTCTGCACGAGGTCGTAGCTGTCCAAGAAGCTGCGGGAGCGTCCGGCGAGAGGAGCTTGGTTTGGCGAACGCGCACGGGGTGGGCGGGGCGCGCCCGTCCGGTGGGCTGCCGAGTAGGCGGCGCTCGCTGTCATTCGAAGGCGAAGCGCTACCTTTCCTCGTGAGCCAGGAGCGTAGTGAGCCGCGGCGGAGCGATGTTCGGCATGCCTCTGGATGTGCGAGCTCCGGGGCCTTCTGGATAGGGCGCTGGGTGCAGTCGCCCGTGCCCCGGTTCTCTCGGGGCATGGGCGCTCGAGCTCGAAGGTCATGTTTGAAGCCCGAGGAGCCCTTCGACTTCGCTCCTGCCGCTCGCGGCGGGAGCTACGCTCAGGGCGAACGGGGCAGGCCCAGTCGCCGGGTACTCGCGATCACCGCATGAGCCTTCCGCTCGCCTTCGTCCTCTTCGTCGTCGGTCTCGGCCTCGTCCTCTACTTCGCCGGGAAGCTGGTTTCGGCCGTAGTCGGCACCGCGGTGGCCTTTCGGGCCTCGGCCTTCTGGATCAGCGTCGTCTTCGTCGGCTTCGATCCCGAAAACCTCGCGGTGGGCGCCAGCGGCAGCTACGAGGGGCTTTTCGGCATCGCCCTCGGGTCCGTCATCGGCGCGACCATGGTCGCCATCGCGCTGGCCCTTGGTGTAACCGCGCTCGTCGTGCCGCTGAAGTTCGGCGAGGCTCCGCGCCGCATCCTGCTCGTGCCCGTCGCCGCCGTCGCGCTCGCCTCGGGGTTGATGATCGACCGCGCCTTGTCGCGCCTGGACGGAGCCATCCTCTTGCTCGGCTACGTCGCCGCGGTCGTCTATCTGCTGCGGATCAAGCGCAGGGGCGTCGATATCAGGCCGGGCGGCGAGGTTCGGGAGACGCTCGAGAAGGAGAAGCCGGGGGGGCGATGGAGGTCGCTCGGCCTGCTGGCGCTGTCTCTGGCCGCCATCGCCGTCGGCAGCGAGATGGTCGTTTCGGCGTCCGAGCGGTTCATCGCAAGCCTCGGCTGGTCCGACACGCTGTTCGGCATGACCTTGCTCGCGTTCGTGATCAGCGTCGAAGAGCTGGCGCGCGAGCTGCCGGCGGCTATCCGGAAGAGGCCGGACATCACCTACGGGAACGTCGCCGGGTCGGTGCTCGCGTTCTTCCTCTTCAACCTCGGCGTCATCGCGCTCGTTCGCCCAATACAGGTCGATGCGCGAACGCTCACCTTCTACCTGCCGCTCTGCGCGGGGACGGTCGTGCTGACCTCCGTCCTCGTGGCGACGCGACGGGTGCCGCGGTGGGCGGGGGCGTTGCTCGTCGCGGTATACGCGGCGTTCGTGGCGATCGGGATCCTGGGCGTCGAGCGTTGAGCGTTCTGGCGCGAGGCGCCGTGGCGGAGAGGCGCTCCGCAGGCGCCGCCACGAAGGGCGGCGATCTGATCCGCAGGCGCCCGTGCCTCGCAGCTAGAACAGGAGCGTTGCCCCGCGCCGAGCGATCTCCACCACGGTGCCGGGCCCGATGCCGAGCACGACGACCGCCGCGCACGCGAGGCCGAGGCCCCAGCTCGTTGCCGCCGATCGCTCGAGGGCATCGGCCTCGCCCTGCGGCGCGTGGAAGTACATCAAGACGATGACGCGCAGGTAGTAGTAGGCCGCTATTGCCGAGGTGATTACGCCGACGATGACCAGCGCGAGCTGCCCCGCGTCGAGCGCGGCGCGGAAGACGAGCAGCTTGCCCATGAACCCGGCGGTGGCGGGAATTCCGGCGAGCGACAGCAGGAAGATCGCCATGAAAAGCGCGAGCACGGGGCGGCGCTGCGCGAGGCCGGCGAAGCGCTCGAGGTCCCAGGCGTTCTCTGCGTCGAGCTCCTTGCGCTCGATGATGGCGGCGACTCCGAAGGCGCCGACCGCGGAGACGGTGTAGGCGGCCAGGTAGAAGAGCAGGCCTTCGGCGCCCGCCACCCGGCCGGCGTACACGCTCGCGGACGAGAGGCCCACCAGCGCGTAGCCGGCGTGGGCTATCGACGAGTACGCGAGCATCCGCTTGACGTTGTGCTGCGGCAGCGCGAGCAGGTTGCCGAGGATCATCGAAAGGATCGCGAGCGCCTCGATGATCGGCCCCCAGTGCTGCGGCGCGCCGCCGAACGCGACGGCGATGGTGCGGAAGAACGCGGCGAACGCGGCCGCCTTCACGCCCACGGCCATGAACGCGGTCACCGGCGTCGGCGCGCCCTCGTAGACGTCGGGCGCCCACATGTGGAAAGGCACCGCCGCGACCTTGAAGGCAAAGCCGATGGCGATGAGCGCGATGGCCGGGCCGCCGATCCACGGGTTGAGGGTCGCCTTGGGCAGCGCGTCGAGCGCGGTCGTCCCGGTCGCGCCGTACGCCAGCGCGACGCCGTAGAGGTAGAGCGCGCTCGAGAAAGCGCCGAGCAGGAAGTACTTGAGGGCGGCCTCGGTCGCGCGCTGGTCGCGGCGCAGCCACGCGGAGAGCGCGTAGGTCGAGAGCGACATGATCTCGATGGCGATGAAGACGAGGACCAGGTCGGCGGCCAGCGCCAGCAGGGTCATGCCGCTCGCGGCGAAGAGCAGCAGCGCGTAGTACTCGCCCCGCTCGGCGTCGCGGGCGCGCAGGAAGCCCTTGGACAGGAGCACCGAGACGAGCAGGCCGCCGGCGACGGTGGCGACGATGAAGGCCTGGAAGAGGTCGGGCTTTACCGCTGTCCGGAAGAGGCTGTCGTCGGGAAGGGCGATCGGCTCGGCTATCTGCAAGAGCGCCAGGGCCAGGGCGATTCCCGCCGCGCCGGCCGAGACGGTCGCCTGATAACCGCGGTTGCCGCCCTCGAGGAAAGCCTCGGATAGCAGCAGCACGCACGCGCCCGCCGCGAGGACGATGGTGGGAAGCAGGATGAGGATGTCGGCTGCGCTGGGCATGGAGGCTTCCTACGGCGTGGGCCGGAAGTCTTTGGCTCTCTGCTTGATGGCCTCGAGGAGCTTCGGGTCGCGAAAGCGCACGGGCAGCTTGGGCAGCTGATCGACCGCGGGCTTCGCGGGCTGCGCGGATCGCGCCGGCTGAACGGCGGGTTCGGGCACATCCGCTACGCGCACGACCTGGGGCTCCTTGGCCGGGCGGATGAGCTTGTCGCGCGAGGCGTCTTCCGCGCGGATGAAGACGGGGGGCGAGACGCCGACCGAGCGGAAGGCGCCGACGCCCTTCTCGCTCTGGCCGCCGACGCGCTCGACGAAGCGCTTCGCCGAGGGGGCGAGCCGGTCGAGGAACGGCTGCGGCATCACGCCCATCACCACGACCAGCGCGAGCAGCGGGCCGACCGCGAGCCACTCGCGCACCTTGAGATCGGCGAGCGCGCGGTTCTCCTGGTGGCGCAGCGGGCCGAACATGACGCGCTGGTACATCCGCAGCATGTAGACCGCGCCGAGGACGACGCCGGTGGCGGCGACGGCGGTCCACAGCGGCATGTTGATCGCGTCGAGCTCGACGCCCGGCGCGGCCGCGCCCGCGGTGAACGGCGCCCGGAAGGCGCCCGCGAGGATGAGCAGCTCGCCGACGAAGCCGTTGGTGCCCGGTAGGCCTATCGACGAGAGCACGATCACCATGAAGGCGAAGGCGAACATCGGCACGACCTTGGCGATGCCGCCGTAGTCGGAGATCGCCCGCGTGTGCGTGCGCTCGTAGAGGAGGCCGACGAGAAGGAAGAGGGCGCCGGTGGAGATGCCGTGGTTGAGCATCTGGTACATCGCGCCGGTCGAGGCGGACACCGTCATCGCCAGGATGCCGAGCATCACGAACCCGAGGTGCGCGACCGACGAGTAGGCGACGAGCTTCTTGAGATCCTTCTGTGCCAGCGCCATCAGCGAGCCGTAGACAATGCCCACCACCGCCAGCGCGATGAGCGTGGGCCGGGCCCAGGCCGCCGCGTCGGGGAAGAGCGGCATCGCGTAGCGCAGGAAGCCGAAGGCGCCCATCTTCAGCAGCACGCCCGCGAGGATGATCGAGCCGGCGGCCGGCGCCTGCACGTGCGCGTCGGGCAGCCAGGTGTGCAGCGGGAACACCGGCACTTTCACCGCGAAGGCGAGGGCGAAGGCGACGAAGAGCCACTTGCGCGCGGTCCAGGTGAGCGCCACCCCGGAGTCGGGGTCGTTGAGCGCGCGAAGGAGGGCGACGTAGTCGAAGGTCCGCGCGTCGCCGGCGCCGCTCTTCACGTAGAGGAAGAGGATGGCGACCAGCATCAGCACCGAGCCGGCGAAGGTGTAGAGGAAGAACTTCACCGCGGCGTAGACGCGGTTCTCGCTGCCCCAGACGCCGATGAGCAGGTACATCGGCACCAGCATCAGCTCCCAGAAGACGTAGAAGAGCGCCAGGTCGAGCGCGGCGAAGGTGCCGTACATCGCGGTCTGCAAGACGAGCAGCGCGAGGTAGAGCTCCTTGACTCGGGTCTGCACCGCGCTCCAGGTGGAGAGCACGACAATGGGCCCGAGCAGGCCGGTCAGCAGGATGAGCGAGGCGGCCAGGCCATCGACGCCGACGTGGTAGCCGACGCCGAGCGAGGCGATCCACGGGCGGTTCAGCTCGAACTGGAGCTCGGGTGCGCCCGCCGAGGCGTCGAAGACGGCGTAGAGGGCGATCGTCGTGGCGAACGAGACGAGGCTGCCGACGAGCGCGACCGCGCGGAGCTGGTTGCGCTCGCTGCTGGGCAGCAGCGCGACCACCGCCGCGAAGGCCAGGGGCGTGAAGATGACGATGTTGAGGAGGTGGTGGCTCATGTTCTCGTGGTCCCGCCTGCTGCTCCTCGAAGCCGCCTAGTCGCCGCCGAAAAGCCGGAAGAGATCGGTCCAGACGCCCGCGGCGACCGCGAGGGTCGCGACCGCGCCGATGGCCATCACCGCGGCGTAGCGCTGCAGGTCGCCGTTCTGGAGGTAGCGAATCGCGCGGCTGGCCCAGCCCGTCACGCGCACCGGTCCGTGGACGAGGAAGCCGTCGATAGCCTTCCGATCGACGAGGTGGAAGGCGACCGTCGCGATCGCGCGCAGCGGCAGGACGATGGCGCCGTAGTAGATCTCGTCGACGAAGAACTTGTTGGCCACCGCGGCGTGGACCCAGCGGCCCAGCCGCCTCTGAAGCAGCGGCGCGAGCTTCGCGATGCCGTCGCGGCGGTAGAGGAACCACGCGGCGCCCAGGCCCGCCCAGGCGACGACGAGCGCGATGGCCATCGCGCCAAGCAGCCCCTCGTGTGCCGCGGCGGGGTCGACGCCGAGGATGCGGTTGGCCAGGCGGAAGACCGGCGAGGTGAAGTTTTGGAAGAGCGGCTCGCGCGAGCCCGAGCGCGTCATCATCCCGAACGGCGCCCAGGGCCAGCCCCAGACCAGCGCGACGATGGAGAGGACGCCCAAGGTCCAGAGCGGGACGGTGACCGCGGGGCCGCGCTCGGTCGCGTGCGCGGCCTGTTCGGAGCGCGGCTCGCCCTCGAAGACGAGGAAGTAGAGCCGGAACATGTAGAAGGCCGTCCCCAGCGCGGCGAGGCTGCCGACGAAGTACGCGACCTGCGCGACGCCGGCGAGGCCCGTGGGCGCGGCGGCGTGCGCGAAGTGGAGGATGGCGTCCTTGGAGAAGAAGCCGGAGAGCGGCGCGACGCCGGTGATGGCCAGCGTGGCGATGAGGAAGGTCGCGCTCGTGGACTTCATCCGCTTGCGCAGGCCGCCCATCTTGCGGATGTCCTGCTCGTGGTGGCAGGCGAGGATGACCGAGCCGGCGCCGAGGAAGAGGCAGGCCTTGAAGAACGCGTGGGTGACGAGGTGGAAGATCGCCTGCCACCAGGCGCCGACGCCGACCGCGAGCACCATGAAGCCGAGCTGCGAGACGGTCGAGTAGGCGAGCACCTTCTTGATGTCGTTCTGCGCGAAGCCCATCAGCGCGGCGAAGAGCGCGGTGAAGGCGCCGACCGCGGCGATGACCGCCATCGCGGTGGTCGAGAGGGCGAAGAGGAAGGAGAGCCGGGCGATCATGTAGACGCCCGCGGTGACCATCGTCGCCGCGTGGATGAGCGCCGAGACCGGGGTGGGGCCGGCCATCGCGTCCGGCAGCCAGACGTAGAGCGGGAACTGCGCGCTCTTGCCGGTGGCGCCGAGGAAGAGGCAGAGGCAGGCCAGGGTGATCGCCTCGCCGTAGGTGAGGCCGAGCGCGGCGAGCGGGCCCGGGACCGCGGCGCCGAGCCGCTCGGGGCCGAGGGCGCGCACGGCGCCGGCGAGGCTGTCGCTGCCCGCGCCGAGCGGCTGGATGGAGGTCGTCCCGAAGAGCGCGAGCAGGGTGAAGAGGCCGATGAGGAACCCGAAGTCGCCGACGCGGTTGACCACGAAGGCCTTGCGGCCCGCGAGCGCCTTGGCGTCGTCGTCGTACCAGAAGCCGATGAGCAGGTAGCTGCAGAGCCCGACGCCCTCCCAGCCGACGAACATCAGCACGAGGTCGTTCGCCAGCACCAGGATGAGCATGAAGCCGACGAAGAGGTTCAGGTAGGCGAAGTAGCGCGCGTAGTCCTTGTCCTCGGCCATGTACTCGGTCGAGTAGACGTGGATGAGCAGGCCGACGCCGGTGACCACCAGGGCGAGCACGGCGTTGAGGTGATCGACGAAGAAGCTCGCGGCGACGCTGATGCCGCCGGCGGAGAACCAGGTGCCGAGCGCGCCGCTTATCGAGACGACCGGGCCGGAGCCGAAGAGCACCGGGAAGGCCATCGGCAGCAGGATGAGCGCGACGAG
Organism: Myxococcales bacterium; assembly: GCA_050942745.1. Classification (GTDB taxonomy): domain Bacteria; phylum Myxococcota; class Myxococcia; order Myxococcales; family UBA5297; genus UBA10939. The sequence continues at coordinate 15,733 of JBMNNX010000077.1, forward strand.
GATCGCCGCGGTCGCCACCGTGCCACAGGCGATGAGGTGTACGTCGGGGCGGCGCAGCCGCCGGCCGAACAGGCCGAGCGCCGCCGCGCCGAGCAGCGGCAGCAGCGGGATGAGGAAGAGCGAGTCCTCGAGGGTCTTGACGTCCCAGTCGATTCTCATGGCGGGCTCGGGCCTTACAGCTTGAGCGTCTTCACTTCGTCCACGTTGGTCGTCCCGCGCACCCGCTGCAGGGCGATGACGATGGCCAGGCCCACCGCGGCCTCGGCGGCGGCGACGGCCATCACCAGGATGGCGATGACGTGGCCGGACATGTCGGCGTTGACCCGCGCGAAGGCGAGGAAGGTGAGGTTGGCGGCGTTGAGCATCAGCTCGATGCTCATGAACATGGTGAGCGCGTTGCGCCGGGTGACCACGCCGAGCATGCCGATGGCGAAGAGGATGGCGCCGAGCAGCAGGTAGTGCTCGAGGATGACCCCGGGGGCGAACAGGCCGGCGAGCGCGATCGAGTCGGGCGAGAGCATCGAGGGCACCTAGATCTTCCCCTTGGCGACGGCGACCGCGCCGGCGACGGCGACGAGCAGCAGCAGCGAGACCGCCTCGAGCTGCAGCAGGTGCTCGCGGAACAGCAGGTTTCCCACCTCGGCCACGGTGCCGAAGGTCTCGGGCAGCGTCTTGTAGGGGATGCGGATCCACATGATGGGCCCGCGGGCGCCCTGGCGCAGGCCGAGGAAGACGAAGGCCAGGCCGACGAGCCCAAGCGAGGCGAGGCCGCCGGCGATCTTGAAGAGGGTGACCCGCGGCCGCCCGAGCGCCTTGTCGTCGAGCGCCAGGAGCATGATGGCGAAGAGGAAGAGCACCATGATGGCGCCGGCGTAGACGATGAGCTGGAGGACGCCGACGAAGTGGGCCCCGGCGAGAATGAAGATGGCGGCGAGGAAGAAGAAGGTGCAGATGAGCGAGAGCGCGCCGTAGAGCGGGTTGCGCGCGAGCACGACGCCGAGGGCGCCGACTATCGTGAGGAGCGCCAGGGGGTAGAAGAGCCAGTGCTCGAGGGTCAGGCTGGCCAGGAAGCTGGACACGCTGGGTCTCTCCTCTTCACGCGCTCGCGCGCGGCTCCTCGGCCAGCTCGCCCCAGGGGTGAGGGAACGGGCAGCGCTGCTCGCGGACGTGGGCTTCGAACTCGGAGCGGAACTTCTCGAGGAACGCCTGCACCGGCATCGCCGCCGCGTCGCCGAGCGGGCAGATGGTGCGGCCCAGGATCGAGCGGGTGATCTGCTCGAGCAGCGCGAGGTCGCCCTCGGCCGCGCGCCCTTCCTCGATGTAGCGGAGGATGCGGGTCATCCACGGCGTGCCCTCGCGGCACGGCGTGCACTGGCCGCAGGACTCCTCGGCGTAGAAGCGGGCGACGCGCCAGGCGACGCGCACCATGCAGGCGCTCTCGTCGATGACCACCACGCCGCCCGAGCCGGCCATCGAGCCGGCGGCCTTGACCGCCTCGTACTCGGCGGCGACGTCGAGCTGCTCGGCGGTGAGCGCCGGGCAGGACGAGCCCCCGGGAATGACCGCCTTCACCTTGCGCCCGCCAGGCACGCCGCCGCAGATGTCCTCGACTATCTGGCGGAAGGTAGTGTCGAGGGTGATCTCGTAGACGCCCGGCTTGCACACCGCGCCCGAGGCGCTGACAAGGCGCGTGCCGCCCGACTTCTCGGTGCCGAGCGCCGCGTAACGCTCGCCGCCCATCGCGAGTACGGCGGGGACGGTGGCGATGGTCTCGACGTTGTTGATGATGGTCGGGCAGCCGAACAGGCCGCTGACGGCCGGGAACGGCGGCTTGAGGCGCGGCCAGCCCTTCTTGCCCTCTATCGACTCGAGCAGCGCCGTCTCCTCGCCACAGATGTAGGCGCCCGCGCCGCGGTGGACGTGGACCTCGAGGGCGAAGTCGCGCCCGCAGACCTTGGGGCCCAAGATGCCCGCGGCGCGCGCCTCGTCGATGGCGCGCTCGAGGATGCGCGCCTGCGCCGCAAACTCGCCGCGCAGGTACACGTAGGCGGTGTGCGCCCCGATGGCCCAGGCGGTGATGGCGATGCCCTCGAGGATCTGGTGCGGGCTGCGCTCGATGCAGTACCGATCTTTAAAGGTGCCCGGCTCGGACTCGTCGCCGTTGACGCACAGGTAGCGCGGGCGCGGGTCGTCCTTGGGGAGGAAGGACCACTTGAGGCCGGTCGGAAAGCCCGCGCCGCCGCGGCCGCGCAGGTTGGAGCGCTTGACCTCGTCGATGACCTGCGCGGGCGCCATCTCGAGCGCCTTGCGCAGCGACTGGTAACCCCCGCGTTGCTGGTAACCGGTGAGCGTGTCGAAGCCCGGCTCTCCCCAGTGATTGGTGAGGACGTTGGCAAGTGGCATCGCGGCGGCATCCTAAGCGGCTCGGCGCTCAATCGAGGCGGGCGAGCACCTTGTCGATCGTCTCCGGGGTGAGGTTCTCCATGTGCTCCTCGTCGACCTGCAGGCAGGGACCGGTGCCGCACGAGGCGAGGCACTCGGCCTCGCGCAGCGTGACGCGCTTGTCACTGGTGGTCTGGCCCGCGCGAACCCCAAGGCGCTGCTCGATGTATTCGAGGACCCTCTCGGCGCCGCGCAGCGAGCAGGAGAGGTTGGTGCAGACCTCGACGACGTGCCGGCCGAGCGGCTCAGGGCGCATCATCACGTAGAAGGCCGCGACCTCGCGCGCGCGGCAGGCGGGCACCTCGAGGCGCGCGGCGACGTGCTCGAGCGCCTCATGCGGCAACCAGCCGAGGATCTGCTGGGCGAGCCGAAGCACAGGCAGCAGCGCGGCGGACTTCCGATCGGCGGGATAGCGCGTGAGGACGCGAGCCAGCTCCTCGTCAAAGCGCCTCTGCTGCTCCTCTGTGAATGGGACGGGCATATGCCTGAAAGCCTCCGCAGAGCGCCGGAGCACGGCCGCGGCCTCGCTAAAGTCGCCAAAACAGCCGGGTTCTCGAGTTCTGCCCAGGGGCGGACAGAGGAGGGCGGTTACGCTATTGGCGGGCGGCGACCATTGTCAAGCCGCGGCGTTTGCCACTAACATCGGCGCCAACCATGGCTCCTCAAGGCCCAGATCTGCGCGCGCATCCGCGCTTTCCGCTGCTGCTGCAGGTCGACTATCCGGACCAGGAGGGCTACCTCGCCGACGCGACCGAGAACCTCTCGGCAGGCGGAGCGTTCGTCAGGACGGATCGCCAGCTCTCGGTAGGCGACCGGCTGCCGATGACCCTGTCGTTCCCCGGCCTGCTCGAGCCGCTGACGGTCATCGGCGAGGTCATGTGGGTGCGCTCGGCGCGCGAAGGGCTGCCGGCGGGCGTCGGGGTGAGGATTCCAGAGGACAGGGCCGATGATCGCGAGAAGCTTGCGCGGGTCCTGGACAGCAGTGCGGAGCGCAAAGTGCATCTTCGAGGGCGGGCCTATCGGATCCTTCTGGTCGAAGACAACCCGCACATCATGGAGCTGTACGAGTACGTGATGACCAAGCTGGCCCGGACGGACAAGGTCAGCATCGACGTCAGCGTCGCGAAAGACGGGTTCGACGCGCTCGAGCGGCTCACCAGGGAAGCCTACGATCTGGTCGTCACCGACCTTTATATGCCGGTGCTCGACGGCTTCGAGTTCATCCGCAAGCTGCGCGCCGACGACCGGACCCGGCATGTGCCGGTGGTCGCCATCAGCGCGGGCGGGGTTGACGCCCAGGAGCTCGCCGTGAGCGCGGGAGCCAACGTCTTCCTGCGAAAGCCGGTGCGCTTCATGGACGTGCTCGAGACCGTCAAGGCGCTCCTGAAGATCTGAAGACCTCCGGGCGGCGCCTCGATGCGCCCAGGGCGCGCGGGGCCACGAATGTCGCGAAAGGCTCTCGAGCCTGCATTCTGTCGCTTGGGAAGCCCTGGCTCGGGTGGCACCTTGGGCTTAGCCGATCAGCACCTCGGACTCTCAAAAAACCGTGACCAAAACCCTTCGCGTCACGGGAGAACGACCGGAGCTCGAGGCCAGGGAGGCGAGTGATCTCGCAGGATTAGGGGCAAGAAGAGGCTCGGCACGCCCGTCGCACCAGGCGGCCAGCAAACCAACGTCAGGGGAGAGACGATGAACCTCAATGCGGCGTACCGGTTGGCTGTGATCACCGCCTTGGGTCTGGGCGTCTCCGGCTTCGGCCCGGGGAGCTGCGGCCCGGGCCTGGGGCTCGAGCCCGAGCCCGTGATGTGTGAAGGGCTGAGCGAGGAGGTCTGCATCGCCATCGAAGGCTGCGCGCCGATGTACTTCCAGGACCTCTGCGCTTGCGCGCCTTGCGCCCGAGAGGACGGCGCGTGCCCGCCTTGCAATTGCGGCGGCCCCGAGTACGCCGGCTGCGGCGTGCAGCAGCCCGATCCGCCTCCGACGCACAAGCCGTCGCCTTGTGAGAACCTCGACGAGCGCTCCTGCATCGAGCACCCGGCGTGCCGGCCTGTCTACTTCGGGCCCGAGCCGGGCGCTTGCTGTGGCTCCGACGGCCGCTGCCTCGGCGCCTACGCCGGCTGCGTCGATGGGCCGATGCCGCCGCCGCCCCCGCCCTGCGAGGTGCTCGGTGAGCGGGCTTGCCTCGACCGCGCGGACTGCGAGCCTGTTTATGATCGTTGCGCGGACGGCGAGCGTTGCGGTGGTAGCTTCGCCGGCTGCCGGACCGCCTGCTCGCCGGTGGCCTGCGCGCTCTGGTGCCCCAACGGCTTTGCCCGTGACGCCCGTGGCTGCGAGATCTGCGCCTGCGCCGAGGGAGGCTGCTCCTCGGATCGCGACTGCGCGCCTGGCGAGCGCTGCGTGTTCCCAGTGTACGAGGCCGGCGACGAGGGCATGCCGGCTCCGCAAGGCGTCTGCCGCCCCGGGCCGCGCGAGTGCCGCGCCGACTCCGACTGCGCGGCCGGCGAGCGCTGCGTGCTCCCCATCTGCTGGCCCGGCGCCGACTGCGACGGCGGCGTGGGCTACTGCGAGCCGGTCCCGGTGGAGTGCCGGACGGACGCCGAGTGCGCGGCGGGCGAGGTCTGCCGGCAGGACCCGACGCACCCCTGCTCGTGGGGCCCGTGCCTGATGCACGAGCTCGCCCCGCCGATGCTCTGCCTGCCGGCCTGCTCGAGCCTGGATGAGCGGGCCTGTGGCCAGCGCCCCGACTGCCGCGGGATCTACGGCTCTGCCTGCGACGCGAGCGGCAACTGCACGCCGGATCGCGAGTTCCGCTGCGAGGACGCCAGGGAGGTGTGCGAGCCCGTCCTCTGCGACATGTGGTGCCCGAATGGCTTCCAGCGCGACGAGCGCGGCTGCGAGATCTGCGCCTGCAACCCGGGCTGTCGCAGCGACGCCGAGTGCGCGGCGGGCGAGGTCTGCCGGCAGGACCCGACGCACCCCTGCTCGTGGGGCCCGTGCCCGATGCACGAGCTCGCCCCGCCGATGCTCTGCCTGCCGGCCTGCTCGAGCCTGGATGAGCGGGCCTGTGGCCAGCGCCCCGACTGCCGCGGGGTCTACGGCTCTGCCTGCGACCCGAGCGGCAACTGCACGCCGGATCGCGAGTTCCGTTGCGAGGACGCCAACGGCGCGTGTGAGCCGGTCCTCTGCGACATGTGGTGCCCGACCGGCTTCCAGCGCGACGAGCGCGGCTGCGAGATCTGCGCCTGCAACCCGGGCTGCGGCAGCGACGCCGACTGTGGGCCCGGGGAGCGGTGCGAGGCCGGTGTCGAGACCTGCGACGCCGCAGGCAACTGCCAGGTTTCCGAAGGTGTCTGCCGCCCCGCGGGCTGCTTTACCGACGCCGAGTGCGGCCCGGGGATGGCCTGCCTCGGCTGTCCGCCCAACGCGCTGTGCGAGCTGCCGGGCTTCTGCGCGCCGCAGGGAGCGTGCTGGAGCGACGCCGACTGCGCGGCGGGCGAGTCCTGCATCTTCCTGATGTACGGCTGCATGGACGAGAACGGGCTGGGGTGCTCCTGGGGCTACGGCATCTGCAACCGCGTCGATCGCGGTTGCGCCGACGACTCGGATTGCGCCGCAGGTGAGCGCTGCGAGATGGCCGACTGCAGCCAGTCCGCCGACTGCTCGCCCTACGAGACCTGCGTCCCCGTCACCGAGTGCTCGAGCGACGCGGACTGTGGCCCCGACCGCGTCTGCGAGCTCTACGATTCCTGCACCGCGCTCGGCTGCCCGCCGTCAGGTGGCGTCTGCCGCGACCTCCGGTGCGAAGGGCTCGACGAGGCGAGCTGCCTGCGGAGCCCAAGCTGCTCGGCGAGGTACGTGCCGAGCGGGCAGGAAGGCCGGATGGTCTTCGAGAGCTGCCAGCCGCTCTGAGGCAGGCCTTCTCTGAAAAGCGAAAAGGGCCGGTGGCGACGCCGCCGGCCCTTTCGTTTGAGGGAAGGACGATGCCCGAGGGCGCGGGCTCAGCTCTTGTCGTCCTCGCCGAAGAACTCTTTCTCGGGGTCGGGCGGGGGGACGACGCGCAGGTCGGGCGTGTTCGCCTCGGGGTTGCGCAGGGGGCTCTGCGTGCCGCGATATCCGAAGCGGCGCGCCCGTCGAACCGGCCGGTCCCAAGGCCGCCCGCCCGCCAGGTACTTCACGAGGATCAGCGCGAAGAAGAGGACGCCGACGAGCACGAACTTGTTGTCGAATTGGAACATGGACCCTCACCAGCCCGAAGCCCGGGCGACTGAGCGCATCTTGATCCAGGGAATAGCGCCGCGCAAAGGCGTCCGCCGCTCGGACGCAGGAGAGAGCCACCACCGGCGCGCTCGAGCCGACCGACCGTAGGCACGAATCACGACCGGGGCGAAATCATTTCCCGCCGGCGTGTCCTCAGCGGCGCGCTTCCCCGGGCGACGCGGAGTTCGCTTGCCCGCCCGCCGCGCGCTCGGAGGGCCGGAGCGGCGCCTGGCGGCTCGTGACCGGCAGCCGCACGGGCTACGAGCGAGGCTTGATGCAGTACTTGGCCGAAGCGCCCGAGCCAAAGATCTGCTCGTAGGTCGCCGGGTCGTTTTGCTGCAGGGTGTCGAGGAACGACTGGTCGAGCAGGAGCTGTGCGCACTGGAGCGTCTTTTCGTTGCCCTCGAAATCTGGCTGACAGTCGAGATCGTCGATGCAGGGAGCGGTGCAGTAGCCGCGCGCCATGCCCAGCTCGCTTTCGGGGTTGGCCGAGCCCGAGGTGCGGATGCACACGAGGTCATCGCACTCCGCCGAGCCGAGCGCGATGTAGTCGACGCTGGGGTCGGTGACCTTGTCCTCGGAGATTTCCTCCGGGCCGTTGTCGCCGGGCCGGGTCATCTTGCAGGTCGCGCCGAGGTCTTTGCTCGAGCTGCAACCGGCCAGGCCGGCGGCGGCCATCAGGCTACAGAGGAAGGCTGTTCCAACGAAGCGAATCATCGCCGTGCCCCTGACTGCGGAATCGCGGATTTCGGCCAGCGCTGAGGCTCTTCCTCAACGGTAGAGGCGGAGCGCAAAAGCTACCATCGCCCTCCCTACCGGGCAACTTCGCCCACTTCCGCGGAAGCTTGCCCGGCTTGTCGCCTCAGGAAGCGAAATTGACCGAGGCTTTTGCCGTTTGGTACTTAATCCGGAACCCTTACCCCAGCGCAGGATCCCGGGGGACACATGCGTCTCGAAGTGGCCGGCAAGACCCACGTCGGCATGAAGCGCAACCACAACGAGGACAACCTCCTCCTTTTTCCGGAGGAGAACCTCTTCTGCGTTGCCGACGGAATGGGCGGACACTCGTCAGGCGAGGTTGCGAGCAAAATCGCGGTTACCGAGATCGCCGAGTTTTTCAAGATGACCTCGGCGGACGAGGACGCGACCTGGCCCTTCAAAATGGACAAGACGCGCTCGTACGACGAGAACCGCCTCGCGACCGCCGTCAAGTTGGCCAACTCGCGCATCTTCGAGTCGAGCCAGAACGACCCGAAGCTCCGCGGCATGGGCACGACCATCGTCACCAGCTACTTCACCGAGAAGGGCGCTCTGGTCGGGCACGTGGGCGATAGCCGCGTCTACCGCTACATCGCCGCCGAGCAGAAGCTGGTTCAGGTCACCGAGGACCACTCGCTGCTCAACGACTACATCAAGGCGAAGAAGCTGACGCCCGAGGAGATCGAGGCCTTTCCGCACAAGAACGTCATCGTGCGGGCCCTCGGCATGAAGGAGACCGTCCTCGTCGATGTCTCGCGCATCGAGCCGCAGGAGGGCGACATCTTCCTGCTGTGCTCCGACGGGCTCTCCGGAATGATCTCCGACGAGGAGATGCGCTCGATCCTCTCGAAGCAGAGCGATCTCGAGAGGGCGGTCGCCAACCTGATCGACGGCGCGAACGCGGCCGGCGGCAACGACAACGTCACCTGCGTGCTCGTACGCTGGCACGAAAAGTAGGCGCGACAGTCAAGAGTCGAGGGTCGAGAGTCGAGAGTTCGGGCTCTCTTGTGCCCACGGGCTTCGCCGGCCCGGCGCTCGTCAGTCGGGCGCATGGCAATGCGCTCGTCCCCGCCGGCCCGGCGCTCGTCAGTCGGGCGCATGGCAATGCGCTCGTCCCCGCCGGCCCGGCGCTCGTCAGTCGGGCGCATGGCAA
>JBMNNX010000078.1:0-24172 GCA_050942745.1 Myxococcales bacterium
CGGCGACGGCTGCTGCCCGGCCGGCTGCAACGCGCTCAACGACTCGGACTGCTCGGCCTCCTGCGGCAACCTCGTCGTCGAGGCGGGCGAGACCTGCGACGGCAACTGCCCGCCGAGCTGCAACGACGGCAACGCCTGCACCATCGACACGATGACCGGCAGCGCCGCCAACTGCAGCGTCGCCTGCGCCCGGCAGTCGATAACCGAGTGCCGCGACGGCGACGGCTGCTGCCCGGCCGGCTGCAACGCGCTCAACGACTCGGACTGCTCGGCCTCCTGCGGCAACCTCGTCGTCGAGGCGGGCGAGACCTGCGACGGCAACTGCCCGTCGACCTGCGACGACGCCAACAACTGCACGCTCGACTCGAGCACCGGCAGCGCCCAGACCTGCAGCCTCGTCTGCTCGCACCAGCCCATCAGCCAGTGCGCCCACGGCGACGGCTGCTGCCCGGCCGGCTGCAACGCGGCGACCGACTCGGACTGCTCGGCCTCCTGCGGCAACGACGTGCGCGAGCCCGGCGAGACCTGCGACGGCGACTGCCCGGCGAGCTGCGACGACGCGGACGCCTGCACCATCGACACGATGACCGGCAGCAGCGCCAACTGCAACGTCGCCTGCACGTCCACCCGGATCACGACCTGCGGCGGCGGCGACGGCTGCTGCCCGCCCGGCTGCACCTCGGCGAACGACCCGGACTGCGCGGGCCAGTGCGGCAACGGCGTGCGCGAGCCCGGCGAGACCTGCGACGGCGACTGCCCGACGAGCTGCGACGACAGCAACGCCTGCACGCTCGACTCGCTCTCCGGAACCGCGTCGGCCTGCAACGTCGTCTGCACGAACGCGCCGATCACCGCCTGCCAGGGCGGCGACGGGTGCTGCCCCTCCGGCTGCGCCTATCCCCAGGACAGCGACTGCGGCTGCGTCCCGACTACCTGCGCCGCGCTCGGGCTGCAGTGCGGCACGGCCGACAACGGCTGCGGCAGCACGCTCAACTGCGGGACCTGCGCCGCGGGCTCGGTCTGCGCGGGCGGCACCTGCGTCGCCGCCTCGCGCGCCCTGGGCGATCCCTGCGCCTCGGACGCCGACTGCGACTCGGCCGCCTGCATCGAGCAGCTCACCGACGGCTGGACCGGCGGCTACTGCTCGAAGAGCTGCCTCGGCGACGCGGAGTGCGGCTTTGGCAACCGCTGCGGCTTCCGCGACGACAACGGCCGCGGGCTCTGCCTCAAGGGGTGCACCTCCAGCTCCCAGTGCCGCGCCGGCTACGAGTGCTGGGACATCGACGGCGACGGCACCAACACCTGCGCGCCGGTCGGCAGCGGCAGCGGCCCGGTCGGCGCGGACTGCCAGAGCTACGCGGACTGCAGCGGCGGCCGCGGCGGCCTGTGCGCGACGCAGGCCCAGCGCTTCAAGGGCGGCTACTGCTCCTTCGCCCCCTGCTCGGCGACCCGCACCTGCCCGGCCGGCTCGCACTGCGCCTTCCGCGACGTCGAGGGCAACGGCGCCTGCGTCGCCGACTGCTCGGCGGACTCGGGCTGCCGCGACGGCTACCTGTGCTTCGACGCCGACAGCGACGCGCGCAAGGAGTGCTGGCCGGCCGCCACCGGCACCGCGCCGGTGGGCGCAGGCTGCACCGAGCAGTGGCACTGCGCGGGCGGCCGCTACGGCTTCTGCGGCGAGGCGCCGGACTGGCCGGGCGGCTACTGCCTCATCCAGTGCGGGGCCGGGTTCCCGAGCTGCCCGTCGGGCACCGAGTGCGTGGCGTTCGCCCCGACGAGCGAGTCGTACTGCCTCGACAGGTGCGCGGGCGCCTACGAGTGCCGCGCCGGCTACCGCTGCACCGACGAGAACGGCTCCGGGACGACGGAGTGCAACCCCCAGTGAGAACCAGACCGCTCGCCGCGCGGCGCTGCCCGCGGCGAGCGGCCGGAGGAGTGACGATGAAGCGCACCTACGGAATCCTCGGGGCTCTCGCGGCGCTGGGCATCGCGGCCGGCTGCTCGGAGGCGCCGGCGAGCGCGCCGCAGGCGCTCGAAAAGTCCGAGGCCCGCGTCGTGGGGGTCGGGCCCGGCGGCCTGCCCAGCTTCGTGTCCGGGCGCATCGCCCAGGCGCCGGTGCCGGCCTCCTGGACCGATCCGGCCCTCGACCTCGCGCCGGCGCTGCGCGAGATCACCCCGCTCTTCCAGCTCAGCCCCTCCGAGCTGCGGCTGGGCAAGGCCTGGCAGGACGAGCTCGGCTACGGCCACGCCCGCTTCTTCCGCGAGGTCAACGGCCTGCCGGTCATCGGCTCCGAGCTGCTCGTGCACGTCGACGCCGAAGGCACGGTCTACGCCGCCAACGGCGAGGGCTTCGGCGCCATCGCCATCGAGCCCGAGCCCAAAGTGCCGGAGGCCGACGCGCGCGCGGTCGCCGTCGAGGGCAGCGGGGTGCGCGAGGCCGTCGCCTCGGGGCTGGTCTACCTCGTGCCCCAGCTCACCGGCCAGGCGCACCTTGCCTGGGAGGTGCGCGTCGAGGGGCGCGACGGCGACGGCCTGCTGCTCGCCGAGCGGGTCTACGTCGATGCGCTGAGCGGGCAGGCCGTCAGCCGCAACAGCCTCGTCCGCCCGGCCAAGAACCGGCGGGTCTACGACGCGCGCAACGGCAGCCTGAAGCGCTCCGAGGGCCAGGGGCCGGTCAGCGACGCGGCCGTCAACGCCGCCTACGACAACACCGGCATCACCTACGACTGCTACTGGAGCTGGTTCCAGCGCGACTCGTACAACGGGCAGGGGGCGCGCATCGACAGCTACGTGCACGACTCAATGTCCGGCAACGCCTACTGGTACGCCAACACGCTCAACTTCGGGGACGCCGACAGCCAGATGGCCAACCCCGCCACCGCGCTCGACGTCGTCGCCCACGAGTTATCGCACGGCGTCGTCGAGTACACCGCCAACCTCGCCTACGAGTTCGAGTCCGGCGCGCTCAACGAGGCCTGGGCCGACATCCTCGGCGCGAGCTGCGAGGCGTACGGCGACGGCGGCACGCCGAACGCGGACACCTGGAAGATCGGCGAAGATGTCTACACGCCCTACACCGCGGGCGACGCCTTGCGCTACATGAACAACCCGACGCTCGACGGCATCTCGTACGACTTCTGGCCGGAGCGCTTCCTGACCGCCGACGCGCCCAGCGAGTACAACGACATGGGCGGCGTGCACACCAACTCGGGCATCGGCAACCTCGCCTACTACCTCGCGGTCGCCGGCGGCCGCCACCCGCGCAACAAGACCACGATAAACGTGAGCGGCGTGGGCCTTGCCCAGGCGAGCCGCAGCTTCTACCGCGCGCTGACGACCTACCTGAGCTCGACCAGCTCCTTCCAGTCGGCCAGGCTCGCCACCGCGCTCGCCGCCAACGATCTCTACGGCGCCACCGTAGCCACCAACATCGACACCGCGTGGGCCGCCGTCGGCGTGCCGCCGACCTGGCTCTCGAGCGGCGATGTCGTCGCCCCGCTGTCGGGCAACGTGCGCACGCGGCTCTATTTCGGCGTCGAGATCCCCGCCGGCACGACCAACCTGTCCATCGTCACCTCCGGCGTCCGGGGCGACTGCGACATCTACGCCAAGCTCGGCTCGGCCCCGACCTCGCAGAGCTACCACTACAAGTCCGAAAGCCCGACCACCGCCGAGACCATCACGGTCGCCAACCCGAGCCAGGGCACCTGGTACATCCTGCTGCAGGGCTGCCAGGGCTGCGCGGCCTTCTCCGGCGTGCAGCTCACCGTCTCGTTCGACGAGCACAGCCTGACCCCGCCACCGAAACCCTCTCTGCCGCCGCCCGCGCCCTCGCTCTGACCGGCGAGCGCGGGCTCAACGCTCTTCAAGACGACGTAAGCCCCCGGGCGGCGCACCGGCGGCCGAATCTCAAAAAAAGGAAGCCACATGTTGCGAAGGTTCCTCCCGTTCGTGCTCCTGCTGTCCCTCGGAGCGATGGGCTGCTCGGAAGAGCAGTCACCTCCGGTCGATCCCAACGACAACAAGCCGACCTGCGGCAACGGCAAGCTCGACGTCGGCGAAAAGTGCGACCCGGCCATCAAGTCCGGCAACGGCGTCTGCCCCTTGCTGTGCGACGACAGCGACGTCTGCACCAGCGACCAGCTCATCGGCAGTGACGATGACTGCACCGCCGAGTGCACCTCGGTGAAGATCACCCAGTGCGCGACGGGCGACGGCTGCTGCCCGACCGGCTGCAACGCGCTCACCGACGCCGACTGCTCGTCCACCTGCGGCAACGGCATCGTCGAGGCCGGCGAGAAGTGCGACGGCAACTGCGTCACCGCCTGCGACGACGGCAACGCCTGCACCACCGACGCGCTGACCGGCAGCCCGACGACCTGCAACGCCGAGTGCACGCACACCCCCATCACCGAGTGCCGCGGCGGCGACGGCTGCTGCGCACCCGGCTGCAACTCGAACACCGACTCGGACTGCTCGGCCACGTGCGGCAACGGCATCGTCGAGGGCAACGAGCTTTGTGACGGCAACTGCGTGACGGTGTGCAACGACAACAACGCCTGCACCGCCGACGTGCTGACCGGCAGCCCCGCGTCCTGCAACGTGGCCTGCAACCACAACCCGATCACCGCCTGCCAGGGCGGCGACGGCTGCTGCCCGGCCGGCTGCAACGCCAACAGCGACGCGGACTGCTCGGCCTCCTGCGGCAACGGCGTCGTCGAGGCGAACGAGACCTGCGACGGGAGCTGCCCGACCGACTGCAACGACGGCAACGCGTGTACCGCCGACGTGAAGACCGGCTCGCCGGGCACCTGCAACGTCGTCTGCAGCAACACCCCGATCACCCAGTGCATCAGCGGCGACGGCTGCTGCCCGAACGGCTGCAACGCGGTGCTCGACAGCGACTGCAACCCGCGCTGCGGCAACGGCGTCGTCGAGGGGACCGAGCTGTGCGACGGCAACTGCGTCTCGCAGTGCAACGACGGCAACGCCTGCACCACCGACACGCTCCAGGGCTCGGCCCAGACCTGCGACGCGCGCTGCGACCACGCCCCGGTCACCCTCTGCGCCAACTCCGACGGCTGCTGCGCCCCGGGCTGCAACGCGCTCAATGACAACGACTGCACCCCGATCTGCGGCAACGGCGTCATCGAGCCAGGCGAGACCTGCGACTCCAACTGCCCGGCCAACTGCAACGACGGCAACGCGTGCACCACCGACGCGATGAGCGGCTCGAGCACCAACTGCACCGCGGTCTGCACCAACACTCCCATCACCACCTGCCAGGGCGGCGACGGCTGCTGCGCCCCGGGCTGCAACTCGACCAACGACAGCGACTGCTCGGCCTTCTGCGGCAACGGCGTGACGGAGGGCACCGAGACCTGCGACGGCTCCGACTGCCCGACGAGCTGCGACGACCAGAACGCCTGCACCAAGGACACGCTCACCGGCAGCGCGCAGCAGTGCAACGCGCAGTGCACTTTCACCCCGATCACCACCTGCTCGGCGACCTCGGACGGCTGCTGCCCGGCGGGCTGCAACAGCCTCAACGACGCCGACTGCAGCGCGGTCTGCGGCAACGGCGTCGTCGAGGCGCCGGAGACCTGCGACAGCAACTGCCCGACGTCTTGCAACGACAACAACGCCTGCACCACCGACACCCTGACCGGCCAGTCGGGCCAGTGCAACGTCCGCTGCACCTCGACTCCGATCACCACCTGCTCGATGACCTCCGACGGCTGCTGCCCGGCGAGCTGCAACAGCCTCAACGACGCCGACTGCAACCCGGTCTGCGGCAACGGCGTGCTGGAGGCCGGTGAGAAGTGCGACGGCAACTGCCCGACCTCGTGCAACGACGGCAACGCCTGCACCGCCGACACGCTGATCGGCAGCGCGGCCCAGTGCACCGCCGAGTGCACCCACAGCACGATAAGCCAGTGCTCGATGACCAGCGACGGCTGCTGCCCGTCGGGCTGCACGAGCATGACCGACGCCGACTGCGACTCCTCGGGCCTGATCGGCGATCCGTGCACCTCCGGCGGCGAGTGCGTCTCCGGCGCCTGCCTCGACGAGGCGAACACCGGCTGGAGCGGTGGCTACTGCACCGCGGCCTGCGGCGACCCGTCGGCCAATCCCACCGAGTGCGGCAGCGGCGCCCACTGCGTGGCCTACAACCCCGACAGAGGCTACGGCTTCTGCTTCCGCGACTGCACGAACAACAACTCGTGCCGCGGGCCCCACTACGAGTGCTACGACTGGGACGCCGACGGCACCCGCTCCGAGTGCGCGCCGGTGGCCAGCGGCACCGGAACCGTGGGCGCGCCCTGCGACTCGATCCACGACTGCGCGGGCGGCCAGCTCGGCTTCTGCCTGCCCGAGGAGAACGGCTGGCGCAACGGCTACTGCACGCTCACCTGCAACACCTCCTGCCCGTCCGGCTCGCACTGCGCGCTGATCGAGGGCGGCGAGGGCGTCTGCATGAAGAACTGCACCTCGACCGCCAACTGCCGCGCCGACGGCTACGTCTGCGGCGACGGCGACGGCGCCGGCGTCAACGAGTGCTTCCCGGCCGCCACCGGCACGGGCACGGTCGGCGCTGCCTGCGCCCGGACCTGGGAGTGCGCCGGCGGTCTCGACGGCCTGTGCTACCCGGCGGAGAACGGCTGGAAGGACGGCTACTGCATGCGAAGCTGCAGCAACACGGTCCCCTGCCCGTCCGGCGCGCACTGCGCGTACAAGGACACCTCGGGCAACGGCCTGTGCCTCGACAGCTGCGCGAACCACAGCCAGTGCCGCGGCACCGGCTACCAGTGCCTCAACGGTGACTTCTCCTCGGACGGCTCGAGGGAGTGCCACGCGGCGGCGACGGGCACGGGCGCGCCGGGCGCGGCCTGCGCCGAGCTGTGGGACTGCAGCGGCGGGCTGTATGGCTGGTGCCAGACCGACCTGCCTGGGGGCTACTGCATGATCGAGTGCTCGCCTGGAACGGGCAGCTGCCCCACCGGCAGCTACTGCAGCAGCGCGATCTTCTCCAACGCGGACGTCTGCGTGGACGGCTGCGCGAGCAGCGCCGACTGCCGGACCGCGGAGGGCTACGACTGCTGGCTCGAGGCGCAAGGTAGCAGCAACCAGCTCTGCTGGCCGTAGCGGTCAGCCCGAGTGACGGTCGCGAACGGCCCCGGCGACTCCGATCGCCGGGGCCGTTCTTTTTTCCCGGCTGACCGCGGGGACCGCGCGTCGCGCCGGCGGCATGCGAAGACGGGCGCACTGCCGTGCGCCCCTACCTACCTCCCGTGCGCCCGCTCGCGCTCGCGTCGCTTGCCTTCGCGCCGCTTCTGCCCGATCGATCCGCCGCTTCCGGCAGAAGCGACCGCCCGCAACCGAAGGCCGCTTCACGCATCCGGAGACGGCAACCGCTCACCGCGCTGAGACGAGGGCTCCATGGACGTCGTGCTGCTGTCGCGCCTGCAGTTCGCGCTCACGATCATGTTCCACTACCTCTTCCCGCCGCTGACCATCGGGATGGGCGTGGTGCTCGTCTACCTCGAGGCGATGTACCTGCGCCGGCGCGACCCGATCTACGAGACCGCGGCGCGCTTCTGGACCAGCCTCTTCGCCATCACCTTCGCCGTCGGGGTCGCCAGCGGCATCGTGATGGAGTTCCAGTTCGGCACCAACTGGGCGGCCTACTCGCGCTTCGTCGGCGACGTCTTCGGCTCCGCGCTGGCCGCCGAGGGCGTCTTCGCCTTCTTCCTCGAGTCGGGCTTCCTCGCCGTGCTCGTCTTCGGCTGGGACCGGGTGAGCGCGGGCTTCCACTTCGTCGCCACCCTGCTCGTCGCCCTCGGCTCGATGTTCTCCGCGGTCTGGATCATCGTCGCCAATAGCTGGCAGCAGACCCCGGCCGGCCACCACATCGTGCAGATGACCCGCGACGGCGCGCCCTGGTCGGTCGGCGGCGTGCCGGTGATGCGCGCGGAGCTGGTGGACTTCTGGTCCGTGCTCTTCAACCCCTCGACCATCGAGCGGCTGACCCACACGCTCATCGGCGCTTTCATCATGGGCGCCTTCTTCATCATGAGCATCTCGGCCTGGTACCTGCTGCGCGGGCGGCACCTCGAGTTCGCCAAGCGCTCCTTCACCGGCGCGCTCATCTTCGCCACCATCTTCAGCCTGGCCGAGCTCGTCTCCGGCCACTCGAACGCGCGCATGGTCGCCCGCCACCAGCCGGCCAAGCTCGCGGCGATGGAAGGGCACTTCACCACCGGCCCGGCGGACCTGAACCTCTTCGGCATCCCCGACGCCGAGGCCCGCACGGTCCGCGCCTCGGTCGCCATCCCGGGCGGCCTCAGCCTGCTCGCCTACGACTCGTTCGACGCCGAGGTCCTCGGGCTCGACGCCTTCCCGCGCGAGTACTGGCCGCCGGTGGTCATCCCCTTCGTCAGCTTCCACGTGATGGTCGCGCTCGGGTTCTTCTTCATCGGGCTGACGCTGCTGGCCACGTACCTGCGCGTGCGAAAGCGGCTGTGGGATCAGCGCTGGCTGCTGTGGATCTTCGTGTTCGCGGTCATCGGCCCGGTGATCACCAACCAGCTCGGCTGGGTCACCGCGGAGGTGGGGCGCCAGCCGTGGACGGTGCACCCGCGGCTGCTCACCGACGCCTCCGGCGCCATCGTCCGCGACGCACAGGGGCTCGTGCAGTACCGGCTCGAGGAGGGCCTGCTGACGAGCCGCTCGGTCTCCGAGGTCGTCTCCGCGAGCGAGGTGCTCGGCTCGATTGTCATGTTCGGCCTCGTCTACGCGCTGCTCTTCGCGGTCTGGATCTTCGCGCTCAACCACAAGATCCAGGCCGGCCCCATCCCGGTCGAGGCGATGCCCGGGCGCACCCGCGCGCGCGGCCTGCGCGAGGCGGCCGCGGGCCGCACGCTGCACGAGGAGTCGATGAGCGAGGCGCCGAAGGAGGAGCGGTGATGCGGCGGCCGGCCTGTCGGCATCTTTGCGGCTCCCTCGCGCTCGAATCCGCCGATGGACGAGAGCGCCCGCTCGCCCCGAAGCCTGTCGAGGGGCGCGCTGGATTCTTGCCCGAGGTGCCGGCCGCCCCTCCGATGCTCGGACGTGGCCCTTCGGAATGCCCCGCAGCGATTCGCCCACCAGCCCTGACCCGACCTGACTTCGCGGAGTCTCCATGGACCTCAACGCCATCTGGTTCGCCGTGCTCGGCCTGTTGCTTGCCGGCTACGCGGTGCTCGACGGGTTCGACCTCGGGGTCGGCATCCTGCACCCGATGACGCGCCGGGACTCCGAGCGGCGGGCCTTCATCAACGTCATCGGGCCAATCTGGGACGGCAACGAGGTCTGGCTCGTCGTCTTCGGCGGCGCGCTCTTCGCCGCCTTCCCCATGGCCTACGCGACGGTCTTCTCGGCCTTCTACCTGCCGTTCATGGCGCTGCTCTTCGCGCTCATCCTGCGCGCGGCCTCCATCGAGTTTCGCGGCAAGATGCCCAGCGAGCGGCTGCGCCGGGCCTGTGACTGGGGGTTCTTCGCCTCGAGCCTGCTCGCGAGCCTGCTGTTCGGCGTCGGCGTGGGCAACACGGTCATCGGCCTGCCGCTCGACGAGCGCGGGGTCTTCGCCGGCCGCCTCGTCGACCTGCTCAGCCCCTACGCGCTCGGCGTCGGCGCCCTGACCGCCGCGATGTTCGCGATGCACGGCGCGGTCTATCTGCACCTGCGGCTGCACGAGGGCCCGCTGCAAGCCCGGGTGCGGCGGGCGCTCTGGTTCGCCTGGGGGGCCTTCCTCGTCGCCTACGCGGTGATGACCACGGTGACCCTGCTCTTCGTCCCCACCGCCACCGCCAACTTCGCGCGCCATCCCTGGGCCTGGGGCGTCGTCGCCCTCAACGTCCTCGCCGTGCTCAACGTGCCGCGCGCGGTGCGCGCCAACCGGCCGCTCCAGGCCTTCGCCTCGTCGGCGCTGACCATCCTCGCCCTCGTCGGCCTGCTCGGCCTCGCCCTCTGGCCCAACCTCGTCGGCGCGAGCAACGCGCCCGAGCTCAGCCTCGACATCTATCGCGCCGCCTCGAGCCCGAAGACTCTCAGGGTGATGCTCGTCTTCGTCGCCATCGGTATGCCGTTCGTCCTGGTCTACACCGGGATCGTCTACTGGACCTTCCGCGCCCGGGTGAAGGAAGAGGAGCACGAAGGGTATTGAGCGGGCGCCTCACTCCGGATTGCGTCTCCCGGGAAGCACCGATGCGATCTGGAGCAGTCGGACTGTGGCGAACGGGGCGTCGGACAGTGAAACGTGAGCGTCCCGGGGGGGGCGGCGACTTCAAGGTCAGACTGTGCGAACAGGCATCCCGGTTAGGGGAGGCGCTTGGGTGGATTACGAAGCCAGAGTCCCCCGTTTCCTCTTGCGAGGAAGCCGACGAGTGTCACCTGAGGTTCCGGTAAGAAGCGTTAACTAGGCGCCCGGTCGCACAGGTCCGGTTTCCCCCTCCGCGGGTCCGGTTTCCCGGTTCCCTCGCCCGACGTGACGACGCAACCGCTCAAGGGACCACTGACAAGATCGGGGTGAACGGGGCCGACAGGAGGAGGCGACCGGCCCCCACCGGCCAGGCGCGGGCCCGCGGGCCCGCGCCTGCCGTCCTTCGAGCTCCGGCTCTACCGAAGCGCGCCGCGTCACCACAGCCTGCGGCGCGGGCGCGAGCGGCGGCTACAGCTTGTAGCCGATCTTGCGCAGCAGCTCCTTGCGCGAGGCGACGTCGGCCTCGGTCTCGACCCCGAGCGGCGGCTGGCCGTCGATGAGTCCGACGATGCCGCGGCCCTTGTCGGATTCGACGACGAGCACGTCGAGCGGATTGGCGGTCGCGCAGAAGATGCGGCAGACCTCGGGCACCTGCTTGATCTGGTTGAGCACGTTGACCGGGAAGCCGTTCCTCAAGAAGACGAAGAAGCTGTGGCCGGCGCCGACCGCCTGCGCGTTCTTCACCGCGAGATCGACGAGCTCCTGATCGTTGCCCGAGCGGCGCACCAGCCGCGGGCCCGAGGCCTCGCAGAAGGCGATACCGAACTTGAGGTGCGGCGAGGTGCCGACGAGCGCCTCGTGCAGGTCCTCGACGGTCTTGATGAAGTGCGACTGGCCAAGAATGACGTTGACGTCTTCGGGCTTCTCGACGGTGACGGCGCGGATTTCCATGGCTCCCTCCGGCTGCGGCGCGCGGTTGTGCGCGGCGGGTTCGACCGCAGCGAATACCGCCGGGGGTGAGGCTGAGGCAAGGGATCAAGGCCGCCCTCGTTCATGCCGAGCTTGTCGAGGAGCCTGAACCGCTGAGCTCGAGCTTCTCGCGGCAGGCCCGACCTTTCGGCGGACCTCGCGACCTTGCTCGCGGTCCAGCGCAGGAGCCGCGCGCCGGGGCCGTCGGCACGAAGGCTGGCGCTCCGGCCTCGCTGCACCCGTCGCGGCTCGGCCGCAGGGCCGCGGGGCTGCACGCATCCGACGAGCGCACCATCTTCAACGCGCGAATGCGGGCACGCCGCCCGCTCGAAGACTGGAGGCAACCCCATGGAAGAGACCGCCGCGACCATCCCGCTCATCGGCGACAGCGCGCCCTCGTTCAAGGCTCAGACCACCGAAGGCATGGTCAGCTTCCCCGAGGACTACAAGGGCAAGTGGGTCATCCTCTTCAGCCACCCGGCCGACTTCACCCCGGTGTGCACCACCGAGTTCATGACCTTCGCCTCGATGGCCGAGGAGTTCAGCTCCCTCGACACCGAGCTGCTCGGGCTCTCCATCGACAGCAACTTCAGCCACATCGCCTGGGTGCGCGCCATCAAGGAGCGGGCCGAGTTCCGGGGGATGAAGAACCTCGACATCCCCTTCCCGATCATCGCGGACATCAAGATGGACGTCGCCCGCAAGTACGGGATGGTCCAGCCCAACGCGAGCACGACGCAGGCGGTGCGCGCGGTCTTCTTCATCGATCCGCAGAGCAGGGTGCGCGCACTCATCTACTACCCGCTCAGCAACGGCCGGAACTTCCAGGAGATCAAGCGGCTGCTCATCGCCATGCAAACCTCCGACAAGTACGGAGTCGCGACGCCGGCAGATTGGCGGCCGGGTGAGGACGTCATCGTGCCGCCGCCGACCACCGCGTCGAAGGCCAGCGAGCGCCTCGAGGAGGCCGGCGAAGGCAACCGCTGCGTCGACTGGTATCTGTGCTTCAGGCCGGCGCCGTAGCGCCGACTCAATGGGCCGCCGAGACGACCCTACCAGCCTCGTTTCGGCCCTCATCTTCCGCATCGCACGCCGGCCACTCCGAGGTCGACGCGAATGCCGCGCGGCAGCGTCCCACTGCCCACCGCGCCGCCGTCAGCGTTCGAAGCGCGGATCAACTCCGCGCCGTCTCCTCTCGCGCGCCCGCCGTGCTTCGTCGAGCAGGCGCCGCGCGGAGGTGACGAGGCGATCGGCCTCGAACGGCTTCCCCAGCAGCTCGACACCCGGCTGCGCGAGCTCGCGGCGCAACGGCTCGGTCACGTGCGCGGTGATGATCACGAAGGGCATCTCGTAGCCGGCCGCGCGCGCCATCGCCAAGACCCGCGAGCCGGTCGTCCAGGACATGCGCACGTCGGTGACCACGAGATCGAACGCGGCTTCGGTCAATCGCTGCAGCAGGACTGCGCCCGACTCGGCTTCGACGACCGCCGCCCCGGCGTCGTCGAGCACCGCTCGGAGCCACCGCCGCAGGTCCTCGTCGTCGTCGGCGAGCAAGACGCGCGCGCCTGCGAGCGCGCCAGTCGGCGGCGCCTGTGCGTCGTTCCTCTCCATGCGCTTGGCCTGCGCCCTGGCCGGGCGCTCGAGCCCGCGGCGGCTCCGATCTTTCCCCTCTGTTCGTTCAACCGACGACACAGGACCGCAATTCACAGCCAGGCTCGGCCCCGCGGAGGCGGCGTTCCGCGGTCCGGGCCCCAGCCCTGCGACCTGCGCTGCGGCAGCGACTGCGGACCGCGGCCGCAAAGGCACGCGAGCGACGCCCCGGCGCGCGCGGGAAGGTGCGCGGGAGATGCATCCTCCCAGCACGGCCGTGCACCTGCGCGCTCGCCGGGTGCCCGAGGCTCGTCGCGCGCCGTGCCCGCCCTCGGCGCGATGTTTACGGTTGGTCTGGAGTCAGGCGACCGTTCGAGGAGGGGTCTTCGTGCGCGCATCGAAATGGAGTCCGAGGCTTTCGCTTCTGAGCGCTGCGCTCTTGGCGCTCGGCGCTGCTTGCTCTATCGACCGGCCCATCGCGCCCGACCCCGAGGAGACCGTTCCCAGCGGAACGGCGACGGTCTTTGGGACGGCGCTGCGCACGAGCTTCGACTTCGGAGCGCAACTGGCGACCGGCATCTTCGACGAGCAGGCAACCGCAATCGCGCTCGATCTCAACCTGTGCGAGGTCGGCTGCGCGCTGTTCGGCATCGAGGTCGAGTCGGGGAGCCGGGCGGTGCTCATCAACCTGTCGGCGCCCCGCTCGGAGCTCGTCGCCGGGGCGAAGTTCAACGCCCGCACCCAGCTCACCGCGCTCGCTGTCCTCGCGACCGGCGCGGCTGACCTTTACGCCCCCGCCTTCCAGACGCACATCGAAGAGGCGCAGTCCGGCTCGCTCATCATCGACGCGATAAGCCTCGAGCCCGGCGGCAGCATCAGCGGGCGCTTCGACTTCACGATGGACTTCGGCGGCGCCATCAACGGCTCGTTCGAGATTCCGCTGCTGCGCCTCGACGAGACGGGCGCCGGGCGCTGAGCCTCGCGTCGGCCGCGAAGTGGCGCGAGGCTTCGACCGCTCGGCGGCCGAAGCTTTGCTGTCTTGGGAGGGTGAGAGCCGAGGTCTATCGGCGCGGCGGCGAGCGCCGAGCGCCGGCCGGCTTTCTTGCGGCGGGCTTCTTGGCCGAGCCCGACTTCGCCTTCGCGGCCACCGGGCGCTTCTGGGCCTTCTCCGGCCTGGGCGGCATCGGCATGTCCGGGACCTCGACCTTCGGGTCCTCGGGGTTGCGGCGGAAAAGGAGGATGGTGCGACCGAGCACCTGCGCGACCTCGGCGCCGGTCGCTTCCGAGAGCGCCTCGGCAGCCTCGTGCCTGTCGAGAGGCGAGGACTCGCCGACCTTCAGCTTGATGAGCTCGTGATCATTCAGCGCCTGCTCGACCGCGGCGATCAGCGCGTCGGTCACGCCCTCCTTTCCGAGGGCGACGACGGGATCGAGGTGGTGTCCGAGCGCCCGCAGGGCTCGGCGCTGCTTTCCGGTGAGGGCCACGAAGAAACCTCTATTTTTTCGGGGAAGACGCCAGCCGCACTTCGCGCTGCGCGTCCAGGTGATTGGGGTCTACCGAAAGCGCCTTCTTGAACCACTTCAAGGCGCTCGCCGCATCGCCCGTCATCTTGGTGATCTGGCCGACGAAGAAGTAGCTGTGTGCGCACTTGGGGTTCAGCTTGATAGCCGTCTCCAGGTCCTTGAAGGCTTCCTTCTTGGCGACAGCCTTGTCCTTGCCCGCGAGGAAACGAGCCCAACCGCGCCACGCGAAGACCTCGCCCTCCTTGTCGTTGAGGCCAATGGCCTCGTCGAACAGGGCGAGCGCGTCGTCGAGCTTGCGGGCCTTGACGCTGATGCAGCCCTTCTGAAAAGCCTGCTCCGCGGCGGCGATGCGCTCGGCATCCAGCTTCTCGGGACTCTCCGCCTCGAGCTTGGCGAGGTACTCGGCGCGCAGCTTCTCGTCGCTCAGGACGCGGTAGGCCTCGTTGACCAAGGCGAAGATGTCGGCCTTCACCTTGGCGATCTCTGGCGGCGTGTCAGCGGGCAGAGTGTCCGGGTGGTAGGCCTTGGCCAGCTTGAAGAAGGCGGTCTTGATCTGCCCGAGGCCCGCGTCCTTGGGGATGTCCAGGATCTCGAAGTGGCTCTTGCCCTTGAGTCCCGCGGCGTGCGCCTTGAGTCCCGCCAGATCCTCGCCGCCTTCCTTGGCGGGCGTCCTGCCGGCCGCAGCCTTTGCCGCGGGCTCGGCTTTGACGCGCGGGCCGACCGCGGGAGGCGCAGCCGGCTTCGCGCCCGCGGCCGGGCCGACGCCTCGAGGCGACGCGGGCCTCGCCTCGGCCGCCGGGCCTATCGTGGGAGGCGCGGCGGGCTTTGCCCCCGCGGCCGGGCCGACGACCGGAGGCGCGCCGGGCTTCGCACCCGCGGCCGGGCCGACGACCGGAGGCGCGGCGGGCTTTGCCCCCGCGGCCGGGCCGACGACCGGAGGCACGCCGGGCTTCGCCCCCGCGGCCGGGCCGACGACCGGAGGCGCGCCGGGCTTAGCCCCCGCGGACGGGCCGACGACCCGAGGCGCGCCGGGCTTCGCACCCGCGGCCGGGCCGACGACCGGAGGGGCACCAGCGGGAGGGCCGACCCTCGGCGGTCCGCCCGACACGCCTGCCGCGGGCCCGACCTTTGGAGGTGCGCCGCCAGGCGTCCCCAGCCGGGGAGGGCCTCCGGGCGGAGGTGCGATCTTCGGGGGCGCGCCAGCCGGAGCGCCGGGGCGCGGAGCAGCGCCGCCGGCGGTCGGCGCGGGTCGGACGGATGGTGGCAAGCCACCGCCCGACTCGTCGGCCGATACCGGCTCGGCCGCGGCGGCCGCATCTGGCGCAGCGGCCTGTTCGTCCGGCTTCTTATCGGCGGCAACCTTCGGCTTCGTCGGCGTGGCGCCTTCGGCGAAGGAGAGCGCCTCAAAGCTCGACAAGAGGAAGGCCGTGCGGACGATGGTCTCGCTCTCGGCCGGCATCATCTCGCACAGCCCGTCGACCGAGTGGACGCCGTCGAAATACGAGGCCGCCCTCGCCTCCTGGGCGTTGAGCTTGAGCTTGTCGATCTCGACGCGCCCGCCGCTCTTCATCACCGGCCACTGCAGCTTGTCGCCGAGTCGTTCCCTGACGACCTCGAGGGGCATCTCGCGGGCAGCGCTGGCCACGAGCCCCCAGCGGTCCCCCAACGGCATCGCGGTAGCCGGCGCCTTGGCCTCGCGGTCGAACACGAAGCTGCCCTCGCCAAGCTGCAGGGCAACAGGCAACAAGCTCTGGGCGTGCTCGCCGATGAATTTGAAGGCGTCCGCCGGGCTGAGGAGCTGAAGGCTGAACAGCGCGTTGACGATGCTGCCGCCGAAGTTGGGGACGATACCGCGCGCGTCGGCGAGCTGCTCATCCTTGATCGCGCCCTGCTTGACCAGGAAGGCGCCCAGGTCCTCGTCGGCCCGGCTGCTGGAGACCGCCTCGGGCGAGCCCTTCTTGAAGAAGATCTCGTAGGTGACCTCGCCGGCCTCGAGGCGCAGCAGTCCGGTGTCGTTCCCCGTCGCCGCCAAATAATAAAGGAAGAGCGGCGGACAGGTGCCCAGGTCTCCCGAGTCGGGCATGCCCTCGTCGCTCGAAGGTCGCTTGCCGGCAGGCGGCTGGGCGGCGCGCCGCGCCGGTTTCTCTTCGGGCGGCGGAGCGGCCCCTGGCGCGCCGACGACCGGGGGGCCCGCGGGCGGCGCGATCGGTCCGCCCGGCAGCTCAATGTCGTCGGGAAGAGGCTCGGTGCTGTCGCCCCAGAGCTCCTTCGGGAAGGCGTCGCGCAGGTCGGGCAGGCGGCCCGGGAACACGAAGTTCAGGCCGTCGCGCGAGGCCTGCAGCCGGCCCGGGATGAGGCCGTTGCTGATGAGCAGCTCGATGGTCGCAAACGTCAGGGGACCCCACATCTTGCCCCTGTCGTTGCGGACCCAGTATTGGCGCGGCTCGTCGGACATTCCCGGCTCGTCCCTTCGCTGGAAAGGTTGAAACATAACAGATTCGCGCTGTTGGCGTGAGTCGCCCGGCCTCGAAATCGCGGGGATAGAGCAGTGGCGGCGCGTGGCGATGCGCTCGACGGCCAAGCTGCAGCCCGCCGAGGACGAGGGACAGAAGGGAGCTCGGGAGCGCATCTTTCCCGCCGCCTTGAAACAGCGCGCCCCCTTCCCGGGGGTTGGAAACAGGCCGGACGTCCCGGGCGCGGCGCGGGCGCGCTCCTTGCGAGGCCTGGGCTTCCCCGCTATCGTTTTTCGCTCATTTTCCCAAGTGCTCGCGCGCGCTTGCGGGTGCAAGCGGGAAGAAGGCAAGCCCATGGATGTCCGCTGCGAGCGTTGCCGGACCGAGTACGAGTTCGACGACGAGAAGATCACCGAGGCAGGAGTCACCGTCCGCTGCACCGTCTGTGGGCACGTCTTCCGAGTGAGGAGGACGGCGCTGGTGGTGACGGTGCCGCTCAAGCCGGGCGAGGCCCCGGCCGCGCCCGATCTGCCGCCGTCCAATCCCGAAAAGCCGCGCGAGTGGAGGGTGCGCCAGGCGAACGGCAACGTCTTCACCTTCAAGGAGCTGACGACGCTGCAGAAGTGGATCGTCGAGCGCAAGGTGGCGCGCGAAGACGAGATCTCGCTGACCTGCCAGTCGTGGAAGCGGCTCGGGGACATCGCAGAGCTCGCCAGCTTCTTTCAGGTCGTCGAGGCCGCCGACCGCGCCAACGCCCTCGCCGCGCTCGCGCAGGCCCCGGCCCTCGCTCCGCAATCGAGCGCGCCGCAGGCTGTGCCCTCAGCCCCCGCGCCCGCTCCTGCGCAAGAGCCTCTCCAGCAAATCGAGCCGGCAGGAGCGCCCCGGCCGCCCGCGCCTCTGGCCGAAAGCGCAGCGTGGGAGGCGGACAAGCCGTCGGTGGCGCCGGTGGCCGCACGCGAGCCCGCTTGGAGCAGCCAGACTGACGATCTCGACCCGGCCGAGCTCGCTGCGATCAAGGGCAGCGGCAAAGGCAAGCTCGTCATCGTGATGTTGCTGCTCGTCGGTGTCGGCGTCGGCGGCTTCCTCTACGCGAAGAGCTCGGGGCTGATAGGCGGTGCCGAGCAGGCTTCACCGAGCGGCGCATCGCGCGATGAAGGCGGCACGCCGCCCTCTGCCCCAAGCGCGGCGACAGAGACAAGTCCCACCGGCCAGGCAGGAGAGCCAGCGGCGGCCGTCACACCCCAGCCAACGCCTCTCGACGCTGGGCCGGCACAGGACGCCGGCGAAACCGCCCAGGCGAAGGCCGAGGAGCGCGCGCCCGACGCTCCGGCGGCCGGCGAAGCGAAGAGCCATTCCGAGGCTTCCCAGCCCGCGAAGCAGGCCGTCGCTGCGCAGGAAGCCCAGCCGGCGAAGGCCAAGGGCGGCAGCCCCGATGCTCCAGCGGCGGGCGAAGCGAAGAGCGGCCCGGAGGCTTCCCAGCCCGTGAAGGAGGCCGTCGCTGCGCAGAAAGAACCCGAGGCCAAGCCGGCGAAGGCCGAGGGCGGCATCCCCGACGGCAAGAGCTTCTACTGGTACATCGAGCGCGCGCACCAGCAGCGCGAGCGCGGCCGCGTAGACTCCGCGCTGGCGTACTACGAGAAGGCTGAGCAGCTCGAGCCCGGAAACTTCGAGGTCTTCACCGGCAAGGGTTTCTGCCTGTTCGACAAGGGCCGCTACGACGAGGCGATTGCGCTGTTCCAGCAGGCCCTCGGCAAGAACCCGCGCTTTCTCGACGCGATCCTGGGGCTCGCCGAGAGCCACAAAGAGAAGGGCAACAAAGCGAAGGCCATCGAGTACTACGAGAAATACCTCGACGAGGCGCCCTCGGGGACCTCGGAGGCGAATCTGGCCCGCAGTGCCATCGAGCGCCTGAAGAAGGAATGATCTACGTGCCGGGCGCCAGCCACCCCTGCGCCGCCGCCCGACGCTCGAAGAGCTCCCACGAGAGCGACCTCGCGACCGCCAGCCTTGAAACCAAGGAGAGAACGATGTCGATCAAGCCGCACAGTACCGAGGAGGAGTATTTCGCTCGAGAAGAGGCGCTGAAGAGGCAGAAGCTCGCCGCCGAGCAGGCCCGGAAGCTCGCCGAAGAGCAGAAGAAGCAGCTCAAGGAGCTGCACTGGATGCACTGCCCGAAGTGCGGGATGGACCTGCAGACCATCACCTACCGCGGCGTGGAGATCGACCGCTGCTTCGGCTGCAATGGCGTCTGGCTCGACGAAGGCGAGCTCGAGAAGCTCGCCACCGGCGAAGACGAGGAGAAGAAAGGCGCGGTCGTGCGCTCCATCCTCAACCTCTTCGGCTCCACGAAGAAGTAGGCGCTCCGGATGAACCTCTCCGTCGAAGAGGTGCGGCGGGTCGCGCAGCTCGCGCGCCTTCGGCTGACCGCGGAGGAGGAGCAGCGCTATGCGCGCCAGCTCGGCGAGGTGCTCGCCTACGCCGAGCAGCTCCGAGAGCTCGACACCTCGCACATCCCGCCGACTGCGCACGCCGCCGAGCTCCCCAACCTCCTGCGCGAAGACGAGCTCCAGCCCTCGCTCGAACCGGAGGTCGCGCTCGCCAACGCCCCGGCCCGCGAGGGCTCGGCGATCGCCGTCCCCAAGATCATCGAATAGCGGGGAGAGCCTATGGACCTGACCGGACTCACCCTGCTCCAGCTCTCGGAGCGGATCGGCCGCAAGGGGTGCTCCTCGCTCGAGGCGACCGAAGCCGCGCTCGCGCGCATCGGCGCCGTCGAGCCGAAGGTGAAGGCATTCCTCCGGCTGACGCCCGAGGAGGCGCGAGCCCAGGCCGCGGCGTCGGACGAGCGGCGCGCGCGCGGCGAGGCGCTCGGGCCTCTCGACGGCGTGCCCATCGCGCTCAAGGACAACCTCTGCACCCGCGGGGTCGAGACCACCTGCGCCTCGCGCATCCTGAAGGGCTTTGTGCCGCCCTATGACGCGACCGCGGTCGCGCGGTTGAAGGCGGCGGGCGCGGTGCTGCTCGGCAAGCTCAACATGGACGAATTCGCGATGGGCTCGTCCACCGAGAACAGCGCGTTCGGTCCGGTCTGCAACCCGTGGGATCTCGGGCGCACGCCCGGCGGCTCGTCCGGCGGCAGCGCTGCGGCGGTCGCCGCCCGCGAGGCCTTCGCGACGCTCGGCAGCGACACCGGGGGCTCGATCCGCCAGCCGGCCGCGCTCTGCGGGGTCACCGGGCTGAAGCCGACCTACGGGCGCGTCTCGCGCTTCGGGCTCATCGCCTTCGCCAGCTCGCTCGACCAAGTCGGGCCAATCGCCCGCAGCGTGGGCGACCTCGCGGCGCTCCTCGGGGTCATCGCCGGCCACGACCCGCGCGACTCGACCAGCTCGCCGGCGCCAGTGCCCGACTACCTCGCCGCGCTCGGGCGCGGGGTGAAGGGCCTGAGGCTCGGGCTGCCCAAGGAGTACTTCGTCGCCGGGATGGATCCCGTGGTCGAAGGGGCGGTCCGCGAGGCGGCCCGCGAGCTCGAGCGGCGCGGCGCGCAGGTAGTCGAGATCTCCTTGCCACACACCAAGTACGCCGTGGCGACCTACTACCTGCTCGCCACGGCCGAGGCCTCGTCGAACCTGGCGCGCTACGACGGCGTGCGCTACGGGCACCGGGCCAAGGGGGCGAAGAGCCTGACCGAGATGTACGAGGCGACCCGGGCCGAGGGCTTCGGCCCCGAGGTGAAGGCGCGGATCATGCTCGGTACTTACGCGCTCTCGGCCGGCTACTATGACGCCTACTACCTGAAGGCCCAAGAGGTCCGCACGCTCATCCGCCGTGACTTCCTCGAGGCGTTCGAGCGCTGCGACGCCATCCTCGCCCCGACCTCGCCGGGCCCGGCGTTCCGGCTCGGCGAGCTGCGCGACGACCCGATGAAGATGTACCTCTCGGACATCTTCACCCTCTCCTGCAACCTCGCGTCGCTGCCCGGGATGAGCTTGCCCTGCGGCTTCACCCAGGCCGGCCTGCCCATCGGGTTGCAGATCATCGGAAGGGCCTTCGACGAAGAGACGCTCTTCGCCATCGGGCACGCCTACGAGCAGGCGACCGACTGGCACACGCGCGCACCGGCTCTGTGACGCCGCCTCTGCCCGGCGGGTCGCGACCGCCAGGGAGCTTCCATGAACTACGTCCCGGTGATCGGCCTCGAGGTACACGCGCAGCTCTCGACGCGCACCAAGATCTTCTGCGGCTGCTCGACCGAGTTCGGCGCGCAGCCCAACCACCACACCTGCCCGGTCTGCCTCGGGATGCCCGGAGCGCTGCCGGTGCTCAACCGCAAGGTGGTCGAGCTCGCGGTGAAAGCCGGCCTCGCGCTGCGCTGCGAGATCCGGCACACCAGCGTCTGGGCGAGGAAGAACTACTTCTACCCGGACCTTCCCAAGGGCTATCAGATTTCGCAGTACGAGCTGCCGCTCTGCGAGAACGGCCACCTCCTCATCGACGCGGCGGGCGGCGAGAAGCGGGTGCGCATCAAGCGCATCCACATGGAAGAGGATGCGGGGAAGAACATCCACGAGACCGGCACAACCTCGAGCCTGGTGGACTTCAACCGCGCGGGCGTGCCCCTCGTTGAAATCGTCACCGAGCCCGACCTCGGCTCGCCCGAGGAGGCGAGCGACTTCCTGAAGGCCCTGCGCGACATCCTGGTAAGCCTGGGCATCTCGAGCGCCAACATGGAGGAAGGTGGTTTTCGCTGTGACGCCAACGTCTCGGTGATGCCCGCGGGCGCGAAGGAGCTGGGCACGCGCACCGAGCTGAAAAACCTCAACTCGTTTCGCTTCGTGCGCCAGGCGCTCGAGCTCGAGATCGCGCGGCAGATCGAGGTGCTCGAGGGCGGCGGACGGGTCGTGCAGGAGACGCGGCTCTACGATCCGGCCCGGGGCGTCACGCGAGCGATGCGATCCAAGGAAGAGGCGCACGACTACCGCTACTTCCCCGAGCCGGATCTCCAGCCGCTCGTGGTCGAGGAGGCCTACGTCGCCGAGATCGACGAGGCGCTGCCCGAGCTGCCGCGCGACAAGATGAAGCGCTTCGAGGCGCAATATGGCCTGAGCCGCGAGGAGGCCCGGTCGCTCACCTTCGATATCGACCGGCGCATCGGCGAGCTGTTCGAGGCGACCGCGGCGCGCTACCCCGACGCGAGGAAGCTCACCAACTGGTTCCGCGGCGAGCTGTTCCGGGCGCTCAACGAGGGTCAGGCCTCGCTCGACACCTTGCGGCTGACCCCGGAGTCGTTCGCCGCGCTGCTTGGGCTGCTCGACGAGGGGCAGATCTCGGCGAGCGCGGCCAAGGAGGTCTTCGCCGAGCTGCTCGCGCGCGGCGGCGACCCGGGGGCGATCGTCGAGGCGAAGGGACTGCGGCAGGTCTCCGACACAGCCGCGCTCGAGAAGGTGGTCGACGAGGTGCTCGCGGCCAACACCGCCGAGGTCGAGCGCTACCGGGCGGGAAAGAAGAAGCTCTTCGGCTTTTTCACCGGCCAGGTGATGCGCGAGACGAAGGGGAAGGCGAACCCGGCGATCGTCAACGAGCTGTTGCGCAAGAAGCTTGGGGATTGAAGCGGAGCGCCGGCCTTCGTGCCGGCCGCCGGGAACCCTCGTGCTCGCCGCGACTCTGCTTGCTTCGTCGACCAAGCTTGGGGCCTGCGCGGCCGGGCGCATTGCCATGCGCCCCTACTGGCCCTGCGCCCCGTTTTCACGGGTTTGTGCCGAGAGCTCTCAGGAATCCCCAGGTCGACGCCTTCGCGTTTCCCGATGGCCGCGCTCTTCGGCCTCGAGCTTGCCATCGACCGCAACGCGCTCTGCCTCGCTCAAGCCGTAGAGCGCGTAGACCTCGGCATCGAGCTTCCTCTCGAGCGACGCGATCCGCTCGGCGCATTCCGGCGCCTCTGAATGGAGGCGCGACAGCTCCTCGGAGAGGTTTGCGACTTTGGCGCGGGCCGCGCTCGCCCCCGGCTCGAGCCCCGCGACCGGGGCCTCTTTCAAGACTTTGCAGCCGAGGTCGAGCCCGACTCCCCGGCGCTTCGCGTGGTGCTTGAACCACTTCCAGAGCAGCCGCGAGTTGAGGACGCCGAGCAGAAACGGCAGGAGCTCGGCGCGGTCGGGGTTGGGCACGAAGACGTTGGCGCTGAAGGGCACGTAGACCGCGCCGCGCGCGAGCGCGAAGGATGGCCGGCGGGCCATCTGCGGCACGACGAGCTTGTCGGTCTCCCACAGCCACGGCTCGCGGGGCCAATGGAGCTGCCACCACGCCCTGCGGCCGAGCCTCGTCTCGCGGCGCGCATCGAGCAGAACCCTGAAACGAGACAGATGCGCCTCTATCCGCGGCAGCGCCGAGATGTCGGGGCAGGTTTCTTCGGTCAGGTAGAGCAGGCGCCGAGACGCCGGAACCAGGCGATAGCGGCCGAGATCGCCGATGGCGTTGTAGTGGCGCACGAGCTTCGACTCCTGCGGCGAGAGCCCCAGCGACTCGACCTCGCTCGGCGTCAACGAGAAGACGCCCTCGCCCAGGCGCCAGGCTCCTTGCCAACGCTCGAGAGTGCGCCGGTTCACCTCCGCCGGGTTCTCGGCGATTCCCTGGCGGATGACACCGAGCCGTTCGAGTGGCGTGAAGCGGCGCAGGCGCTCGATCAGAGATCCTGACGGGGCTTCAAGATCGAGCGCACGCCCGGCGAAAAGCTCCCCGCGGTCCTTGGTGTACACGACGAAGGGCGCGGAGCCCTCGATGCAAATCCACGCCGTCGAGCTCTTCGGGACCCGGCGAATGAGGACCGAGCCGCTGGGCTCGGCCTTGGTCAGCAGCAGGATCATGTGGTGGCCCTGAACGCCTTCGAAGATCCTGTGCGCGTCGAACAGGACGAGCTCGTCGACCCGGCACTGCGACTTCAGCGCCTCGATGAGCGCGCCGGCCCCTGCGCCCGAGGTCCAGTACGAGCTGACGACGAAGCAGAGCCTGCCGCCGGGCCTGAGCAGCTCGAGCGAGCGATGCAGGAAGTAGTACCAGAGGTCCATCCGCGGCTGGCGAAACCGCCGGCCGAAGTCCGAGGCGGCCACCTCGTCGAGCAGGGCCTTGTAGCCGCGCTCGCGCCGATAGGGCGGGTTGCCGAGGATGAGATCGAAGCCTCCCCTGGCGAGCACCGCCCCGAACCCCGAGTCGAAGTCGCCCCAGTCGAAGGGCCGAAGCCTGCTGAGCCGGCCGCGACCGCCGGCGGCCGCATAGTCGTGGCCGCTGTCGACGAGCGCATTGCCGCAGCGCACGTTCGCCGCCAGCGACTGAGGGTCGCACGCGGCTTCGGAGGCCAAGGCCGCTCGCGTCGCCTCGACCGCGCGCGGGTCCAGGTCGAGGCCGAA
>JBMNNX010000405.1:0-4625 GCA_050942745.1 Myxococcales bacterium
CCACGGTCACCCCGAGCGAGAGACCGGCCCGTTGGCCGGCTGTGGCCTTGAACTAACAGGGGGAGCTGTTAGTTAGGAGCGTAGCTTCCGCCGCATGGGCGGCGGAAGCAGAGTCGAGGGGCCGTCCGGCTCGACACGGTGGGACCGATTGAAGAGGGAAGGGCGACCACGCGGCCGCCCTTCTTCGTGCGAGCTCGGGCGCTCCATCGAACCCTCTGCCTGCCGCTCCCTGCGCACCCCGGTCGCCTGGCCGCTGAGCGCGAGTGATTCGAGAAAGCCGCGCGTCGCCGCATCCAGAGGCGTCGGCGCGGTGCCGGCCAGCGGCGTCCCGGGCAGAGGCGTGAAGATGTGCGCGTGGACGCTCGCGCCGTATTCGGCGACGAGGTGCCGCGCAAGCGCGCAGCTCTCGGCCCGCTCCGCGTCGGTCTCGCCGGGAAGGCCGAACATGAAATCGACCTTCGGCTCGAAGCCCGCGCGCGCGATGCGCGCTATCGCTTCGACGCCCTCGCGCACGGTGTGGCCGCGCTTGAGTCGCCGCAGCACCGCGTCGCTGCCCGACTGGAGCCCGACGGCGAGCGTCGTGTTGTCGCAGTGCTCGCGAGCGAGCTGCAGCATCTCCTCGGTCGCCGACTCCGGGCGCACCTCGGAGGGAAAGGTGCCGAGGAAGACCTCGCGAAACCCAGCCCGGCGCGCAGTGACGAGCAGCGCCTCGACAGCGCGCCTGTCGGGGCGGATGCCATCGGCCGAGCCGTAGCCGAATGCGTTCGGCGCGACGAAGCGCGTGAAGTCGTGGCCGGTCGCGACGGCGTGGGCGAACGTCCTTGCGAGCGCCTCGAGTGAGCGGTGCCGCGGGCGGCGGCCGAAGAGCCGGGGCGTCTGGCAGAACTCGCAGCTCATCGGACAGCCGCGCGTGATCTCGATCTGCGCGAAGACCTGCCCGGACGCGGGCCAAGGCGGATAGCGGTCGAGCGTCGAGGCCGGCTGCTCGTGCAGGATGCCCGGCTCGGGCGCCTCGCCCTGGGCTAGACGGCGGACGATGTCGGCGAAGGCGGGGCCAGCCTCGCCGGTCACGACCCAGTCGAACCCCATCGCGAGCGTCTCCAGCGGGGAGCCGCTCGCGTGGCAGCCTCCGGCGACGGAGCGAAGCGCGGGGAGGCGCGCGCGGAGCGCGGCGAGCTCGGCGGCAACCGTCGGGGCCTGCAGGGTGGTGAAGGAGCAGACGAGCAAGCCCTGCGCGTCGAAGCGGCTCAGCGATTCGAGGAGTCGGGGCGCGACGAGACCCGCGGGGAGCTCGGCCTCGAGCACGGCGAGCAGCGCGGCGATCGAATTGCGGTTGTGACGCGTCAGGTGGAGCGTGACCGAGTAGGGCTGCGTCATGGGCGCGGGCGATTATGCCGGAGCGCGGGCTGTGCGGAGCGGCGGCCTTCGCGCCGGCGGCCGTCGACCTTCGAATCGGCGCCTTGCTCGATTCCACGCCGGGCGCATTGCCATGCGCCCCTACCGACCTGGGACGAACGCATTGCCAGGCGCAGCCGCCGGTCCGACCCGCCCGCCGCAGCCCGGGCGCATTGCCATCCGTTCCTACCGGGCCTCGGGGTCGCGCATCACGTCGCAGTGCGAGCCCACCGGGCTGCACACGGCTTCGTAGCGGGCGCGCCTTCCGCATCCCCTCACGCCGTAGATGCCCTCCAATGCGCCTCCGGAGACGAGGCTCACCTCGACGTGGGAGATAGGGCAGTCGAGGTCATACGAGGCGCGAGGGCGGATGGTCCCTTCGATGACTGTCGAGGTCGTCGTGCAGGCCCCGACGAAGAGGGCCACGCACAGCAGGATCTTTCGCATCTGCGCTCCCGTGCGGCCGCTCGGGCCACACCAGAGCAAGGTGCGGGTCGCTCGCTGCGAAGGGCAACCGGCTCCGGCGGCGTGAAGAATCCGCCAGCGCCAATCCCGGAGCCCGCATCGGCAACCGGCGGCGCGACGAGGCATCGGCCGATGCCCGGTGCCCGAGGTCGTTGGGAGGATGCCAGCGCAGACGTGCTCGCCGCGTGAGCGAGCGTGAAGGAGCGAGAGCGCCGGCTGCCGCGCGCCGCGGAGCCGCAGGTCGCGTGAGGTGCCCTGGCGTTCCGGCACCGCATGCGCTTTGGTACAGCTTCCAGCGAGCAACGGAGGAAGCCATGGATGTCCTGACCGCAATCGCGGCCCGCCGCAGCACCCGGTCGTTCTCCGACCAGCCGGTCCCACGCGAGGTACTCGAGAGGATCGTGGACGCGGGCCGACTCGGGCCCACGGCGTTCAACGTTCAGCCCTGGGAGTTCATCGTCGTCACCGAGCGCGAGCGCCGCGCCCAGCTCGCCGAGCTCGCGAGCAATGGTCGGTTTCTGGCCGAGGCCCCGGCCTGCGTCGCCGTCTACTGCAGGGACACCAAGTACTACCTGGAGGACGGCTGCATCGCCTCGACGAACATGCTGCTCGCCGCCACCGCGCTCGGGGTCGATTCCTGCTGGGTCGCCGGAGACAAGAAGAGCTACTGCGAGGCGGTCTCGAGGCTGTTGCGCGTGCCAGACGCCTACAAGCTCGTCTCGTTGCTTGCCTTCGGTTACGCGAAGGGCGTCGAGGATCCGGCGGTGAAGCGACCGCTCTCCGAGACGCTGCATTGGGAGAAGTTCCGAGCGAGCTGAGGCCGCGTCGAGACGGATGCGCGCGAAAGAGGACGAGTGAGTCCCTCGAAGCATCGCTGTTCAGACCGTTGGCGGTCGCTGGTAGCCACGCCTTGAGTCCACCACGCCGAGCTCCGCCTTCCGTGTGCGAGCAGGGCGAAGACCGGAAGACAAGCACACGCGATTCCCAAGGCCGCAAGTCTGAAACTGATGGCGTATTCCATTACGCCGCCTTGGCGGATCCGGGCTGCCCGCTGCCCCGCTTTGCGCGAAAGGGGGCTTTCACTGGCGTTCGCGCGTAGGGGAAAGAGGTGAGCACGGGGTCGTGCGTCTCGGTCAGTCCGGGTTCCGCGCGCCGGAGGAAGGGAACGGAGCTAGTGCGCTGAAGCGAGAACGGTGGGGGCCGTGATACGAAAAGCTGTCGAGAATTCCGCCCCCCGGCCTCGCGCGAAAGCTGGCTCTCACGGGCGCGCCTGAATACGGCTAGTGCGCACCGAGCCTGATCTGACTCGGCGCTCCTCGCGAGCCCTCAACGCCTCGCCCAAATACCTCGCCGTCCTCGACTCCCGCGACATCGCCACCTGTTCCGGCGTTCCCCAAGCGACGAGCGAGCCTCCGCGCTCGCCGCCCTCGGGCCCCAGATCGATGACGCAGTCCGCCGACGCAATCAGGTCCGGGTTGTGCTCGATGACCACGACCGTGTCCCCACGATCCACCAGCCGCTGCAGCGCCGAAACCAGCTTGGCGACGTCGGCCATGTGCAGGCCGGTCGTCGGCTCATCGAGCACGTAGAACGACGGCCCGAGGCCCGAGGTCGCGAGCTCGGCGGCGAGCTTGATCCGCTGCGCCTCGCCGCCCGAGAGCGTCGGGCTCGGCTGGCCGAGCTGCAGGTAGTCGAGCCCGATCTTCGCCAGGAAGTCGAGCGGGCGCATCACCGACGGATACGCCGCGAAGTACTCGCGCGCCGGCTCGACCGTCATCGAGAGCACGTCGGCTATCGACTTGCCCTTGAACGTCACCTCGAGCGTGTCGGCGTTGTAGCGCCGCCCGCCGCAGGCCTCGCAGGCGATGTAGACCTCGGGCAGCAGCGGCATCGACACCTTGAGCCGGCCCTGGCCCTCGCAGCGCTCGCAGCGCCCGCCGGCGACGTTGAACGAGAAGCGGCCCGCGCCGTACCCGCGCGCCTTCGCGTCGGGCGTGCTGGCGAAGATCTGCCGGATCGCATCCATGATCCCGACGTAGGTCGCCGGCACCGACCTTGGCGTGCGCCCGATGGGCGACTCGTCCACCTCGAGCACCCGCCGCACGCCCTCGGCGCCTTCGAGCCGCGAGAGCGTCGCGGGCAGCGCCCGCCCGGCGACCTTGGCCGACAGGGCGCGGTAGAGCACGTCGCGCACCAGCGTCGACTTGCCCGAGCCGCTCACGCCGGTGACGGCGACGAAGCGGCCGAGCGGGAAATCGACGTCGATGCCGCGCAGGTTGTGGAGCCTCGCCCCGCGCACCCGGACGCACCGGCAGCCCTCGAGCGGCCGGCGCGGCCAGGCTGGCCGTTCGCCTTCGCCGCGCAGCCAGCGCCCGGTCACCGATCGCTCGACCTTGGCGACGAGCGCGGGCGGGCCCTCGGCGATCACCTCGCCGCCGTGCGGACCTGCGCCCGGGCCGAGGTCGATGACGTGGTCCGAGGCGCGGATGAGCGCCTCGTCGTGCTCGACGACGACGACGGTGTTGCCCCGGTCGCGCAGGCGGAACAGCGCGCGGGTGAGCGCCTCCGAGTCGCGCGGGTGCAGGCCCACGGTCGGCTCGTCGAGCACGTAGCAGACGCCCTGCAGGTTCGAGGCGAGCGCGGCGACGACGCGGATGCGCTGGCCTTCACCGGTCGAGAGCGTGTCGGTGCCGCGATCGAGCGTCAGGTAGCCGAGGCCGAGCTCGTCGAGCATCGCCAGGCGCACCTGCAGCTCGGGGACGACG
>JBMNNX010000406.1:0-4616 GCA_050942745.1 Myxococcales bacterium
CGCCTTCAGGCCAGTGCTCTCCGCGGAGGCCTCGGCGCGCCGACGGGGAGGGGGGCTTTCACGGCTTGGGGCGCGGCACGTTGAGGGGCGATCTTCTGGCGCGGGCCAAGATGAAGAGCGGGCCTGCGGAGCAGGCCGGTACGAAGGCCTGCTCTTTGGCGACGCGGGGCGAAGCGAGAGGGTAGGCCGACGCAAAGAGCGGCCGTTCAGCGCTACGTTCTGCCCTCCGGCGAGCGCATCAGCGGCTGTCCGGTCGAGCGAAGCACCGACAGCCACAGCTCGCGGTCGGGATCGATGACCTTGTTCTCGCCGGTCACCGCGGCGAGCGGCACGTGGGTGAAGACGCCGTGCGTCCGGCCGATGAGCACGTCGGTCTTGCCCGCCATCGCCGCGTGGACCGCGTTGCGCGCGAGCCGGTCGCAGAAGACCTCGTCGGTCGCCGTGGGAGGCACCGAGCGGATGGTGTAGCTCGGGTCGATGTACTTGATGGCTATCGGGATGCCCTTCGCCTTGAAGTGCGCCTTGACGCTGTCGCGCAGGTAGGTCCCGACGTCGAGGCTGCCGGCGCTGTAGCGCAGGTTGCCCGAGGCGTCGCGCTCGCCGGGCGTCCCTAGCCGCCGGGCGATGGTGCGCGCGCAGCCTTCGGCGACGACTATCAGCGCGTGCGAGCGCTCGCGCAGCCGGCGCTCGAGGCAGGCGAACAGGCCGTGCTCGCCGTCGAGCTCGAAGTCCACTTCGGGGACGAGGCAGAAGTTCACCTCGCCGGAGGCGAGGGTCGCGTGGGCGGCGATGAAGCCGGCGTCGCGCCCCATCAGCTTGACGATGCCGACGCCGTTGCGCGCGCCGCGCGCCTCGACGTGCGCGCCGTCGAGCACCGTCCGCGCGGTCTCGACCGCGGTGTCGAAGCCGAACGTCTGGTCTACGAAGGCGACGTCGTTGTCGATGGTCTTGGGCACGCCGACCACCGCCATTTTCAGGCCCCGCCGCTCGATCTCTAGCTGGATCTGGTGGGCGCCGCGCTGTGTGCCGTCCCCGCCGAGGGTGAACAGGACGTCGACCTCGCGCTCGACGAGGTAGTCCACCATCACCGCCGGATCCTGCGCCCCGCGGCTGCTCCCGAGGATGCTGCCGCCTTGGCGGTGGATGCTCTCGACGCTCTTCGGATCGAGCTCGACTGGCGCGAGCCCGACCGCCGGATTGAGGCCCTCGTAGCCGTAGCGCATCCCGAGGATCCGCCGCACGCCGTAGCCGTGGTACAGCTCCATCACCATCGATCGGATCACCGAGTTGAGGCCCGGGCACAGGCCGCCGCAGGTGACGATGGCCGCGGTGACTTTCTTGGGGTCGAAGTAGATGTGCTCGCGCGGCCCTGCCTTCTCGAAGCCGGGGACGTGGGCGGGGACCGAGGGCCTGCCACCCTCGCCGGCGGCCCACTCGATGGTAGACAGCACGCGCATGTCGTCGCGGATGTAGTCGGCGACGTCGTCGCCGCTCTTGGTGGACAGCCCGAGCGGCGAGGGGAAGGTGCGCGGTCCCAGGGTCTTCACTGTCAGGTCGAGAAGAGTGTTGGTCATGGTGCCGAGGAGTTTCGCGGTCTGCCGGAGCGACCGCAAGCGCCCCGCGGGCCGATAGGTGGGCGAGGGTCCGCCCTCCGGTCACCCCGGGATTGCGACCGGCCCGTTGGCCGGCTGTGACCTTGAACGACCAGCCGATTGCCCTGAAGGCACCACGTGCGAGCACGTGAAAGTCCCTTCTCCCGCGCTTGCGCGGGAAGAGGGGATTTAGGGGTGAGGGCCCGGCCCCGATCGTCGGCCGAGCGCCTTGCTTCCGACTCAAGCTCTGATCGAGGCTCCGTGCTTGCCGCGGTGCACCCCACCCCCAAACCCGCCCCCAAACCCCCTCACCGCTCCGCGGCCGCTCCGCGGGGAGGGGGCTTGGTCGGAGCTCGCGCGTGCGCAGTCGGGGAAGCGCGGGGGGCGGAGTCGAGGGGCCTGCGCGAAATCGGCGAGCCCTTCGACTCCGCTGCCGCCGACATGCCTAGGCAGCTACGCTCCTAACTAACAGCTCCCCCTGTTAGTTCAAGGCCACAGCCGGCCAACGGGCCGGTCTCTCGCTTAGGGCGAACGGGGCATCGGCCCACGAAATCGGCGAGCCCTTTGACTCCGCTGCCGACGCTCAGGCCCAACGCTGAACGACGGCACGTCAGTGTCTCCAGTGCAGGATCACGCCTCCGCTCCCCACCGCCCAGATGTCGTTGGGGTCGGCGCCCCAGACCCCGTAGAGGAACCGGGTCGTCGGCACCGGCACGTTGGTCCAGCTCGTGCCGTCCCAGTGCAGGCAGCCGCTGGTGCCGACCGCCCAGACGTCATTGGGAGCGAAACCCCAGACGTCGTAGACCCAGCCGTTCGTGGGGATCGGCACGTTGGTCCAACTCGTCCCGTCCCAGTGGTAGGTCGAGCCATAGCCGTCGCCGCCGGTGCCGACGCACCAGACGTCGTCAGGCCCGCTGGCCCACAGGCCGAAGCAGGCGGCATAAGACAGGCTCGAGGTCGTCCAGCTCGTGCCGTCGTAGTGGGCGATCACTCCGTTGGTGGTCGCGGCCCAGATGTCGTCCGGGGCGATGGGCCACAGCGAGTTGAGCGCGTCGCCGTCCGTCGGCACCGAGGTGCTCTGCCACGAGGTGCCGTCCCAGTGGACGATCACGCCCCCGACGCCCACGCCCCAGACGTCGGTGTCGCTCAGCGCCTTGATGTCGAAGAGGTTCTCCGGAGGAGCCCAGCCGACGTCTGCCAGGTTTGCCGGGGTGCCCGACGTGCGCAGGATGCGCTTGGGGGCGCCGCTCATCCAGTAGTCGCTGGTCGGGCCCGCCGCGATGATCTTATAGAACCGGGTCGCGGCCGCCACGCGCGTCGTGTTGCTCCACGAGCCGTTCAGGTAACGCTTGACGTACGCCTCGTTGTCGCTCTCGTCGTAGCCGGCCAGGTAGACATCATTTGCCGACCGTCCGCCCACCGCGGACCAGGTGATCCAGTTCGAGTGCGGCACGATCGCCCACGCGGTGCAGACGTTCTGGGTGCAGGTGTCGTTGGGGTTGGTGCAGGTGCCGCAGGAGGCGACGGAGCGGGGGCGCCCGCAATTGTCGTTCGCGCTGAGCGAGCCGCAGTTGGCGCGATGCCACGCGCAGAACTCGGCGTCCGAGTGGCTCACGCAGCCGCAGACGTTCGCCTCTCCCTCGCCTCCGCAGACATACGGCGACGAGCAGGAGCCGCAGTCGGCGCTCCGCGCCTGGCCGCACCTGTCGGTCCAACTGACGCTGCCGCAGTTGAACCCGTGGTCGTGGCAGTAGCTCCAGTCGGTCTCGCCGACGCAGCCGCAGACGTTGTCGTACCCGCCCCCGCCGCAGGTCTCGGGGAGCTGGCAGGACCCGCAATTGACCGTCTTCGGTTGCAGACACCCGTCCTGCACGGTGACCGTGCCGCAGTTGAGGCCATAGCGCTGGCAAAGCTGGGCCGAGGTCTCGTTGCTCGTGCAGCCGCACTGATTGGGCGTGCCGCCTCCGCCGCAGCTCTCCGGGGAAGCGCAGCTCCCGCAGCTCGCGGTGCGCGGCTGGCCGCAGTTGTCGGTGCCGCTGAACGTGCCGCACTCCTTGCCGAGCCGGGCGCAGAAGGCGGCGTTCGTCTCCGGCGTGCAGCCGCACACGTTGGCCGTGCCGCCGCCCCCACAGGTCTCGGGGTGGTTGCACGAGCCGCAGTACGCCCACCGCGACCGCCCGCAGTTGTCGGTGCCGCTGACCGAGCCGCAGTCCTTGCCGAGCCGGGCGCAGAAGGCGGCGTCCGACTCCGAGGTGCACCCGCAGACGCCCGGCGCGCCTCCGCCGCCGCAGGTCTCGGGCTGGCTGCAGGAGCCGCACGAGAGCGTGCGCTGCTGGCCGCAGCGATCGGTGGTCGTGGCGCTGCCGCACTCGCGGCCGAGCGCGGCGCAAAGCTGCGCGTTGGTCTCCGCGGTGCAGCCGCAGACGCCGGTGGCGCCGCCGCCGCCGCAGGTCTCGGGCAGCGTGCACTCGCCGCAGCTCGCCACCGAACGCGAGCCCTCGCAGTTGTCGAAGGCGACGAGGGGCCCGCAGTTCTTGCCCATGCGCGTGCACAGCGCCAGGTCGGTCTCCGGCGTGCAGCCGCACACGTTGGCGACGCCGCCGCCCCCGCAGGTCTGCGGGCTCGCGCAGCCTCCGCAGTCGACGGTGCGCCGCGCGCCGCAGTTGTCGTCCGCGGTGAGGCTGCCGCAGTTCTTCATCAATCGAGCGCACATCTGCGGCTCGGTCTCCGGCGTGCAGGCCCCCTGACCGCACTGGCCGGCGACTCCGCCCCCGCCGCAGGTCTGGGGCGGCGGGCAGCTCCCGCAGCTGCCGCCGCAGCCGTCCTCCCCGCAGGCGCGCCCCGCGCAGTCCGGGGTGCAGTTGACGCACAGGCCGCTCAACTCGTCGCACTTCTTGCCGCTCGCGCAGGTGCCGCAGGTGCCGCCGCAGCCGTCGGGCCCGCAGGCCTTGCCCGAGCACTGTGGCTTGCAGGCGCACTGACCTGAGGCGTCGCAGGCCAGGCCATCGGGGCAGCTCCCGCAGG
>JBMNNX010000407.1:0-4614 GCA_050942745.1 Myxococcales bacterium
TCGCGGTCGGCTGCGCTCCGCCGCCGGCGAGCTGAGCCTCGATCTCCTGAAGCTCGGCCTCGGCGTCGCGCCAGTCGCGCGTGATTCCCGCGCCCATCTGCGAAATCTGCTCCTCGAGGACCCTGGCCTGGGCGACCAGCGCGTCCTGCTCGTCGAGCGCGCCGAGCAACTCCGGATCGGAGCGAGCCACCGCGAGCTTCCCCTCGGCGGCAGCCAGCGCTTCCTCGGCAGCCTGGCGCTTGCCGAAGAACTCGATGAACTCCTTGCCCGTCTCGACGCCGACGAGCCGCATCGCCGCTTTGATGGGGAAGAACTCGTTGTCGAAGGCGAGGTTGAGCTTCTGCTCGCGATCCTTGTTCATCGACAGCTTGCGCACCAGCGAGTCGCGGTACTGCAGATCGCCTATCCAGCGCAGCGCGCAGAGCCCCGCATAGCCGAAGGCCGGAATATCGAGCAACGCAAGGTAGCTGCCGGCGGTGTCCCGGAAGACGATTC
The DNA here is from genome assembly GCA_050942745.1 of Myxococcales bacterium. Taxonomy (GTDB): domain Bacteria; phylum Myxococcota; class Myxococcia; order Myxococcales; family UBA5297; genus UBA10939. Next base: position 496 of record JBMNNX010000407.1, read on the forward strand.
CGAGGATGAGGGTGAGCAAGCCCAAGCCCATCCCGACCTGGAAACCGCGGCTCATCCAGATAGGCTCGACGTGCGCGCTCTCGGCTTCGGCCCTGTTGGCCATCTCCTCTTCGCGCAGCTTCTGGATGGCCTCGTCGCGCTTCTTGACCGCCTCGTCGTAGCGCGCGGCCCGCTCGAAGGCATCGGGCGGCAGGCCCAGCGCCTCCAGCGAGTGGCCCGAGCGCAGCGCCTGCTTCGCCCGGTCGACATCCTCGACCAGCTTGTCGAGCTGCTTGAGCCGCTGCTCGAGCTCGAAGATGCGCTGCTGCATCCCCTCGAGGCGAAACTGCGCCTCCTCGAGCGCCTTACCGGCCTGGATCTCGGCGCGCAGCCGCTCGGCATCCTTCTGGGCCTGCGCCGGATCGAACTTCTTCTTCGTGGCGGCCATCGCCGCCTCGATGAGCGCGTTCGGGCGCAGCTTCGTCAGCGGCTCCGCCGCGACCGGGCCCAGCGGCTTACCCGAGCCGGACGACGCATTCGGGGCAGCCGGACGGCGTGAGGGAAGCTGCTGCGCCGAGAGGCAGAACAGCTCATCGAGCTGAGCCTTCGAAGGCAGCCCGAGCGCGCCGCGAAGCAGGTTGTTGATCTCGAGCGGGTCCTGGGAAATGACCGCCCAGGTGTTGTTCGGCTCGAGCCGATGCAGCGCTCCGGCGCCGCCCAGGTTGCGCACGAGCCGGTACGTCTTGCCGTCGCGCCCGTGGACCGTCAGCCCGGCGCGCGCGGGTGCCTGTCCGGTGCCGAGCATCGCGTCGCTGCCGCGCCCGTCGTTGTACAGCAGCGCAGACAACAACGCCCCCATCCCCGGCGAGGTGCCCGCCGGCGGAACGAGGACGTTGTAGCCCGGCTTGAGAACTGCGCGCGCCTGGGACGAGAAACCTCTAATTGCCTGGGTCGCAAGCTCGAGGATGAGCATGCCCAAGATAGTCCTTGATCGGCGCGTCGATTTCCAGCGGATTGATAGCCCGCCCGGGTGTCATCCAGGCGGGTATCCAACCCAGGGCGATGCAGCCCGCCGCAGTCGCGAACCGGCGACAGTGCGGCGGAGCCTCGAGTCGACAGCCAAAGTGCCGTCGAGCCTGCGGCGGTTCCTGGACGGGCGCACCGCATGCGCCCCCGCCCAGGCCCTCGACTCTCGACCCTCGACCGTCGCTACGCCTGGTCGCCGATGTTGGTGCGCGCCGAGGCGCGCAGCTCGCGCTCGGTCTCGAGGCGGGCCTTCTTGCCGCGCAGCTTGCGCACGAAGTAGAGGCGCGAGCGGCGCACCTTGCCCGAGGTGAGCACTTCGATCTTTTCGTAGCGCGGCGAGTTGAGCGGGAAGATGCGCTCGACGCCCGTCCCGTAGCTCATCTTGCGGACCGTGAAGCTCGAGCGGTTGTTCTTGCGGGCGCGGGCGATGACGACGCCCTCGAAGGCCTGGACGCGCTCCTTGCCGGCCTCGCGGACCTTCCAGTGCACGCGCACGGTGTCGCCCGGGCGGAACTCAGGGTGATCGGTGCGCAGGTTCTTCGACTCCACGAGGTCAAGTATCTTGTTGCGCATGGCTCTCTCCTTCGCCTTCCGAAATCTCTTTCAAGAGCACGCGATCCTGCTCGGATAGCGTCAGCTTTGCAAACAAGTCAGGCCGTTTATCGCGCGTGGCCTTCAGCGACATTGCCCGGCGCCACCGGGCGACCCGCGCATGGTCGCCTGACAGCAGCACCTCGGGGACTTTCCTTCCCCTGAATTCTGGCGGTCTCGTGTACTGGGGATATTCGAGCAAACCCTCTTCGAAGCTCTCACTCGATGCCGAGGCGAGGTTGCCCAAAACCCCAGGCTCGAGCCGGGTGACCGCGTCGACGATGCAAAGTGCGGCGAGCTCGCCTCCGGTCAAGACGAAGTTGCCCAGCGACATCTCCTCGTCGACGAAGTCGAGCACCCTCTCGTCGACGCCCTCGTAACGCCCGCAAACAAGAACCAGCGACCCGAGAGCGTGCAGGTCGCGGGCGACCTTCTGGTCGAACACCCGCCCTCGCGGGCCCATCAGAATGACTCGTGCTCCCGGCCTGCGCGCCCGGGCCGCCTCGATGGCCTCGACGAGCGGCTCGGGCTTCATCACCATCCCCGCGCCGCCGCCGTACGGCGTGTCGTCGCAAACCCGGTGCTTGTCGTGGGCAAAGTCGCGGATGTCGGTGACGACCACCTCGAGGTAGCCCCGCTCTCTGGCCTTGCCCAGGATGCTCTCGGCCAGCGGAGCTTCGACGATCCGAGGAAAGAGCGTGAGGATTTCGACCGACACCATCTCCCCAGCTCCCTCTCGGCCCCGCGGGCCCTCTACTCCTCCTCAGGCGGCTCGATGACGATCTGGCCCGCCTCGAGATCGACCCTCTTCACGAAGACGTCGGCCAGCGGCACGTGCAGCTCGCGTTTGCCGATGACCAGGTTCGGAACCTCGCCTCCGCCCTCGAAGATCGCCTCGACCCGCCCCAGCCTTTGCCCCTCGGGCGTCAGCGCTTCGAGCCCTATCAGCTCCCCGGTGAGGTACTCGCCCTCTTTCTCGGTGAGCGACGAGCGAGGCAGCAGCACCTCGTATCCGCGCAGCGCCTCGGCGCCAATTCGGTCGCCTACGCCTTCGAAGCTGACGAGCACGCCTCGGGGAACGGCACGCGCCGAGCTGACCCGCCGCGGTCTGGCTTCGCCTCCGGGCGGCCGAAGCAGCAGCGTGTCGTGCTTGAGGATGTCCTCGACGACGCCCTCGTCGGCCCAGATGGCGACCTCGCCGCGCAGCCCGTGCGCCTTAGCGACGACGCCAAGCTGGACGAGCCGTTCGGCTTCCGACATGGCCCCTAGGCCTTGGCTTCGACCGTCCGCTTCTTGTGGCCGCGGATGAGCCGGGCGACCGTGGCCGTCGGCTGCGCGCCGGTGCCGAGCCAGTAGTTGAGGCGCTCGTCGTCGAAGTGAACCTTGGCGGGCTGCGCAGTCGGATCGTAGGAGCCGACAGCCTCGATGAACTTGCCGTCACGGCGGTTGGTCGAGTCCGTCGCAACCACGTGATAATACGGGTGTTTCTTGGCGCCCGCGCGGGCGAGCCGGATCTTCACTGCCATGGTGGAACTGCCTCCAACGTGCGCGAAAAGCGCAAAAAAGAGCGTGGTTTATCTACGAGGCGAGGCCCCGTGTCAAGCTTGAATGCTGACCGGCGCACACTTGCGCCCTCCCGTAAGCGCCCGCCAGCCTTGCCCTTTGCCCGCTTGACCGCCGCCGCCAGGGCTTCGGCGCGGTTCGCCGGCGCTCGCGCGGCGCATTTCGGAGGTCCAGAACGGGCGCGATCGATCGGATAGTTCACGCGGACCGCGATTTCCGGCGGCGCCGCGACCATGCGCCCGGGCGCGTGACGGCCCGGGGGCGCTGGCGCTTCGACACCTGAGCCGACGGCCGCTAGCGCGAGGCGAGCGTCTCTCGCCGGGCCTCGCGGCGTGCCTGCTTGGCCTGCTCGTTGAGGTAGGTGCGCAGTGCCTCCCGCGCGACGTACGGGGCGCGCACTCGCCACCACGGCCCGTTCACGACCACGGCGGCGACCGCGATGGTCGGCTTCTCCTTCGGCGCCCAGCCGACGAACCACGAGTAGTCGCGAAACGGCTTCTTGTCGGCCAGCGACCCGGTCTTGCCGGCCGCCTGCACCTTGCCCAGCACGTAGCGGCCCCGCCCGCGGAAGGCCTGGCGCGCAGTGCCCGAGGTGACCGTCCTCTCGAGCATGTCGGACAGCTCGGCGGCGATCTGCTCGCTGACGACACGGTGCTCGGACGGCACCTCGTCCTCGAAGAGCACCGGGCCGACCATCGTCCCGCGGTTGCCGACCGCCGCGGCGATGGCGGCGCCGTGCAGCGGCGAGAGGAAGACCTCGCCAAACCCCGCCGCGGTCGTCGCCAGGCCGAACTCGTCGTCCGGGATCTTCGCGAACGAGGCGCCGGTGGGCACCGCGAACGACCAGGGCTGGTTGAAGCGGAACTTCTCCGCCCATCGGGCAAGCGAGGCAGCGTCGAGCGAGCGCTTGGCCAGCTTGGCGAAGACGACGTTGGTGCTGCTGCCCATCGCGCTCGCGAG
>JBMNNX010000408.1:0-4613 GCA_050942745.1 Myxococcales bacterium
CTACCTCGGCGTCGTCGTCGACCCGACCGATGTGGTCGACGAGGCGATCGAGACGAACAACACCGGGGTGAGCGCTCCATACAGTGCCGGCGTCGATTTGGTGGGGACCATCTCCTGCCCCGCCGCCGTCGCGCTCGACGGGCCCATCGAGGTCGCCTTGACGGTGCGCAACCTCGGGCTCGATGCGAGTGGTCCCTTCGACTTCCAAGTCTTCTTCTCGCGCGACGAGACTCTCGACGCCTCGGACGTCCTCGCCCAGGAGCTCTCGGGCAGCATTCAGGGGCTCGGCCCCGGGGAGACGTTGACGCAGACCCTTCGGACGCCTACGGCTCCGGGTGGTATGGGCGCATGGCGATTCATCCTGGTCGTCGATCCGCAACTCCCCGGGCAACCGGAGGGGCGCGTGACGGAGGTGGACGAAACGAACAACGTCGCGCTCTCCAATGAGATCGTGGTCTCCGCCGCCGACTTGGTCCCAGTCGCCGTCTCGGTCCGATCGCCCGTCGAGCCCCATCCCGAGCTCACGAGCGCGCTGTTCGGCGACGAGGTGCAGGTCGCCGTGGAGGTGACCAACACCGGAATCGAAAGCCCACACTCGTTCGACCTGTGGTTCGTCCTCTCCGACAACCCGGTCATCAGCGTCTACGACCAGGCTCTGGCCGAAGTAACCGACATGACGCTCGCCGCCGGGGCGAGCCTGTCGGTGGACGTCGACGTGACGCTCCCGGTGACGGCGCCCGACGGTGTGCCGTGGCCCGACGGCAGCTACTACCTCGGGGTCATCGTCGACATCCACGGCGCCGTGTTGGAGAGCAACGAGAGAAACAACCTGGCCAGCAGCGCGCCCGTTGCTCTTGCGCATGGTGCGGTGTCGTGCGCGCAGGCCTCCGAGTGCGAGAGCGGCTTTTGTGTGGACGGCTTCTGCTGCAACACTGCGTGCGGCGGCGGGGATCCTGACGACTGCCAGGCCTGCAGCGTTTCCGCGGGAGCGCAGATCGACGGGCGGTGCGGTCCGGTCGGCGCCGGCGCTGTCTGCCGGGCCTCGTCCGGCGCCTGCGACGTGGAGGAGCGCTGCGACGGCGCGAGCCTCGCTTGCCCTGCCGACGCGATGGCGGCGGCGGGCACGGCCTGCGATGACGGCGACGCCTGCACCTTCGACGACACGTGCGACGGCAACGGCACCTGCAGTGGCGTGAACGCGTGCCAGCCGGACGCGGGGACGCCTTTCGATGCCGGAGAGGGCGACGCCGGGCAAGACGCCGGCAGCGAAGCGGACGCGGGAGGCAGCGACGCGGGAGTCAACGACGCGGGTGCGGCGGACGCGGGCAAGGAGATGGATGCGAGCGTCGCCGAAGACGCGGGCGAGCAGCCGGAGGACGCGTCGGTCGCGCCGCCAGACGGCGGGCAACCGGGCGATGCGGGCGAGCCGGATTCGGTCGTGGCCCAGCAACCCGGAGGCTGCGGCTGTGGGGCGAGCGCTGGAGGTTTGGACGCCGCCGTCGCGCTCCTGGTGGTGACGGCCGGCTGGTGGCGACGCAGGCGGCGGGAGTAGCCCTCGCCCGTACGAAGTCAGGCGGACTCGGACAGCGCCGGCACGAAGGCCGGCGCTCCCTACTGCCTCGCGCCGCACCACGCGCCGGCACGAAGGCCGGCGCTCCGTACCGCCTCGCGCCGCACCACGCGCCGGCACGAAGGCCGGCGCCCCGTACTGCCTCGCGCCGCACCACGCGCCGGCACGAAGGCCGGTGCTCCGCTCCTCCGCCGGGACGCGCCGGCACGAAGGCCGGCGCTCCGCCGCGCGGGCTCTTGACCCAGCTCAAGGAATCAAGGGGCTCGGTCCTCGACGATGGAGCCATGCCTGCCCCGCTCCACGCGCTCCATCCCATCGAGCCCAAGCCCGCGCTTCGTCCGCCGCTCGATGCGCCGCAGTCCGACGGCCCGACTCTTCAGCGGCTGCAGGCGCAACCGAGCGGAGGTTCGACCTGGCGCAACCTTCCGAAAACTCGCTGGGCCGTGCAGCTCGCCTTTCTCGGCTTCATCCTCCTCGTCGGCGCGGAGTTCTTCCTCTTCCACCGACAGGTGATGCTCGACCTGCCGATCACCGGTCGGCGGCCCCCATCGGTCGAGGGCTTCCTGCCCATCAGCGCATTGCTTGCGCTCAAGCGTTTCCTGCTCACCGGGCACTGGGACTACGTCCATCCCGCGGGTCTGACCATCCTCATCGCGGCCATCGTCGGCGCCTTCGCCGCGCGCAAGGCCTTTTGCGGCTGGATCTGCCCGATCGGCACGCTCTCCCGCGCGCTCGCGGCCCTCGGCGAGCACACGCTGTGGCGGCGCCGCCGCGCCCCGACGCTGGTTCCGCGCTGGCTCGACCTCTTGCTCAGCGTGTCGAAGTACTTGCTGCTCGGCTTCTTCGTCTGGGTCATCGGCGTGCAGATGGACCTGCGCGCGATCACTCGGTTTCTACACCTTCCCTACAACTACGCGGCCGACGCGAAGATGCTGCGCTTCTTCCTCGATCCGTCGCTGACCGCCGTGATCGTCCTCGTGGTGCTCGCTGCGCTCTCGGTGGTCATCAAGAGCTTCTGGTGCCGCTACCTCTGCCCCTACGGCGCGCTGCTCGGGTTCGCCGCCCTCTTCTCGCCGCAGCGCGTGCGCCGCGACGCGGCCGCCTGCACCGACTGCCGGCGCTGTACCCGAAGTTGCCCGGCCGAGATCCCTGTCCACCGCAGACGGAGCATCTGGTCGCCCGAATGCATCGGTTGCATGAGCTGCGTGGCCGCGTGCCCTGTGAAGGACTGCCTGACCAACGGGCCAATCGCCAAGAAGACGTGGTCGCCCTGGCTCGTACCTGCGGTTGGTGTCGGCGTGCTCCTGCTCGCGTGGACGATGGCGCGGCTCACCGGCCACTGGGAGACCCGGCTGCCCATCGATCTGCTCATCGACGCGTACCGCTCGACGGGGCTCATGCACCCGTAGCGATCTCCGCCGGCCTTGCAGCCGCACGCCGCGGCATACTGCCGTGGGGCCACCGAAGGAAAACGCGAACCCTGTTTCTCGATGCAGAGCTCGCGACCCGAGGCGACTGACTCGAGGCTCATGCCGCCGACGCAAGCTCCCCGCTACCGCCGGCGCTGCGCCTGCTGTCGCGCGTGCCGACGATCGAGATCTGCGCTATCGCCGAGGGTGGAGAGCCCCCCGACGAAGCGCACGCTGCCGTCGAGGAAGGCTTCGGTCGCTCTTGAAGCTCGGCGTCCCGTTCACGCCCCCGAGGCTCTCCTTCTCGCGCGCCTGCCCCGGGCCATCGTCCGCCACTCGCTCGCAGTCGCGCTGCGCACCCGGTTCATGGAGACTGCCGCCGAGAAGCACGCCAACAGCGCCCGCGGCGGGATGAACGAGCTACTCGGAGGGTTGACGCTGCTCGTGCTGCGAGCGGGCTCTTCGACGCCGGCGCTCGAGAGGCTGGCTACCCGGGCTTCGGCTGAGCGGGCGGATCTCCAAGGCGAATGGCAGCAGAAGTCAGGACGGCGGCGAATCGCTCGCTTGTCTCCGCTCGACGCGCATCCCCACCTTTGATTCGTGCGCACGCAAAACCTGCCCAAAGCCGACTACACCCTCGAGCTGGCCAGCGGTCGCCGCCTGGCCTGGGCCGAGTGGGGCAACCGAGCCGGCCCGCCGGTGCTCCTGCTGCACCGCACACCGGGGTCGCGGCTCTTCGATCCAGACCCGGAAGCGACCGAGGCCCTCGGCGTGTGGCTTATCACCTTCGACAGGCCGGGTTACGGCGGCACGGATCCGGTGACGCTCGCTTCGCGCTCGGAGGTGGCCTCTGACGCCGCAGCGCTCGTCAGGCACCTGCGGCTGACCCAGGTGGCGGTCGTCGGCTGGTCGGCCGGAGGGCACTTCGCCGTCGAGGTCGCCGCCAGGCTGGGTCCTCGAGCCCGCTCGCTCAGCCTGTTGTGTACGCCGGCGCCCGACGAGGAGGTGCGCTGGCTCTCCGACGAGCAACGCGCGCTCGCCGCTCAGGTTAGAGCGAATCCGAACGCCGCCCTTCCGGCCGTGCTGAGCGCGCTTGGCGCTGCCCCGCCGGCTCCCGCTGCCATGGCGCGCGCCGACCCCACGGAAGCGGACGCGCGAATTCGCGCGCTGTCCGGTGTCGAAGAGAGCCTGACGGCGATGATGAGCGAGGGGCTGCGCCAGGGCGCCGCGGGCATGGCCTTCGACGTAGTCGCCGGCAGCCGGGGCGATCGGCTCCGGCTCGCCGAGGTCCGCTCGCCGGTCCACCTCTGGTATGGCGCCGCCGACGTCATCGGCACGGAGCATGGGCGGTGGTTCGCCGAGCGCCTGAGCGGCGCCGACCTCACCGTGGTCCCGGACGCCGGGCACCTGCTGCCGCTGCTCCAGTGGCGGCAGATCCTCGAGGCCGCGCTGGGCGGTTATCCGGTGTGAGCCCGCTCGCGGGCCGCGACGCGCCGGCACGATGGCCGGCGCCCCGTTCTGCCCGCCGCGTTCCCGAGACCGCGCCGGCACGAAGGCCGGCGCTCCGTTCTGAACCACCGCGTTCCCCAGACCCGGCCGGCACGGAGGCCGGCGCTGCGTTGGGGACCCCCGGG
>JBMNNX010000409.1:0-4584 GCA_050942745.1 Myxococcales bacterium
CGCCTCGAGCGGCGTGCTCACGCTCGCCCAGTCGATGGCGGTGCTGCTCGGCGCCGACGTGGGGACGACGATCACCGTCCAGCTCATCTCCTTCCGGCTCTCCGACTGGGCGCCGCTCGTCGTCTTTCTCGGCTTCGCGGTGCGCCTCGCCACCCGGCGCCGCCGCGGGCGCTACCTGGGCGACACGGTGCTCGGGTTCGGCCTGCTCTTCTTCGGCCTGCGGATGATGGCCCAGGGCGCCTCCCCGCTGGTCGAGCAGGCGGCTTTCCTCTCTGCGGTCGATTACTTCGCGCACAACCCGGTGCTCGGCGTGCTCGCGGCCGCGCTGCTCACGGTGCTGCTGCAGGGCTCGGCGCCGACGATAGGCCTGCTCATCTCGCTGGCGGTCGCCGCCGGCCCCGAGTCGCAGCCGCTGAGCCTGGCGGCCGTGCTGCCGATGGTGCTTGGCGCCAACCTCGGCACCACGGTCACCCCGGCGCTCTCCTCGTACGGCCAGGCCCCCGAGGGCAAGCGCGTCGCGATGGCGCACGTCTTCTTCAAGGTGACCGGCGTGCTGCTGTTCCTGCCGCTGCTGCCCTGGTTCGAGCACCTGGTCGCCCGAAGCGGGGGCGGGATGGCGCGGCAGATCGCCAACGCCCACACGCTGTTCAACCTCATCCTCGCCCTGCTCTTCTTGCCGTTCACCGGGCTGGTCGCCCGGGCGATAACGCGCTTCTACCAGCCGCCGGCCCGCGAGCTGTTCGGCCCGAAGTACCTCGACGCGCGGGCCATCGAGACCCCGCCGCTCGCCTTCGGGCTGGCCACCCGCGAGTTTCTGCGCCTGTGCGACATCGTCGGCGAAATGCTGCGCGACAGCATCCACGTCTTCGAGCGCAACGACCTCGATCTGATCGAGGACATCGAGGCCCGCGACGACAAGGTGGACATCCTCAACCGCGAGATCCGCTTCTACCTGGCCGGCCTGGGCCAGGAGAACATGACCGCCGAACAGGCCGACCGGCAGCTCACGCTGATCACCCTGACCGCGGACATGGAGAACGCGGGCGACACCATCAACAAGAACCTGCTCGCACTCGCCCGCAAGAAGGCCGCCGCCGGCCTGCAGTTCAGCGAGGAGGGGCTGCGCGACATCACCTTCTTCCACCAGAAGGTGGTGGAGAACTTCGACCTGGCGATGGCCGCCTTCTCGACCGGCGACGAGGAGCTCGCGCGCAAGGTGCTGCGCCACCGCGACAACCTCGTGAACATCGAGGCCGAGCTCAAGCAGAAGCACATCGAGCGCCTGCACCTCGGCCTGCCCGAGGCGCTCGACACCAGCTCCATCCACCTCGACGTCTTTAGCTACCTGCGCCGCGTCAACTTCCTCGTCTCCAACCTGGCCGAAGCGGTGATGGCCAGCCGCCAGACGGGGCGGCCGATCGGATCGCCGGCGTGAGGGCGCTGGTCGAGAGTTGAGGGTCGAGGGTCGAGAGTTTGGGTCGGGCTGATCGGGCGCGGTCGGCTGTCCTCTCGGCTGTGCTCGGCGGACGCAGTGCGACGACCGACGGCGCGGATGGCGACACGGTGGGTTCGGCGACGGGCGCGCTGATGTGTGCTCTACCCCTCGAGCGCCGCTGGCCTTCCCGCCGCACTTCGGGCACTTTCGCCGTCCTCGCAGGCGCGGGAGCGAGCCCCACGGCCGCATCTTCGGCCCGCGCCCGCGGTTTAGGAGCTTCGGCATGGACGTCGTCCTCTTCGACATCGACGGGACTCTGGTCGACGCCGGCGGCTCGGGCCGCAAGGCGCTCTGCCTCGCCTCGGACGCGCTCTACGGCCGCTACGACCTCTTCGACGACGTCACCTTCGACGGAGCGACCGACCGCAACATCTGCAAGACGGCTCTCGCGAGGCACCTCCCCGCCTTGTGCAACGACCGCGAGGTCGAGCGCCTGCTCGCCAAGTATGTCGAGATCCTCGCTTCGACCCTCGCCGAGACCCCGAGGTACCGCGTCTACCCGGGCGTCCTCGAGCTGCTCGGCAGGCTCGCAGACACCCGCGCCCTCGTCGGCCTGGGCACGGGCAACATCGAGAAGGGCGCGCGCCTCAAGCTCGAGCGCGGCGGGCTCAACCCGCACTTCTCCTTCGGCGGCTTCGGCGACGACGCCGAGGATCGCGCCGCCATCCTGCGCTGCGGGCTCCAGCGCGCCGAGCGGCTGCTCGGCCGAAGCCCCCGCGCTCCCTGGGTCGTCGGCGACACGCCGCGCGATCTCGAGGCCGCCCGCGCCGTCGGCGCCCGCGTGATCCTCGTCGCGACCGGCCGCTACGGGCTCGCCGAGCTGCAGTCCTGCGCCCCCGACCTGTGCGTCGAGAGCCTGGAGGATCCGCGCGTCGCCGAGGCGCTCGGTACATGAGGCGGACGCGGGCCCGCCTAAGCGGACCCGCCGCCCCTGCTCACCCGCCCGCCGCTACTGCGGCTGTCCTGGCGATGGTTGCTGCTGGTCCGGCTGCGACGGCTGCTGGCTTCCCTGCGGCTGCGACGGCTGCTGCCCGCCCTGCTGGCCTGCGCCGAGGTCGGGTCCGCGCAGGATCTCGACCTCCCTCGCGAAGAACCTGCCGTTGCTCAGCTCGTACGTCGCCCGCACCTCCTGGCCCGGCTCCAGGGAGTCGACGGTCGCCTGCCGGCCGTTCATCGTGAACGTCGTCTTCGGGACGACCTCGATGTTCACGGCGAGGTCGCGCTCGGGATCGACCAGCTTGAAGCTGTTGAAGACGCGCGACCTCTCGGTGACACGGCCCTGGATTCGAAGTTGGGCCGGCTGGTCGCCCTGGCGCTCCTGCACGATCTCGGCGGCCTGGGGCGACTTCTCGCTCAGCTCGATGCGCTCGGCGACGAGCTCTTTACCGCGCACGGTGTAAGCGGCGCGCACCTCGGTGCCCTCGCGGATGTTCTCGAGCGCGACCGTCTGGTTGCCCCTGACGATGGGCGTCTTTTCGTACACCTCGAGCGTCACGAGCCGCCCGGTCTCCGGCTCGACGACCGTCAGGTTGCCGCCTATGCGCGAGACCTTGGCGACGTTGCCCTGGAGCTCTCGAAAACCCGGGCCTGTCGCGATAGGGCCCGGCTGCTCGGTCTGGCCCTGTTGCTCGCCTTGCGGCTGTCCTGAAGCCTGAGGCTGGGCCTGCTGCTGTTGCTGCGCGAGCGCGGGACCGCTGAGCAACAGCGACGCGGCGGCTGCGCACGACCAGCGCCTCAATGTCTTCATCGCCCCCTCCCATCCAGCGGGCCTGCGGGCCCGTGCCTCTCGATCGCCGACCCATGTCTGCGAGCGTGCGCAGGCCCCGGCGTCAGCGTGACAGGGAGAATTTGAGGCGCTTGTTTCGGATCCGCTCCCACGGTCGGACGAGCACCGGGCGCGCTTTCGCGCTCTCGGCGGCAGCGGCGGCCGGTCGCGCGTGCCGCTCGCTCGTCGCGCGCCGCCCAAGGCCGAAGTGGGGCCGCCCTACTCCGGTTGCTGGCCGCCCGAAACGCCGGTCTTCGAGGCACCACCGACGGCCGACTGGACCTGCTCGAAGCCGCCGACGATGGAGTCCTGCCCCGGGCCCAAGCCCTGCTGCTGAATCAACTCGTCGATCGCCTGAGCGCGCTCGCCCGGGGCGGGGTGCGTCGAGAAGAACTTCTGGACGAAGCCCGGGCTCTGGCCCTGCATCTGGTCGAGCTCGGAGAAGAACTGCGCCATCGCCTGCGGCGCGTAGCCGGCGCGGGCGAGGTAGCCGACGCCGAGGGTGTCGGCCTCCTGCTCCTGTTCACGGGTGTGCGCGGCGATGTAGCCCTGCGCGGCTATCTGCGCGGCGAGCTGGGCGAGCAGCGCCGGGTCGTTGCCCAGGGCCAGCGCGGCCAGCGTCTGAAGCCCGACCTGCGCGGCGAGCTGCTGCGAGGGGTGGTCGGCGACCACGTGCGCGACCTCGTGGGCGAGCACCGAGGCGAGCTCCGCTTCGTTATCGACGGCGCGGATGAGCCCGGACATGACGTAGATGTGCCCGCCGGGCAGCGCGAAAGCGTTCACCGTCCCCGGGTCGTCGAGGACGGTGAAGGTGTAGTCGAAGCGCTGCTCGTCGTCGGGGACCGCGTCGAGGATCCGCCGGCCGACCTGATCGATGTAGTCCTGCACCTCCTGGTTCTGCAGGACCTGCTCTTCCTCCTCGACCTGTCGGGCGAGCTCGTCGCCGAGCCGCTTCTCCTCCTCGGGCGACAGCAGGATGCTCCCCACCGTCTCGGTGACCGGCCGGGTCGCCTGGGCGACCTGCGTACAGCCGAGAGCCATTAGCCCCAGGCAAACAAGCAGTCGATACATGGGCCTTCTCCCCGGCGACACGCGCCTGTCGTTGAGGTGCCCACGCCGCGAGCGACTTTCCAGACGGCTGCCTCAGATGCCGCGCAGCCGGCGCAGCATCGGCAGGCCGAACCAGACGGCGAGCGAGAACGCGAAGATCCCCGCCGACGCCACCAGGGCCACGGTGAGGCCGTAGATGATGTTCGAGGCGAGGAGCATCACAACTGTGTCGCTGCGCAAGAGGCTCCTCTCCGGTCATCCCGAGCCCGCGGAA
>JBMNNX010000080.1:0-23889 GCA_050942745.1 Myxococcales bacterium
GCGAACTTCATGCCGTAGTAGGCCCAACACTTGCGGACCCACTCGTTGATGATCTCTTCGAGCGTCTCGTCGGTGACGGTGCTGGTCTCGACGACCTTGTAGGCGAGCATGGCGCAAGGATGATTGCGAGGGGCGGCCGCAGTGTCAACGAGCGCGCGCCGCGAAAACAAAGCGGCATCCGGCGCACCGCCGGATGCCGCCAAGCGACTAGCCTTGGAAGCTGCCTTCGCGCGCTAGCTCGGCCGGAACTCCGCGTCGACGACGTCCTCCTTCTTCTCCTCGGCCGCAGGGCCAGCGCCCGGGGTCGGACCCGCCGGGCCTCCGGCCGCAGCGCCCTCGGGCGTCGCGCTCTTGTAGAGCTCGGCGGCCGCCGCGTGGCTCGCCTTCTCGAGCTTCTCCATCGCCGCCTGGATGGTCGCGCGATCGTCGCTCGACTTGACCTTGTTGACCTCGTCGATCCCCTCCTGGACGGCCTTGACGGTCGACTCGGCGAGCTTGTCCTTGTTGTCCTTGATCAGCTTCTCCATCTGGTAGGCGAGCTGCTCGGCGCGGTTGCGCAGGTCGGCCACCTCGCGCTTGGCCTTGTCCTCGGCCTCGTGCGTCTTGGCGTCGGCGACCATCTTCTCGACCTCGTCCTTCGACAGGCCCGAGGAGTGAGTGATGGTGATCTTCTGCTCCTTGTTGGTCGCCCGATCCTTCGCCGTCACGTGCAGGATGCCGTTGGCGTCGATGTCGAAGGTCACCTCGACCTGCGGGATGCCGCGCGGCGCGGGCGGGATGCCCTCGAGGTGGAAGCGGCCGAGCGAGCGGTTGTCGCGGGCGAACTCGCGCTCGCCCTGCAGCACGTTGATCTCGACGGTCGTCTGGTTGTCGGCCGCGGTGGAGAAGACCTCGGTCTTGCGGGTCGGGATGGTGGTGTTGCGCTCGATGAGCCGGGTCATCACGCCACCGAGGGTCTCGACGCCGAGCGACAGCGGGGTGACGTCGAGCAGCAGGATGTCCTTGACCTCGCCCGAGAGCACACCCGCCTGAACCGCGGCGCCGACCGCGACGACCTCGTCGGGGTTGACGGTGCGGTTGGGGTCCTTGCCGAAGAAGTCCTTCACCATCTGCTGGACCTTCGGCATGCGGGTCGAGCCGCCGACCAGGACGACCTCGTCGATGTCCTTGGGCGAGAGCTTGGCGTCGGCGAGGGCCTTTCGGGTCGGCTCGAAGGCGCGCTCGAACAGGTCGTCGCACATCGCCTCGAGCTTGGCGCGGGTCAGCTTGATGTTCAGGTGCTTCGGGCCGGTGGCGTCGGCGGTCAGGAAGGGCAGGTTGATCTCGGTCTCGGTCATCGAGGAGAGCTCGATCTTCGCCTTCTCGGCCGCCTCCTTCAGGCGCTGCAGGACCATCTTGTCCTTGGAGACGTCGATGCCGGTGTCCTTCTTGAACTCGGCGATGAGCCACTCCATGACCCGCTGGTCGACGTTGTCGCCGCCCAGGTGCGTGTCGCCGTTGGTGGCGATGACCTCGACGACGTTCTCGCCGACCTCGAGGATCGAGATGTCGAAGGTGCCGCCGCCGAAGTCGAAGACGGCGATCTTCTCGTTCTTTTTCTTGTCGAGGCCGTAGGCGAGCGCGGCGGCGGTCGGCTCGTTGACGATGCGCCGCACGGTCAGCCCGGCGATCTCGCCGGCGTCCTTAGTCGCCTGGCGCTGCGAGTCGTTGAAGTAGGCCGGCACGGTGATGACCGCCTCGGTCACCTTCTGGCCGAGGTAGTTCTCGGCGGCCCGCTTGAGCTTGAGCAGCACCTGGGCGCTGATCTCGGGCGCGCTGTACTGCTTGCCGTCGATGTCGATGCGCGCGTCGGCGTTCGGGCCGCGCACGATGTGATAGGGGACGAGCTTCATCTCCTCGCCCACCTCGTCGAACCGGCGGCCCATGAAGCGCTTAATCGAGTAGATGGTGCGCTCGGGATTCAAGATGGCCTGGCGCTTTGCGACCTGACCGACCACCCGCTCGCCATCCTTCGTAAACGCGACGACGGACGGAGTCAGCCGCGAACCCTCCTCGTTGGTGATGACCACAGGGTCCTTGCCCTCCATCACCGCCACCACGCTGTTGGTGGTGCCGAGGTCGATGCCGATAATCTTTGCCACCTTTATCCTCCGGATTTTACTGGAAAATTTTTCATTACCTCAAAAGCACCCCTAACCTAACCACGCCCCTCCCCTTGTCAAACGCGCTCTGTCCACCCAAAGGCCGTCGGATTCGCTCGATTTGCCCGAGTCGGCCCGCTCGCGGGCGCGTAGCGCGCTACGCACCCCTGCCACCTGAGCGCGTCGGCGTCCGCTTTCCCGAGCGCCTGTAGGCAGCCATCCGACAACCTGCTAAGCCCGCTTACCCATTGAGGTTTGTCTCCTCCGGCACAGTGCGTCAAAAATGGCACCCAGCCTGCATCCCCTCCGAGGCACGAGTGGTTTCGCGTCTGTCGCGAGGAGGAGCCATGTACGTGCACCCGATTCGCCCTGAGCCCGACCTCAAGTTGGTGCCGGTCGAGCTGCGCGAGGTCGAGCCGCGGGTCGCGGTGCTGCTCAACGCGCACGCCAAGCGGGTCGACGAGAAGGTGCGCCGAACCCTGTCGCACGTCGTCCCCGAGGGCGATCTCTACCTCACCCGCACCTTCGAGGAGGCCCGCCATGTCGCCGAAACCGTGGTCGACCGGCGCTACCAGATCCTGTTCACCGGCGGCGGCGACGGCACTTTCGTCGGGTTCCTCAACGAGATCTACAACGTCATCGAGCGCCGGCGCGCCGGCAACCCGTTCGCCGGACCGCGGCCGCCGAAGTTCGGCATCCTCAAGCTGGGCACCGGCAACGCGCTCGCGAGCGTGTGCGGCGCCTCGGGCGGCGACGGCATCCTCGACGACGTGCTGCGCGCCCGCGCCGGCGAGGTGACGGGCACTCTGCGGCTCGAGCTGATGCTGACCGAGGGCAAGCGCGCTCCGTTCGCCGGCGTCGGCCTCGACGCGGGGATTCTCAACCACTACGTCGAGACCAAGCGCGCCGCGCGGGGCCCGCTGCGCAAGGTGCTCGAGGGCGGCGGCGGCTACGCGGCGGCCATCGGACTGCGCTCCATCCCCGCCTACGCGGGCAAGCCGCGGCCCAACATCGAGGTGCGCAGCCGCGGGCTCGCCTATCGCCTGGGAAGCGACGGCCGCCCGGTCGGCAACCCGCTCGGCCCGGGCGCTGTCCTCTACCGCGGCCCGGCCCTGATGGCGGCGGCGAGCACGGTGCCTTGCTACGGCTTCAGCTTCAAGCTCTTTCCCTTCGCCGGCACGCGGCGCGGGATGATGCACCTGCGCATCGCCAACGTCTCGATTCCCTCCATCCTCGCGAACCTCTACCCGCACGTCTGGACGGGCCACTGGTTTCCCGAGGGCATGCACGACTTCCTGGCCGACGACGTGGAAATCCGCAGCGACCACAAGATCCCGTTCCAGGTCGGCGGCGACGCCGAGGGCTACCGCGACTACGTGCGCTTCACGATGTGGAAGGAGTCGGTGGAGCTGCTCGACTTCGCGACCGCTTTGAAGCTCTAGACGTCGACCGCCCCCTGGCTCTTCCCCGTCCTCGGCGAGGCCTTCGGGTGTCGCGAGCGGGGCTCCCCTGCTCCGAGCCTTTCCTGTCCTCGGTCCGCTCAGTGCACCTCCCCAGGAGCGCCAACCCGGTCCGCGGAGCCGCGATGTCGCACCCGCGCACCCCCGGTCGCGCCCTTGAGCTGGGCGGGAGCGCGTCGGGCTGGCCTTCCGAGATTGGAACAGACCACCGCGTGGAAAAACCGCCCTAGTACCAACGGGTTCTGGCTCGAGCCTGGGGCCTTCACCACCCTGACCGAGCGCCTGGCCCCGGGTTGGTCTGGATTGCCCTGTCGCCAAAACTGTGCGACTCCGCACGAACCCCTTCTGCCGCGGGCGCCCGCGGTGATAGAAGAGGCCGGTCGAGTCTTCGAGAGGTCATCCGCCCGCGATGGAGCTCATTGCCGCTGCCGTCTTCGCAGTCGCCGCCGCGCTGCTCGCGAGTGTCTTCGCTGTGCGCGCGAAGCGCCGCAGGGGGCTGCTGAAGAAGGCCTCAGCCCACCTCGAGTGGGGCGACCTCAAGGGCGCAGCCGCTCTGCTGGAGCGGGCGGGCGAAGCCGAGCGGGCGGCCGAGCTCTTCGCCAAGGCCGGAGAGCGCAAGCACGCGCTCGAGCTCTTCGTTCGCCTCAAGAGCTTTGACGCCGCCGTCGAGGCGCTGCGCGGCGGCGACGCCGAGGTCGTCAAGGCCGGGGCGCAGCTGCTCGCCGACTGCCGCGCGCTCGGGATACCGGCCCGCGCTCTGGCGCTCGCCGAGTTTGCGCGCGTAGCTGGAGAGTATCCGCTCGCCGCCGACCTCTTCGAGCAGGCGGGGGATGCCGAAAACGCCCGGGCGGCGCGCGTGCAGGAGGCGCGCGCGCTGGCAGCCACGGGCAGGCACATCGAGGCCGCGGCGCTCTATGAGCGGGTCGGCGAGATGCGCGCGGCCGCGGTCGCCAAGGCCGAGGGCGCTCGCCGCGAGACCGACCCGCAAAAGCGCCGCGATCTGTCTACGCAGGCCGCCCTCGCCCTCGAGCACTGCAACGACCTGGCGGGCGCCGCCGAAGCTCTCGCGATCGGGGGCGACGTCGACGGCGGCGTCAAGCTGCTGCTTCGGGCCTCCAACGTGGCCGGCGCCGCCCATCTTCTGCAGTGCCACGGTCAGCACGCCCGCGCCGCCGATCTCTTCGAGAAGGCCCGGGACTTCAGGTCGGCCGCGCGCGCCTGCATGCAGGCGGGCGACAAGCGACGCGCCGCCTTCATGCTCGAAAAAGCGGGCGAGACCGAGCGCGCCGTCCTGCTGCTGCGCGAAGCCCAGGACCCGCGGGCGGCGGCTGCCGTCTACGCGCGCGCCGGCAATGCCCAGGCGGCCGCTGAGTTGCTCGTGGGCGCCGCCGACGTCGACGAGGCGGTCAAGGTGCTCGTCGACGCGCGGCTGCTCGACGAGGCGGTGGAGTTGCTCTGCAAGCAGGGCCGCCCGCGCGACGCCGCCCAGCTCTTGCGAGCCCACGGCGAGGAGCACCGCGCTTCGGTCCTCCTCGCCGAGTCTGGCGACCTGACGCAGAAGGCCAAGGTGCTCGCCGGGCGCGGCGACTATGAGGGCGCGGCGCAAGCGCTCCTGGATCTCGGGAAGCCCGACGAGGCGAGAGCCCTGCTCGCGCGCGCGACCCGCCTCTCGCCGCTCGGACGCTTCCTGCTCGCGCGCGCCTGCATGGCCACCAACGAGTACGAGGAGGCCATCGAGCACTTCTCCTCCCTGCTCGACAGCTCGTCTCCCGGGGTCAGGCGCATCGACGCGCTCTATGGCCTCGCGCGCGCCTTCGAGAGTCTGGGGCGCCTGCGCGAGGCCATCACCACCCTCGAAGAGGTCACCGCGCTCGACTCCGAGTACCGCGACGCCTCGCTGCGGCTGCGATTGCTGCGCGCACGCATCGAGCCGGCGGTCCCCGCCGGACCGATGCCGATCCCCCTGACCGGCGAGATGTCCCAAGCCGCGCCCCTCGCGCAGGAGTGGGGCGGCTCGTTCGCAGCCGGCGCGATGCCGCCCTCAGGCTCGCACGGGCAGCCGCGCTACGACGGCGTCCCGCCCCGCTATTCGGTCGAAAAGGAGATCGGCCGCGGCGCGATGGGAGTAGTCTACCGGGCTCTCGACCTGCAGCTCGGGCGCACCGTCGCCATCAAAGTTCTCGACAAGCAAGCAGGCTCCGACCCGCGCATCCGCGAGTACTTCCTGCGCGAGGCGCGCGCGGTCGCCCAGCTCATCCACCAGAACATCGTCACCCTTTTCGACGCCGGCCTCGAGGGGAGCGCCCCCTATCTGGTCATGGAGCTCGTCAACGGCGACGACCTGCGCACCCGGCTCCAGGAAGCGCCGCCGCCGCTCGCTCAGACCCTGCCCCTTATCTCCGGCGTCGCCGCGGCGCTCGATTACGCTCACGGCCGCAAGATCGTGCACCGCGACGTCAAGCCGGAGAACATCCTTGTCACCGAGGACGGCCAGGCCAAGCTGATGGACTTCGGCGTCGCCCACGTGATGCGCGAGGGCGCTAGCTCCGGGCCTCGCCAGGCGACCGTGATCGGAACCCCGGTCTACATGGCCCCCGAGCAGATCAAGGGCGAGGGGATTGGTGGCTGGACCGACACCTACGCGCTCGGCGCCGTCCTCTACGAGTGCCTGACCGGCCAACCGCCATTCGAGCCGAACGCGGCGCTCTTCCACCACGTGAACACGCCCGCGCCCGACCCGCGAGCGCTGCGGCCCGAGCTGCCTGCCCCACTCGCCGAGCTCGTCCTGAGCTGCCTGGCGAAGGAGCCGAAGGATCGCCCCTCGAGCGCACGGGAGATGAGCGAGACGCTCCTCGAGATCGCCCGGAGCGCTCGGGCTCCCTGACGCCGGCGCGGTCTCGTCGACGCAGGCCCGGCGTCTCCGCGCCCCTGCAGAGAGGCACCCGAGCCACGCTCGCCGAGGCTCGTCCGGGGCTGCCGCATTCGCGCCCGCCAATCGACCGCGATTCGAGTAGCAGCGGCTCGAGCCGACCTCCCGCCTTGCGCAGCCGAGCGCAGCGCAAGCCGATCGCGGCCGCCGGGACCGCTCCCGCCGATCGCGGCCGGCAAGAAGGCTCTCTACCTGCCGCGCGCCTGCTTCTTTCGGCACTGATTGAGCTCGCGCTTCATCAGGATGACGTGGGCGTCGTAGTCCTCGGGGGTCTTCTCGGGACTCCAGGCGAGCTCCTCGGGGCGCAGCTCGATGGTGACTCCGTCCAGCTTGCAGTCCTCGTCCTCGCGATGCTCCTGACACCAGAGGGCGATGGCGCTCAGGATCCCCTTGGCCGGATCGGGCGGACCGCCGAGCTCGAACTGCTCCTGCCGGCGGGCCCGAAGCCACTCGAAACGCCGGGCGAGCCTCTGCTCGAGCTGGCCGCAGAGGTCTGCGACCACTGGCTTGCCAGCTCCTTCTGCACCCTTCTCTGGCGGCGCCACGCTCTCGGCCGCCAGGCCTGCGCCCGCATCGGCGTCCGAGGCGATCTCGTCGCTCTTTCCGGTCGCCGGTGCGGGCTCGGCCCCGCCGGCGGGTGCGGCCCACGTCAGGAGGCAGGCGAGGATGCTCGAGGCCGCCCTCTTCATGCCTCAGGCACCGCCGCGCGTCGGCCGCGGGCGCTCGCCCGGCTCCCTCCGCCGCGAGACGTGGAGGACGATGTTGATGGCGGTGCGACCACCCTCGCGCCGGAAGACCTCGATCTCGCGCCTGAGTTGGGCCGCCTGCTCGCCGCCGTCAGCGAGGCGCTCGAGGGCGCTCTCGACAAAGCGGTAGTACTGGTCGACGAGCGCGTCGGAGAATGCCTCGGCAGCCAAAGGCTCGAACCCGCCGCGCTCGACCGCAGCCGACAGCTCGCGCGGGTAGAGCAGCTTCTCGCCCCGGCTTTGATAGAGCGCGGCGACCGCCGAGGGCAGCACGCGTCCGACGCGCGCCGCCGTCGTGAAGGCGAACCGCCCGTCGAGCTCGAGGAAGCGGCGCACCCTGCGCGCGGCGTCCTCGAGCGAGGGGCCGAGGAACCGCACGCTGCCCTCGCAGATGACGCAGCGAAAGCCGCCTTCGGGCAGGTCGACCTCGCGCATGTCGGCCTGGATAGGCGTGATGCGCGCCTCGACTCCGTCGCGCCGCGCAGCCTCCATCAGGCTGTCGAGCGCCTGGGCATCGAGGTCGACGCAGGCCACCTCGCACCCGTGCTCTTTGGCGAGCAGCCGCGCGGTCGGGCCGGCGCCAGAGCCAAGATCGAGCACCTTCGAGCCGGCGGTCAGCCCGCACAGCGCCGCGATGCGCCTGGAAATCTCGTCGCTGCCTGGGGCTCGGCGCTCCGCTCCGCGGTAAAGCCTTGCCAGGAACTCGGTCTCGCTCATTGCGCCCTGTGACCTCCGGCGGCGCTCTATAGCAGGTTCGCCGCCAGCTCGGCCAGGGGGCTGCGCTCGCCCTTGGTCATGGTGATGTGGCCGGCGATCTTCTCCTTCTTGAACCGGTTGACCACGTGGACGAGGCCGTTGTTGGTCGAGTCGACGTAAGGGTTGTCGATCTGGTACGGGTCGCCGGTCAGCACGATCTTCGTGTTGTCGCCAACGCGGGTGACGATGGTCTTCACCTCGTGGGGCGTCAGGTTCTGCGCCTCGTCGACGATGATGTACTGGTTCGGGATCGAGCGGCCGCGGATGTAGGTGAGCGGCTCGATCTCGAGGATGCCCAGGTCCATCAGCTCGTGGTACCCGCGGCCGGACTTCTTGTCCGAGCGCGACAGGTTCATCAGGAACTCGACGTTGTCGAAGATGGGCTGCATCCAGGGGTTGAGCTTCTCCTCGACGTTGCCGGGCAGGTAGCCGATGTCGCGGCCGAGCGGGAAGATGGGGCGCGAGACGAGCAGCTTCTGGAAGTACTGCTCCTCCATCGTCTTTTGCAGCCCGGCGGCTATCGCCAGCAGCGTCTTGCCCGTGCCGGCCTTGCCGACGATGGTCAGCAGCTTCACCTCGTCGTTGAGCAGCAGGTCGAGGGCGAGCGTCTGCTCCATGTTGCGCGGCCGGATGCCCCAGACCCCATCCTTCGAGGAGCGCAGCACCAGCACGACCTTGTTCGGCCCGCGCGAGGGCGAGAACTTGGCCAGCGCCGAGTGGGAAGGGTTCTGCTCGTCCTTGAGGATGACGAACTGATTCGGATAGTGGTCGGGCAGGTCGAGCTCGGCCTCGCCGTTCTTGTAGAGGCTGTCGACCAGCTCCCCGGGCACCGCGAGCTCGACGTAGCCGGTGTAGAGGTCGTTTATCTCGACCCGCTCGGCGTCGTAGTCCTCGGCCTTCAGCCCCAGCGCGTCGGCGCGGATGCGCAGGTTCGCGTCCTTGGTGACGAAGATCGCCGGGGTATCCGGGTAGCTGTCGCGGGTGTCGATGGCGACCGCCATGATCCGGTTATCGGTGCTGCGACCGCTCACCATCTCCGGGGGCAGCTCGCGCTCGGTGAACACCACGCGCAACAGCCCGCCCTCGGGCAGCGTCACCCCGTCGCCCAACGAGCCCTCGGAGCGAAAGCCGTCGAGGAAGCGCGCGACCTGGCGCGCGTTGCGCCCGAGCTCGGAGAGGTCGCGCTTGAACTGGTCGATCTCCTCGATGACGTAGATGGGGATGATGACGTTGTTGTCTCCGAAGGCAAACAGCGCGCGCGGGTCGTGCAGCAGGACGTTAGTGTCGAGGATGAAGTTCTTTTTCATAGGGAGGGCTCGTGCTCACCGTTCTGTCTCCCGTGAGACAGGAGGCCCCTTCGGACACACGACGAGCGGCCCGATTATAGGCGACGGGTGTTAGGGACGAAACAATTGGGTGGCTGCCGAGCCCCTTGCGGCTTGCCAACCGACACCCTCAGTGCAAGCCGCAGTTCCCCTCGGCCTGGCGGCCCGGCTAGTATGCGCAGCCCTCGATCTTGGAGACACAGCATGGACCAGCAACTGCGCGAGAAGGTGAAGGTGTGGATCGCCCAGGACCCCGACATGTCGACGCGCCAGGAGCTCGAGGCGCTGCTCGCCAAAGGTGCCGAGGAGGAGCTCGCAGAGCGCTTCTCGGGCCAGCTCGAGTTCGGCACCGCGGGCCTGCGCGGAGTGCTCGGCGGAGGCCCGATGCGCATGAACCGCGCGGTGGTGCGCCGCGCGACCGCGGGCCTGGCCGCCTACGTCAAGGCGATGGTCAAGAACGCGGCCACCCGCGGCGTCGTCGTCGGGCACGACGCCCGGCGCATGAGCCGTGAGCTCGCCGAGGAGGCCGCCTCGACGCTGGCCGGAGCGGGCATCGTCGTCCACCTCTTCGAGACGGTGGTCCCCACTCCCCTGGTGCCCTTCGCGGTCTCGCAGCTCGGCGCGGCCGCCGGCATCATGGTGACCGCCAGCCACAACCCGCCCGAGTACAACGGCTACAAGGTCTATTGGGACAACGGCGCGCAGATCATCCCGCCGCACGACAAGGGCATCAGCGCCGAGATCGACAAGATCGGCCCGCTGCTCACCCTGCCGATGCCCCCTCTCGACAAGGCGCGCCGCAAGGGCCTGGTCAAGTCCCTGGGCGCCGATCTGGAGGCGCGCTACCTCGCCGAGCTGCGCAAGCTGGTGCTGCACCCGGAGGTCTCGCGCAACATCGAGATCGTCTACACGCCGCTGCACGGAGTCGGCGGGCGGTTCACCCGCGCCGCGCTCGCCCAAGCTGGCTTCACCGCGGTGACCAACGTCGAGTCCCAGTTCGAGCCCAACGGCCGCTTCCCCACGGTGCGCTTCCCCAACCCCGAGGAGAACGGCGCGCTCGATCTCGCCCTGAACCTGGCGGCCGAGCGCGACGCGGACCTCGTCATCGCCAACGACCCGGACGCCGACCGGCTGGCCATCGCCGTGCGCGACGCCCCCGGGCACCACGTGCAGCTCAGCGGCGACCAGGTCGGCGCCCTGCTCGCCTACTACCTGCTCACCGAGCGGCCGGGAGGCGCCGAGCGCGCGGTGGTCACGACCATCGTCTCCTCCTCGCTGCTGTCGCGCATGGCCGAGGCGCTCGGCGTCCGCTACGCCGAGACGCTGACCGGCTTCAAGTGGATCTCCAACCACGCCCTCCAGCTCGAGGCCGAAGGCGCCGAGCTCGTGATGGGCTACGAGGAGGCGCTCGGCTACACGGTCGGCCGGGCGGTGCGCGACAAGGACGGCATCAGCGCCGCCGCCGTGTTCGCCGAGCTGGCCGCCTTCTGCAAGTCGGAGGGCAAGTCGGTCCTGCAGTACCTCGAGGAGATCTACCGGCGCTTCGGCCTGTTCCTGAGCGGCCAGCACAGCGTCGTGCTCCCCGGCACCTCCGGAGCTGCGCAGATCAAGGCGACGATGGAGCGCCTGCGCGCCAATCCGCCGATGGCGATCGGCGAGGCCCCGGTGATCGCGGTACGCGACCTGCGGACAGGCGTGCGCAAGACCGCCTCAGGAGAGACGAAGATCGACCTGCCGAGCAGCGACGTGCTCGTGTTCGAGCTGGCCGACGCGCGCGTCACCTGCCGCCCGAGCGGCACCGAGCCGAAGATCAAGTACTACTTCGAGCTGCGCGAGCAGATCGCCGAGAGCGAGCCGTTCGCCGACGCGAAAGCGCGCGGCGAGGCGCGCCTGAAGGCGCTCATCGCCGCCTTCCTGGAGGCGATCAAGGCCCGGTAGGCCCCGTCGCAGCTTGGGTTCGAAGGGGAGGAGCCTCGCTCCTCCCCTTCTTCGTCTTTGACGGCCGCCGGCGAGCGCTAGCGAACCGCCGCGCTCACCACCTTGAACTCGGGCGTCCCCGCGCAGCCGAGCAGGTCGAAGAGCGCTCCCTCAGCGGTCGTCACGACCGCCCCGAGGTCGCGGGCGCGCTCGAGCCCCCAGCGCTTGTCCTCCGCCGTCCGCGACAGCAGCGCGTCGGCGCACAGGTAGGGCATCAGCCCCCGCTCCAGCAAGTCGCGCGCGGTCTGGAAGACGCATACGTGCGTCTCCATCCCGCAGAGCAGGACCTGCTTCCGGTCTGCGAGCGCATCGAGGACCTCGGGGAGCGCGCACGAGAACTGGTTCTTCTCGATGGCGCGGGTGCCGTCCGGAAGCACGGCGCGCAACGGCTCGACCGTCGGCCCCAGGCCCTTCGAATACTGCTCGGTCACGATGATCGGCAGCCTCATCGCCTTGGCGCCCTCGATGAGCGCGCGACAGCGGTTGGTCATGCGCTGGAGCTTCTCCTGGTCCATCGCAGCGCACATGCGCTCCTGGATGTCTACGACGAGCAGCGCCGCCTTCGTCCTCTCGAGCCTCATCCGCAGTTCGTCCATGTCTCCTCTCCTCGCCCGCCCGCGGGCGCGCTGCTGCGCCAAAACGCCGCGGGCGGCCGGAGTCTGCCGGCCGCCCGCGCGATTCCAAGCAGAATTCCAGGACGGCCTACGGCTTCGCCGTCTCTATCATCAGCGACTCGTTGTCGAAGACGTACTCCTCGCCGTCGGCGACCACGCGCCCGTCGATGGTCGCCTCGACCGAGGCACCCTCGAGGTTCTCGAGGTCGCTGACCTTCATCGAGAAGACGACGTCCACCTCGATGTCCGCGTTGTACTCGCCGGTCATTTCGACCTCGCCCTTCATCGTGAGATCGAGCGACATGCCCGCGAGCGGGTTCTCGAGGTCCATCTTGAAGGCCATCGTCGTCGACATGTTCCCGTCGAAGGTGTTCACGCCGTCGGCCGAGAAGTCGTCGTAGGTCACGTCGGCGGAAAACAGGCCCGTCTTGAGGTCGAACGAATACGTGACCGTCGCGCTGCCCTCCTTGCCATCGACGGTCATGGTCAGGCTGCCGCTCAGCGCGCCGCCGGGAGAGGCCTTGTCGCCGCTCGCGCTCTTCGTCGCGAAGGCGAGCCGCTGCAGCGCCTTGGCAGCATCCTCCTTGCTCTCGATGCCGCCGCCACAGGCGGAGATGGCCATTGCGACAAGGGCAAAGCCCAGGATTTCTACCGTACTTCATCGTGTTCCTCCTCGGCGCGCAGAGCGCCCGAATCCGTCATCGGCCCAGGGAAAGCGCATTCTTCCACCTTCCCCGACCGAGCGACAACTCGGGCGCCCCTGCGGCCGCTTAGGGACCGATCGGCGCGCTGCGGCGTAGCGCCGCGATGAATGCGCTTGGGGCTCCTGCTCCCCGGCCGCGTCGCGCCCCCGGTCGTCCGGTCGAAACGGAGCCCGAAGCCGCTGTATCGCAGGCTCTGTCACCGGCCGTCCGGTCAGCCCTGCCCAGCCGCCATCGCTTCGCGCGCGACCTGATGGCGAGCCCCGGCTCGCGACCTCGGAAGATCGCGCCCGGCTCCCGCCACTGCGATGCAAGCGGCCGCTCCCCGGAAGCCGCGCGCCGCGATGCTCTGGCGCCTCCGGTCGGCGACCTGCGAGGCGACACGCTTCGCCGAAGGAGCGTCGGACGAAGCCGATCGCCCTGCCCGACACCTTTCGCGATCAGGCCCGCTTCAGCGGGAAGCTCTCCGCGGCATGCGCGTTCGTCGCCGGGGAGTCGCGCGGAGCAGAAAGCCGCATGCCGGTCGGTCGGCGTCCCCGCGATGCCTGGCTGCGGCCATCCTTATCGGGAGCTTTCGGCTCCCCACACCAGCGCGATCGTCAGATCCGCAGCTTCTCGAACTCCGCTTCCGATCGATAGGGCTCGACGCCGACCTCGGTGCTCTCCCCGCCGCGCCTCCACTCGATGGTGACCCGCTCGAGGTCCTTGCCCTTGCCATAGCGTCCGACGATGCGCGAGGCGAGCTCGCGCTGCCGTTCGTCCGGCTCGCCCTCGACGAGGGCGATGGGGCCGTTGACCCCCTTCGCCTCGAGCGCGTATCGGCCCTCGGTGTACTGCAGCAACAGCAGGTTCTCGGTCTCGTTGCGCGAGACGACGAGCTTCGCGTTCAGGCCGAGATCGAAGTGGCGCCCGGTGGCAAGGAGGATGACCTCCTCCTGCTCGAGGCGGCGCTCGGCCTTGCGGCGCATCAGATCGTGGAAGCGCCGCCCGAAGGTCTCGTCGGTCAGGAAGCAGCAGCCGCCGGCGGGCTGCGGGTACTCGGTGATGCCGAGCTTGCGTGCGAGCTCCATCTGCGGCTTCCGGGAGCGGCCGCTGATGTCGAACAGCCTCTCTCGATCGACGAGCCCTTCCTTCTCCGGGATCGTCGGCTCGAGCAGCTTCGCCGACAGCGGCCTGAGCAGCCGCCCCTCGAGCCCGCTGTCGCGGTCGATGATGCGCATCGTTTCGCGCCGCTGGCTCTTCGGCCGCTGGCCCAGCACCTCGCCGGTGAAGACGAAGTCGTAGCCGTCCTGCTCCATGAGCTCGCGGGCCTTCGAGAACATGAAGATGCGGCAGTCGATGCACGGATTGGCGTTGGCGCCGTAGCCGTACTTCGGGTGCGTCACCATCCGCAGGTAGTCGGGCCCGGAGATGTCGACTAGTTCCACCTCGGTCTCGAGCGTCGCCCCCGCCTGAAGCGCATCGTTGCGCGGGGTCGAGCCGTCGGGGCGCTTGCGGCCGAGCCGGCGCTGCGTCTCGAGGATGCAGAAGCCGGTGTAGAAGTTGATCGCCCTCACCTCGACGCCCTGCGCGCGCATCAGCGCGTGGGCGAGCAGCGAGTCGAGGCCGCCCGAGAGCAGCCCGATGGCCCTGGCCTTCCTGTCTGTCATGATGCTGGTCGCCTTCCTTCGGGCACGCTCAGCGCTTGCGGACGAAGGCCCGCAGCTTGCTGCCCTCACGCGCGATCGTCAGGTACTCGTTGCGGGTCGCCTTGCACCAGGCCGACAGATCGCTCTCGACGCCGGGGTCGGTGGCGATCAGCTCGATCACCTGGCCCGGGTTCGCCTGCCGGGCGACCTTGGCGACCTCCATGATCGGCACCGGGCAGAACTTTCCGGACGCATCGACCATCAGATCGGGCTTGGGCAGCTCGCTCACGATGAACCCTTCTCTCGGTGGAATAACGTCCTGCGCGCGGGGCTAGTCGGTGCCGCTGCCGCTCGAACCGCTCGAGGCCTTGGCTGCAGCCTTCTCGTTCAGCCGGCGCTCGGCGTCGCGCTTCATCGAGATGAACAGGCGCAGGAGATGGATCCGGCATTCGCCGAGGATGTCCCCGTGCTCGCCGTTGTCGCAGAGGTCGCAGCAGCGGCACCTGTCGATGAGGTCCGCGAAGCGGATGTAGGTCTCGTACGAGATCCGCTTCTCGCGGAAGTCCGCCTCGTTCGTCCTCTCGAGATAGTCAAGGTGCTTGGTTTCCAGACACATTCCGGCCTCTGAGGCGCGCGAGTATAGAGCCGCCATTCCAATTGGAAAAGCAGGCTCTTACGCTTTCGACGCCTCGACCGCCTCGCCGCTGGCGAGGAACACGCCCTGGGAGACGTGGTGGATCGTGCGCTTGTCGGGCTGCCCTTCGAACCGCCACATCCCGTCCCGGAAGACGGCGTCGTCGGCCCAGGCGGCGACGACGTCGGCGATGAGGAGGTCGTACTCCTGGCGAAGCCGGGGCTCGTCTCGGAGGCGGCACTCGAGCCAGCCGACGCAGCCTTCAATCAAGGGAGCTGCCACCTGGGAGGCAGGGAACGTGGTGAGCCCGGCCGCGGCGAGCTTGTCGCCCTCGCGCCCGCTCGAGCTCCCGCAGCGGTAGACGGCGTCGAGGAGCGCGACCGTCGGCAGGTTGATGGCGAACTCGCCGCTGCGCTCGATGAGCTCGCGGGTCAGGCTGTCGCTCGAAATCACCGCCGAGACGAGCGCGCTGTCGAGCGACGAGACCCAGGCGGCGGCCATCACGTTGGCTCGCCCGTCGGCTTTGCTGGTGACCAGGGTCGCAGGGCCGTGGTTGATGAGTCTGTACGCCTTCTCGATGGGAACCTGGACGCGCATCGGTGCTCCTGGCGAAGGTGGTTCGGAAAGGGTCGAGCGAGCTCTACGAGGCCGCGGGCGGCTGGTCGACCGCAGGGCCGACCGCCGAGTCCGCGCTGCCTCGCGCCGCGCGGGCGCTGCGCACGAGCTGGTAGACGCCCCAGCCGACGAGCAGGACGCAGAAGTACTGTGCCGGGGTCAGGCCGAGGTAGCGCGGGTCCGAATAGCCGTCGGTCGCGCGAAGGAAGTCGGTGAAGAAGCGCTGGACGCCGTACAGGAGCGCGAGCAAAGGCAGCAGTCTCCCCTGCCAGGCGGAGCGGCGGGCGAGCACGTAGAGCACCGCGGCTATCGCGAAGAGCGCGAGCGCGTCGTAGAGCCCCAGGTCGTGCCGGGCACCGCCGGGGAAGGCGACGGCGAGGAAGAAGTCGCTGCGCACGCCCGGGTGGTCGTGGACCACGAAACAGCCCAGCCGCGCGATTCCCCAGCCCGGCGCGATGCCCAGCGCCCAGGCGTCGCCGTAGTCGAGCAGGCGGATGCGCTTCTTGCGGAAGTAGACGACCGCGGCGATCAGGCCGCCGAGCAGGCCACCAAAGGACGACAAGCCTTCCCAGACCTTGAAGATCTTGGCCGGGTCGCGCAGCTCCTCGGGGTGGTAGAGGAACAAGTGCACCGCGTGTCCCATGAGAATTCCCGCGAGCACGCCCCAGAACAGGAAGTCGATGATCGGGAGCGGATCGAGGCCCTTGCGGGCCGCCCTTCCCGCGGCGAGCCGCGCGCCGACGTAGATGCCGACGGCGGCGAGCGCGCCGAAGGGATCGACGGTCAGCGGCCCGAGGGCCAGGGGAGGTGGAGCGAAGTAGGGAATCAAGGAGAGGCTTGCCTCCGAGATGTTCACGGCCGGCTCGACTCTTCCAGAAACAAGGCCGCGGACCGAGAAACTTCACCCCTCTGTAGCGCCGGCCCGCGCCGGGTCGCAACGCCGTTCTTCGGGCCGGCGAGGTCGCCGGACTGGCCGGCTCTCTCGGGCGCAGAGCTTCGCCTCGCGCTCGAGCGCTGCCGTCGCTACGAGTCGCTGGGATCAGCGCCCGCGAGCCCCTCGGCTCCGTGGCTCCCGCCCATCGCCTCAACGCTCCAAGCCAACAGCTCCATCTGCGCGAGGTCGTAGCTGCCCAAGAACCCGCGAAGACCTCGGGGTGGCCGCGACAGGCCCTCGGCTTCGGGCTCGCAAGCTCGGCCTCCTGAGCTACTGCCTTCGAGTTTCTGCGCGGCAGCGCGATTCTGCAGGGCGCGTCTTTGCGCCGGCCGCCGGGGGCGTCGAGCTCCCTGACGACTGTGCTTGATTCCTCGACGGGCGCATTGCCATGCGCCCCTACCGGCCTGCGACCGAGCGTTTGGGTTCCGGGCGAGGCACGCGCTGCGCCTGTCGAAGGGGCTCGGGCTGACCGGTGTTGGCTCGAGGCCACACCCGGCCACATGACCGGTCTGAAGCTCGGGATGACCGGGCCTCGGCCAAGCTGCTTGGGCAAAGGCGAAACGAGCTTAGGAGCCCAGACGCCTCTGGCCCCGGGGTCCATCGCTTCGTCATACTCGGTTTGCTAGCATGCGCCGCCTGTCTGGCGGCTTCGGGAGCCCGCGCTCGGTGGGGAATCTCGGCAAGAAATGAGAAGCGAGAGGCGTGAGAGGATCCTCGAGGTCCTGTTTCAGATTCGGCCTGGCGAGGGCCGGCTCACGTCGCTGCTGTTTCTGCATTGCTTGAGCGTGGTCGGCGCCTTCATCGTCGGCCGCTCGGTGCGCGACGCGCTCTTCCTCGCGAACACGACCCGCGACAAGCTGCCGTTGATGTACATCGCCTCGGCGCTCGCCGTAGCGCTCGTCGGCTTCGTCTATTCGCGCATCGCCGACCGGCTGCGTCGCGACCTGCTGACCGCGGGGACGGCACTGCTCTTCGCCGTCGGGTTCGTCGCGGTGCGCCTCGCCTTGAGGTCGCCGGGCGAGTGGGTCTTTTCGGCTTTCTACGTCTTCGTCGAGGTGGTCGGCGCCCTGACGGTCATTCAGTTCTGGACCCTGACGAACGACATCTTTCACGCGCGCGACGCCAAGCGGCTGTTCGGCATCATCGGCGCGGGCGGGACGCTGGCGAACATCGTCTTCGGCGGCGCGGTCGGCGTGCTCGCGCGCCGCCTCGGCGCCGAGAACCTCACGCTGCTGTGCGCGCTGCTGCTCGGCGGGGTCGCCGTCCTCGCCACCCGGCTCGGGCGCCGGGTGCCGATGCGCCTGACCCGCGGGCGCACCGCCGGCCGCGCGGCCCGCCCGGCCGCCGCGCGCGTCTTCGCCTCCCCGCACCTCAAGTTCGTCGCCGCGCTGGCCGCCATCACCTTCGTCACCACGACCCTCGTCGACTTCCAGTTCAAGACCATCGCCGGGGCGGCCTTCGAGAAGAACGAGCTCGCCGCGTTCTTCGGCGCCTTCTATGCGGCCACCGGCGCGCTCGCCCTCTTCGTCCAGTTCTTCGCGACCTCCCGGGTGCTCTCCGGCCTCGGCGTCATCGCCGCGCTGGCCATCCTGCCGGCCTTCCTCGGGATAGGCAGCCTCGGGGTCCTGCTCGTACCGGGGCTGTGGAGCGCGAGCTTCACCAAGGGCAGCGAGTTCGTCTTCCGCTACACCATCAACGACGCGACGACCCAGCTCCTGTTCCTGCCGGTGCCGGCCAGCGCCCGCGGCGGGGCCAAGGCGTTCATCGACGGCGTGATCAAGCCCGCGGCCATCGCCGGCTCGGGGCTGCTGCTGCTCGCCTACAAGGCCTGGGTGGGCAACCGGGTCGAGCCGGTGGGCGCGACGAGCGCGGTGACGGCGCTCGGCTGGGGGCTCGTCGTCTTTAGGCTGCGCGGCCACTACGTGCGCTCGCTGCAGGACACCCTGCGCCGCCGCCGGCTCGATCTCGAGAGCGCGCGCCACCGCATCTACGACGGGGCGACGAGCAGGGTCCTGCTGCGCGCGCTCGAGTCGCCCGACCCGAACGAGGTCATCAACGCCCTGGAGATGCTGCCGCACGCGACCGTGGGGAAGGCCGATCACCACCTCGTGCGCTTGCTTGCCAACCCGTCGCCCGAAGTGCGTAAATCCGCGCTCGCGCACCTCGGGCGCATCGGCTCCCTGCAGCACGGCAACGCTGTCTTCCGGCTCTTCGACGACCCGGAGCCCGCCGTGCGCGCGGCGGCGATCGAGGCCTTCTGCGCCATCGGCCACGACAAGGCGGTGCGCAGCGTGTGCGGCTTCCTGAAGGACCCCTCGCCGCCCATCCGCGCGGCCGCCATCGCCAGCATGATCCGCTACGGCGGCCTCGACGGCGTGCTCGCCGCCGCCGAGGCGCTCAAGGCGCTCATCTCCGACCCGGACCCGGCGATGCGCTGCGAGGCGGCGCGCGTGCTCGGCGAGATCGGGGTGAAGAACTTCTACCACCCGGTGCTCGAGCTGATGGCCGACCGCGCTCCGCCCGTTCGCCACGCGGCCATCCAGGCGGCCGGCCGGCTCAAGGCGCCCGAGCTCGTCACCGCGCTTGTCTACAGGCTGGCGCGCGAGGAGACGAGCGCCGACGCGGTCGAGGCGCTCGCCGCCTACGGCCCTGGTATCGAGGCGACGCTCGAGCGCGTGCTCGACAACCGGCTCGAGGATCCGGGGATTCGCCGCAACGTGCCCCGCGTGCTCGGCCGGCTCGGCACGCCGCAGGCGATAGAGGCCCTGACCGCCCACCTCGACGATCCGGACGAGCTGGTGCGCCGCAACCTCTACCAGGCGCTGCGCCGCAGCCTGAAGGCGTGCCGAGGCCTGGCGATAGACCGTAAGGCGATAGGCCGGGCCATCGACCGCGAGCTTCAGCGCGCTTACCACGCCATCGCCAGCGCCGAGGCGCTCGGCCTGCAGGGCCCGCCCGACCGGCTGACGCCTCGCACGGGCAAGGCGGCCGCCGAGGCGCTGCTCGCGAGCGCGCTGGCCGAGAAGGTCGAGCAGTGCGAGGCCAGGCTCTTCGTGCTGCTGAGCATCCTGCACCCCGAGGCCGAGCTCGAGCTGATCTACGCCGGCCTCAAGGACGCCTCGGCCCAGGACGCGCCGCGCCGCAGGGCGAACGCCATCGAGCTGCTCGACAACGTGCTCGACCGCCCGCTGCGACGCTGCATCGTCCCGCTGCTCGAGGACCGGGACCGGGCCGGCAGGCTGCGGATTGCCTCCGAGCACTTCGCCCTCCCCTCGCTCGAGCCGCGCGAGCGCCTGCGGGACCTGCTGGCGGACGAGAGCGCCTGGGTGCGCGCCTGCGCCCTGTTCCTGGCCGGCGAGCTGCGCGACGAGGAGCTGCGGCGGCCTGTCCTCGAGAACCTCGATCACCCCTCACCGCTGGTGCGCGAGGCGTGCGTCGTCGCGCTCGAGAAGCTGCTGCCGCTGCCCGCGCTCACCCGCGCGGTCGAGAGCCGGGCGGCCGATGACTCGGCGCTCGTGCGCGAGCGGGTACGCTGCATCCTGGCGGCCTTCGACGCGGCGCTGGCGGCGAGCTGAGACGATGCCCAACCCTTCGAGCACTATGGCGGCGCGATGATCTCCACGGTCGAAAAGGTCCTCTTCCTCAAGTCGGTCGACCTCTTCTCCCAGATCCCGGGCGAGGACCTCGCGCAGATCGCCATGATCACCGTCGAAGAGGGCTTCGACGCGGGCGAGGAGATCTTCGCCGAAGGCGAGGTGGGCGACGCGCTCTACATCGTGCTCGAGGGCAAGGTCCGGGTGCACCGCAAGGACAAGGTGATCGCCGAGCTCGGCGAGCGCGAGTGCTTCGGCGAGATGGCCATCCTCGACGCCTCTCCGCGCTCGGCCACGGTCACCGCCCTGGTCGACGTCGCGCTGCTGAAGATCGCCCGCGACGACTTCCAGGAGATCATGTCGGACAAGCACGCCATCGCCTTGGGAATCATCAAGATCCTCACCCGGCGCCTCCGGGATGCGGCCCGCTAGGGCGACTTTCGCCCCCGGAAAGCGCGGCGGCGCCCGTCCTCCGGCTCGCACCTTGTCAGGCTCTTGGTATAGTTCGCCCTTCATCATCTGGATGGGGCACGTGAACTGCCTGAGCTGCGGACAACTACTCGACGACGCCAGCCGCTTCTGCAAGCACTGCGGCGCGGCAACGCCAGCGGCTGACGACTCGCTCGCGGCCTCGGGGTTTGTCGCCATCAAGCTGGGCGACGTCTTCGAAAACAAGTGGCGCCTGGAGGGCAAGCTCGGCCAGGGCGGTATGGGCTCGGTCTTCCTCGCGCACGACCTGTCGCTCGACCGCAAGGTGGCCATCAAGGTCCTCGCCGGCGAGCTGTGCCATGACGAGGAGTTCGTCACCCGCTTCGAGCGGGAGGCGAAGCTCACCGCGGCCCTCGACCACCCGAACATCGTGCCCGTCTACGCGGTCGGCAAGCACGGCGGGCGGCCCTTCATCGTCATGAAGCTGCTCGAGGGGGTCACGCTGCTGCGCTACCTGCGCGACAAGCCGGGCGGCCTGCCGGTGAAGGACGCGCTCTCGATCATGCGGCAGCTTTGCGACGGGCTCGAGTTCATCCACTCCAAGGGCTTCGTCCACCGCGACCTGAAGGCGGGCAACATCCACATCTCGCCCTCCGGGCACGCCACCATCCTCGACTTCGGCATCCTGCGCGACACCCGCCAGGACCAGGGGCTGACGCGCGCCGGCGTGATGATGGGCACGCCTCACTACATGTCGCCCGAGCAGGCGCTCGGCCGGCAGATCGACCACCGGGCCGACCTCTACGCGGCCGGCTGCCTCGTCTACGAGTGCCTCATCGGCGAGCTCCCCTTCCTCGCCGACAACGACTTCAAGGTCATCGAGATGCACGTGCGGGCCGAGCCGCCCGACCCGTGCGAGAAGAGGCCCGATCTCCCCGCGGCGCTCGGCGGCTTCATCCGCAGGGCGCTCGCCAAGAAGGCCGACGATCGCTTCCAGTCCGCGGCCGACCTCTATTCGGCGCTCGAAGCCGCGCTGCTGTCCGCCCCGCCGAATCTCGAGCAGACCGAGCTTCTCGAACAGACCCAGCCGCTGCCCGACCTGATCTCGATCGAGCCGACCCCGCCGGACCCGTCGCCCCGTTCGCCCACTCCGACGCCGCGCTCGACCCCGCGCTCGCCCCCGCGTTCGACGCCCCGGCGCACGCGCGCCGAGCTCGCGGCCGCCGATCCCGGGCCGAAGCCCGCCACCAAGCCGAGGACGGCGACGCCCGTCGGCCAGTCGCCGACGCGCCCCGGCCGAACGCCCGCTGGAACTCCCCGCCGCACGAACCGGATGCCCGAGCGCTTGCGCCCGACGCCCGTGAAGCGAGCGGTGGAGCCCGAGCCCGAATTCGAGCCCCAAGACCTGGGCCCCGCGACGCCGCCGAGGCCAGCACCTGCGCCGGTCGTCGAGCCGCACAAGCCCCAGAGCGCTCCCGCGCCCGCCGCGCAGGCGACCAAGTCGGGCGGCGGGCTGGGCACGCTGCTCGCGATTGTCCTCGTCCTCGGCGGAGGCGGCTGGGCGACCTATCAGTTCGTGCTCAAAGAGGCGCTGTCGGGCAGTGAGCCGGTCTCCACCGAGCTGACGCCGCTCGCGCCTCCTGCGGACGAGCCTCCGGTCGCCCCGCCCATGCCCGTGCCCCAGCAGCCTCCGCCCGTCGAGCCACCGGCAGCGCAGGAGGAGCCTGCCGATCCCGCCGCGGCCAGCGCTACCGCGGAGCCGGTCGACAAGCCGGCGAAGCGGCCCGAGCCGCGGCCCAAGGCCCAGGCAGCCGCGCACAAGACGCCGGAGAGGACCAGGGCGCCGGCCGGGACCGGCGACATCGGCACGCTCCGGGTTATCACCGCGCACCAGAGCGAATCGCTTTGGGCGACCGTCTACGTGGACGGCGCGCGCAAGGGCGAGACGCCGGTGTCTCTCGATCTGAAGGTCGGCACGCACGCGCTGGCGGTCGAGCGCGACGGCTTCAAGCGCATCGAGCAGCAGGTCCAGATCGCCCCGGGCGAGGTGACGACCGTCAAGCTCGAGCTGCAGAAGCAGTAGCGGCGCCGCCTTCGGCGGCCGAGGCATTATCCAGGCGCCGCGAACAGCCGAGTCAGCAGCGGGCCCAGGCTCTCCATCTGGCCGCCGCACGCGGCTCCCTCGCGCCAGCCCGCGATAGGCTTTGGGCCCGAGACGTAGACGAACGACGAGCGCGTCCCGAAGCCGAGCGACTCGGCGTGGACGCAGAGCCCCGCCACCGAGTCGCCTTCGACGTGAAGAGCGAGGAGCGCGCCCAGCTCATCGAGTGAGGGCGTGCGGCCGTCGATTCGCTCCTCGAAAGCGGCCAGCGCGCGGATGGCCCTGCCATGGTCGTCGCCGCCGAGCGAGCGCTCGGTGATGACGTGGATGCCCGGATTGACCTCGTACTGGAGCAGGGACTGCCCGTCGGCCCAGGTCACGAAGGCGTCGCGCCCGTCGGCGTAGAGCAGGTGGAAGGGGTTGTAGAGGGCCGGGTCCAGGCTGGAGAGCTGCGCGTGGAGCGAGCGCGCGCTCGGCGCCTGGAGCGACTCGGCGACGATGTGGCCGCGGGAGCGCCGCGCCGGGTCCGGCGGCCTGCCCACGCGGTTGGTGATCCCGACAAAGAGCCCGTGCTCGTTGAGCCCCAGCCAGCTCCCTCCGGCGACCTCGTCGCGCGGCATCAGGACGCGCGGCGTCCCTTCGACCAGCCGCGGACCCGATGCGGGCCGCGCGAGCAGCTCGTCGCGGTTGGCGGCTACGACCAGCGCGGCGTCGGGGAAGAAGCGGTGGGCGAGGATCAGCGTGCACATGGCCTTGTCCAGATTTGAAGGTGGAGCCGCGAAACGGAAAGAGGACCGGCCGCGGTCTTGCGACCTCGCTTGGCGACAACCGACCGCAGGGAGCCGGGTGCCCGACGCCGCGGATCTGCGGCTGACCTGTGCGCGCCCGATCTAGCGCTCGTATTCTTCGCCTCGCAAGCGACCGGGCGGATGGCCGCGGGCACCCAGGATGGCCGACCTGCCGGATGCGAACCTCAGGCAGGAGCGTGAGCCGGTGCTCGGCGGCCAGCCCGTGCTGCGCGCTTGCATAGGCTCACCGCACGCCCGGCGGCCGGGCGAGCCGCTCGCGGAGATTCTTCCGCATTTTCACTGCTTGGCTCTGCTTGTCCGACGCTTCGGCGGGCGCCTGCCCCGACGGCTCTGCGCCCCGGATCCGCTCGAGTCCCGGCCCGGTCGCAGCCCGGACCGCCCGTTGCTCGACCGCAATGCTCCTTCTAGATCAACGCGAGGAGCGCCCGTCGCTCGCCTCGAAGAGGAACCGGAGGCCGGCCGCCTCACGGTCAAGCGACAGGGCGAGTAGGTGGATT
>JBMNNX010000411.1:0-4553 GCA_050942745.1 Myxococcales bacterium
GCTCGACCGGGTCGAGGCCCTACTCGCGCGGCACCACGACGCCATCCGCGCCTTTCTCGACCGGACCCTGGACGCCGAGGAGTGGGGCGTGAAGGGCTATCTGGACCGCCGCCAGGCTCAGGAGCGCCTCGTCGAAGAGGAGCTCATGATAGGCGGCGCGGCGGCGCTATCAGCTTCGCCCGGTATGCGCTACATGCAGGAGCGCAGGCTCCGCGCGCAGGCGGAGACCAAGGTGAGCGATTGGCTTCGCGAGACCTCCGCGCAGCTCAAGGAGGAGCTCGCGAGCAGCGCCATCGAAGCCGCCGAGCGCAAGCTCCTGCCGGCCGGCGCGGGCGAAGCCTCCGGCGAGATGGTGCTCAACTGGGCCTTCCTCGTCCCCAGGCCCGCCGTGAAGGCGTTCCTCGCCGAGGTCGAACAGCGAGGCGCCGAGCTCGCTGAGCGGGGGCTCGTGCTCCAGGTTGCCGGGCCCTTTCCCCCGTTCAGCTTCACTCCGGGGCTCGATGAGCCAGGGTCATGAGGCGACTGCTGTACTGCGTCTTCTTCGGCTCGGAGCGCGACCGGCTGCGCAGGCTGCGGGGCGTTGATGACCGCCCGGTCGCGCTCGTCTCGCGCGGCCGACTGTGCGCGGCGACCTCTTTGATCGCCGACGCTCCGCTCGTGCCAACGATCGAGCGCATCCAGGCCTACGAGCGCGTCGTCGAGGCGTACTTCGCCGACCGCAGCGTCATCCCCATGCGCTTTGGCTCGATCCTCGAGTCGCGCGAGCAGGTCTGCCGCTTCCTCGAAGAGCGCGCCGAGGTCTTCGGATCACAACTGAAAGAGCTCGAGGGCTGCGTCGAGATGGGCATCCGCCTGGTGGTCGGCCCGTCGGCCGGCAGCAGCAATCTGCAACGCGAGTCAAAGCCCGCCGCCAGGCGGCCGGCCCCGCCGGGCTCCGGGCGCGCCTACCTCGAAGCCCGCGCAAAGCGCCTGCCGCCCGATGAAGGCCCCGTCGAGCGCTACCGGCGCGCGTTCCAAGGCCTCTTCACACGGCTCAAGGTCGAGCTCTCCTCGCCGCTGAGGCTCATCGTGGAAGCGGACGGGAAGCTGCGGCTCGCCGAGGGAGTCGGGGCCGAAGGGCTCACCGGCTCGGGCGAAGCGCCGCAATCGCTCTCGCTCGCCTTCCTCGTCCCCAGGGAGAGGGTCGAGGCGTTTCGCGCAGCATTCGAGCGGATGGGCGACGACGCGGCCGGCAGCAGCTTGAGCGGACCTTGGCCGCCTTACAGCTTTGTGGCGAGGAGCTAGTCGACAGTCGACAGTCGAGAGTCGAGGCTAGAGAACATTCGCAAGAGCGAGCGGCTGCCCCGCCGCTTTGTCGCGCGGCTGCGGGCCAGCTTTGACGATTTGTCGCGCGGCACCTGCTTCGACACGCCTTCCGACCTCTCAATCCCCGCGCTTTCCGCGTCGGGCACAGGCGGCACACGCCTTGCGAAGCGACCTCGCCAAGTGCAGTCGCAGACGCAAGGAGATGCCGAATGCCATCGCTTCGCTGGTGCTTCTGGTTCGGGAATCTGGCCTTTCTGGCGCTCGCGGCCTGGCTTGCAGCCAAGACCGCAAATACCCTCGTTCTTGACGGGCTCCTAACGCTCGCCCTGCCCTCCTCGCCACCTCCGCCTCCTCCCATCGCGCAGGTGCCTCCTCGGACCAGGCTCAATCCCGAGGCGGCGTTCAAGCTGCTTGGCCTCGAGCCCACGGCGGGCGACGCCGAGCCGGCAGCGCCAAGCCTCGACTCGGAGCCGGTCGTGTCGAGCCTGCAGGTGCGGCTCGTCGGCACGATGGTCGCCAACCTTTCGCAGTGGTCGCTCGCGAGCATCGAGGACCTCGTCTCTAAGCAGACTCGCGTCCTCATGCTCGGCGATCAGATTCAGGGCGCTACGATCGTTGGCATCAATCGCCTATGCGTTGTCATCGACAACAACGGCCGATTGGAGCGCATCCAGGCGCAGCCGGCATCGAGCGGACTTGGTTCCGCCGGCTCGGTCGCAAGCGCGAGCGCGGCCCGAGCAGGACCTGGCGGTCCCGATGACGGATTCGGTTCGGGCATCCGCGCGCTCGCCGATGGCGCTTACGCGGTTCCTAAGGACGAGGTCGCGCGGATTCTCGCCAATCTCGACAGGTCGCCCTCGAAGTACGCGTCGTACCTGCCTTCAAGTACGGCGAGCCTACCGGGTTCAAGCTCTTCGCCATCCGCCCGGATTCCCTCTACTCGCGCATGGGCCTCCACAACGGCGACGTGGTGAAGCGCATCAACGGCTACGAGCTCAACAGCGCCGGCAGGGCCCTGGACCTCTATGCGCAGCTCAGGGACTCGAGCCGGATTGAAATCGAGCTCGAGCGCCGCGGCAGCACCGTGCGCAAGACGTATTACGTCCAGTAGCCGATCGAAGCTCTTGCACTCCTGCCCCGCTGGTCGCCGCGCGCTTGCCGCTCCAGCTCGCGTTGGATTGGGCCGGCGCCCCCCAGCCACTCAAGCCGGCGCCCGACCGTGAGACGCGCGTGCCTTTAAGAAGGCCCGGGGGTCGCCTGGAACGGTAGGGGCGCATGGCAATGACATGGCAATGCGCCCGTCGGAGAATCCAGCATCGATCCGGTGAATTCGAGAGACCCGAGGGGGCCGGCACGAAGGCCGGCGCTCCGCACAGGCCGGCGCTCCGCACAGGCCGGCGCTCCGCACAGGCCGGCGCTCCGCACAGGCCGGCGCTCCGCAGCGGGCGGCGCTCCGCAAAGGTGGCCGGCCGCGACACAGGCGCCCGTGCGGCCGGCGCCACTCCGCTTGACGGCCAATGCTCCTTCCATTACTGCGCATTTACCTGCGGAGGTATTTACCGGTGGTGACAATCACCAAGGGCAAACGCGCCGAGGCACGGCGCCTGCTCGACCTGCTGACCGCGCTGGGGCGCGAGAATCCGCTCCGCGCCCCGGCGGCGGCGATCGTCGAGGAGATGCCGCTCACCGCGGTGCAGTTGAACGCCCTGCTCTGGCTCGGCAAAGACGGTCCCCTGACCATGGGCGAGCTCGCCCGGAGGCTCGGCTCGAGCGAGCGGGCGGTGACCGGCACCGTGGACAGGCTCGAACACGCCGGCTACGCACGCCGCCTGTGCGACGCGAAGGACCGCCGCGTGGTGCGGGTCGAGCTGACCGATTCGGGAGCGGCCTCGGCCCGCGATCTCGACCGCCGCATCGTCGAGAAGACGGCCGCCTTCCTCGCCATCCTCAGCGAAGAGGACTCGGCCGCGCTCTTCCGCCTCCTCGAGCGGATCCGCGAGGTGCTCGCGCGCCACGCAGAGACCGAGAAGGCCCCCGCGAAGAAGAGGCGCTAGCCGCGCGTTCGCTTGCCCGCAGTGAGCTGATTGCCGTCCCGGTTGCAGCTATGAACCCGACACCTCGCTCTCTCTCCTGCTCGAATCCCCACCTCGTCCTCGGCATCGACGTCGGCTCGGTCAGCGTGAGCTACGCCGCGCTCGCGCCCGACGGCGCGCTCGCCCACAGCGGCTACCGGTTGCATGGCGGCGACGTCCGCGGCGCGCTGCTCGCGCTGCTCGCAGCGCTCGACTGGACGAAGGTGCGCGCGGTGGCCGCGACTGAGTCGGCCGCGCCCGCCGTCATCGCCGATGCGGTCTCGCCCGCGATCGTCGCCTTCGTCCGCGCCGCCCGCCGGCGCTACGAGCGTCTCGCCGCCCTGCTCGTCGTCGGCGGGGAGAAGTTCCACCTCATCCGCTTTGACGCCGACGGCCGCTACCTCGAGGGCCGCGACAGCAGCCCCTGCGCGGCCGGCACCGGCAGCTTCCTCGATCAACAGGCGCGCCGGCTCGGGCTCGCCGACAGCGCCGAGGTGAGCCGCACCGCGCTCGCCGCCGGCGACGCCGCGCCGCCCATCGCCTCGCGCTGCTCGGTCTTCGCCAAGACCGACCTCATCCACGCACAGCAGGAAGGCCACTCGGTCGAGGCCATCTGCAACGGCCTGTGCCGCGGGCTCGCAGCCAACGTGATCGACACCCTCTTCCGCGGCGAACCCGCGCCCGAGGGCCGCATCGCCTTCGCCGGCGGCGTCAGCCGCAACGAGGCGGTCCGCGGCCACCTCGAGCGGATGCTCGGCCATGAGCTCGAGGTCGATCCGGACTCTCACCTCTACGGCGCCATCGGCGCGGCGGCGCTGCTCCTCGACGAGTTGAACAACGGGCGAGCACCGTCCGCCCTGAGCGCCGCTCCCGACGCGAGCGGCGATGCGCGAACTACCCTCGACCCAGCGGTGGAGCCCGCACCGTTCGGCCTGAGCGTAGCTGCCGACGCTCGCGTTGGCGGCCGAGTCGAAGGCCCCGGCGGATCCGAGCAAGCTCCTCTCGACTCAGCGGCAGAGCCCGCACCGTTCGGCCTGAGCGTAGCCGCCGACGCTCGCGTCGGCGGCCGAGTCGAAGGCCGCGGCGGATCCGAGCAAGCTCCTCTCAGCTCAGCGCCGGAGCCCGCACCGGTCGGCCTGAGCGTAGCTGCCGACGCTCGCGTCGGCGGCGGAGGCG
>JBMNNX010000081.1:0-23774 GCA_050942745.1 Myxococcales bacterium
CTCGCCGGGAGCGCGCCTTGTCGGGCGGGACGGTCCTAGATGCCGCGCAGCATGGTGGCCTTGCCTACCCGGCCCACGGCGACCATGTACGCGGCGGTGCGGAGCGCGACCCGGCGGGTCTTCGCGATGTGGGCGACCCGCTCGTAGCTCTCGCGCATCACCTTCTCGAGCTCTGCGTTGATGCGCTCCTCCTCCCAGGTGAACTGCTGCAGGTTCTGAACCCACTCGAAGTAGCTCACCGTCACTCCGCCCGCGTTGGCGAGGATGTCGGGGACGACCATCACGCCGCGCTTCTCCAGGATCTCGTCGGCCTCGGGCTCGGTCGCCGCGTTGGCGCCCTCGACGATGAGCTTGGCCTTGACGTGAGGGGCGTTGTGGGCGGTGAGCACCCCCTCGATCGCGGCGGGCACGAGCACGTCGCAGTCCACGGTGAGCACGTCCTCGGGAGCGAGCTGCTGGCCGCCAGGGAAGCCGCGCGGCGTCCCGTTCGCCTTGACGTGCTCGAAGAGAGCCCCGACGTCGAGGCCCTGCGGGTTGTAGGCGGCGCCGTGGACGTCGCAGACGGCGACGATGATGGCGCCGTCCTGGTGGAGCAGCTGCGTCGCGTGGCTGCCGACGTTGCCAAAGCCGTGGATGGCGAAGCGCGTGCCGGCCACGCTCATCCCGATGTCCCGCAGGATCTCCCGGCAGACGAGCAGCAGGCCCCGGCCCGTCGCCGACTCGCGGCCGCGGCTCCCGTAGAGATCGAGCGGCTTGCCGGTGACCACCGCCGGCGAGTGGCCGTGGTACTTCGAGTACTGGTCCATGACCCAGGCCATGATCTGGGGATTGGTGTTCAGGTCGGGGGCGGGCACGTCGCGCGTCGGGCCGATGATGTCCTGGATCTGATCGACGAACTTGCGGGTGAGCCGCTCGAGCTCGCGCGGGCTGAGCTGAGTCGGGTCGCACTGGATGCCGCCCTTCGCGCCGCCGAAGGGGATGTTGGTGACCGCGGTCTTCCAAGTCATCAACGAGGCGAGCGGCAGGAGCTGCTCGGCGCAGACGCTCGGGTGGTAGCGCAGGCCGCCCTTCATCGGGCCGCGGGCGTTGTCGTGCTGGATTCGCCAGCCGACGAAGGTGCGCATCTCGCCGCTGTCGAGCTCGATGGGCACCTGGACCTTCACCTCGCGCAGCGGCGTAGTCAGCAGCTCCGTCATGTGCTCGCTGATTTCCATCAGCTTCGCGGCTTTGCGGAAGAAGTAGTTCGTCGCCTCGGGGTTCATCACTGGGCCCTCCGTTGAGCTTGCGCAGCCTATCACGCGCCCTCCGGTCGGAACGCGGCTACTCCCCGAGATCGTCGGCGCGCGGCTCGATCATCAGCTTGAGCTCGACGCGGTGGCGGATGCCGTCGAGGTCGGGGTCGCGCAGCGCCTGGGCGCGCAGCAGCTCGGGCTCGAGGTCTATGGCTTTTCCGAGCGCGAGGATGGCCTTGTCCTCCTCGCCGAGCAGCGCCCAGGCGCAGGCGAGGTTGTAGTGGGCGATCGCGTCGCGCGGGGCCGCGTGCACCGCGCGCTCGAGGTCCACGCGGGCCTGTTCGAGCTGGCCCGCCTGCAGCGCCCTGACCGCGCGAGCGTCGAGCAGCGTCGCGAGAGCGGCGCCCAGCTCGAGCTCGGCGAGCCCTTCGAGCCGGTAGAGCCGGTCGCCGCCGGACCACGCCGACAGCGTGCGCGCGAGCCCCCGCCTCGAGCCGGGGAGGATGAGGACGCCCTCGATTCGCGTCCTGCCCACCTTCGGCAGGCGGTAGAGCACCAGCTCCTCGCCACCGCCGGCGAGGCGCATGGAGATTCGGAGCTCGGCCTCTTCGTCGAGCAAGACCAGCTCGCACGGCGCCCCTTGGACCGGCTCCAGGACCCAGCGGGTCGAGCCCTCGGCCGCGGCCATCCAGGTCGCCCGCTCGCGCGAGAAGCCCTCCAGCGACTCCGAGCCGAGCGAGGAGCCGACCGTGCGGCCCGGCGCGTCCCCGGCCCGCGCCGCCGCGGCGACGGCCGCCTGGGCGCTGGCGGGCTCGAGCGCCAA
The DNA here is from genome assembly GCA_050942745.1 of Myxococcales bacterium. Lineage (GTDB taxonomy): Bacteria > Myxococcota > Myxococcia > Myxococcales > UBA5297 > UBA10939. The sequence goes on from JBMNNX010000081.1 coordinate 2,056, forward strand.
GTCGCTTACCTCTTTGCCGCGGGCGTCGACGGCCACCTTGCGCGCGCGCAGCGCCGCCCCGGGCGACTCGGTCACCTCGGCGAAGGCGTACGCCCCGTCGTCGCTGGCGCCGAGGAAGGCGCGAAGCTGCACCGAGGGCGCAGGCCGCGCGCCCGCACAGGACGCGAGCGCCACCCCGAACAGCAGGAGGAGGCTCGCGCGTTTCGCCCCAGGAAACGTGCCCCTGCTATGATGACCGCCCGCAAATAAGAGGTTCGAGGAGCTCATGAGCTTGGAAGACCGCGACCCCGCGCCCGAAGAGCGCGACGACACGACGATTGTTCATAGCGTCGCCGACCTCGTCTCCGACGCAAAGAAGTTGAACGCCTACCTCATCGTGGTCTCCGGTAAGTCGAGCGTAGGCAAGATGTTTCGGCTCGACCGGGCGGAGATGACCATCGGCCGCGGCGGCGACACCGACATCGTCCTCGACGATGAGGGCGTGTCGCGCCGGCACGCGAAGATCATCAGCCGCAGCGACGGCTCGGTGCAGCTCGTTGATCTGAACTCGACCAACGGCACCTTCAACAACGGCCAGCGGGTCGAGGTGCAGCCGCTGCGCGACGGGGACAAGATCCAGATCGGCAGCGCGACCATCCTCAAGTTCAGCTACCAGGACAACTTGGACGAGGCCCTGCAGCGCAACCTCTACGAGTCGGCGACCCGCGACGGCCTGACGCGCATCTACAACAAGAAGTACTTCGTCGATGCGCTGCGCAAGGAGTTCTCCTACTGCCTGCGCCACCGGGTCCCGCTCAGCCTCATCATGCTGGACATCGACCACTTCAAGCGCATCAACGACACCTACGGCCACCAGGCGGGCGACTACGTGCTCGGCAAGCTCGCCTCGCGCATCAGCGAGGCGGTGCGGACCGAGGACGTGTTCGCCCGCTATGGCGGCGAGGAGTTTGCTGTCCTGCTGCGCGAGACGCACGAGGACAAGGCCTTCATCCTCGCCGAGCGGCTGCGCCGGATGATCGAGGCGACCGACTTCACCTACAGCGGCCAGCAGATCAAGGTGACCTTCAGCGCCGGCATCGCGACGCTCCATGACGCCGAGTACTCGGAGTTCGAGCAGTTCATCGAGGCCGCCGACAAGCACCTGTACCGCGCCAAGCAGGCGGGCAGGAACCGGGTCGAAGCCAGGATGCTCGGCTAGCTGGAGGACCGGCGGCCGGCGCGAAGGTCGCCGGGCGAAGACCGGCTAGGCGAGCAGGGGCATTCCACGCCGTCTCTTGCAGCCGGTCGGCTCTCGCATAGCTTGTCGATCGATGTTCGTCCCGTCGTCGGCAAGGCCCGCCGTCAGGCGCGTCGGCGTCCCCGGCAAGCTCGGTCGCGTCCGCATCGAGGAGCACGAGGTGCGCTCGCGCCTCGTCGATCCGCGGCACGACGGGGTGCGGCTCGCTCACCTGTCCGACATCCACGCCGGCCCGCGGCTGCGCCCGCGCCGGCTCCTGAAGGCCATCGACCTGGTCAACCGGATGCGCCCCGACGCGGTCGTGCTCACCGGCGACTACGTCTGCGCCTCCTCGCGGCCCATCCCGCTGCTCATCGAGGCTTTCCGGCGCCTGGAGGTGCCGGCGTGGGCGACGCTGGGCAACCATGACTACTGGACCGGCGCCGAGCTGGTCGTGCAGGCGCTCGAGCAGGCGGGGGTCCGGGTGCTGCGCAACGCGAGCGACGTCTTCGAGATCGCGGGGGCGCCGCTGCACCTCGTGGGCATCGACGACCACCGCACCGGCCACGCCGACACGGCCGCCGCCTTCCACGGCGTCGGGGCGGGCGGCACCCGGCTCGCCTTCACGCACGATCCGAACGTCGCCGACGAGCTCGCGGGCGAGAGTGTCGCCTTGGTCCTCGCCGGCCACACCCACGGCGGACAGATCCGCCTGCCGCGCCTCACCGCGGAGATCGCCCGGCGCGTCGGCGTGAAGTACCTCGCCGGCTTCTTCCAACTCGGCGAGACGCTGCTCTACGTCAACCGCGGGCTCGGGGCCGCGGTGCCCGTGCGGCTCGCGGCCCCCATGGAAATCGCCTTCTTCACCCTGCGGCCGGCCGGGTGACGGCCTGCGGCTCGGCGCCGCGCCCGGCGTCCCGGCGATTTGACCTACCGTGCGGCCGGAAGTAGCCTTTTGGGCTCTGCTTCCTGGCCGACGAAGGCCCGCAGCAAGGAGCGATGTATGGCGAATCGACGCTCGACCGCGCTGCTCGCCCGGTTCTATTCGGTCCCTGGGCGCGCGGTCTCGGCCCTGACCGCCTTCTTCTTCACGCTGAGCTCAGGGGCGGGAGTGCTCTCGGGCATCGCCCATGCCGGCGACCTGCCGCGCGTCGTCGTCCTGCCCTACGCGCCCATCTTCGAGAGCCTGCCCGCGCAGGCCGGCGAGAAGATGGCCGAGTTCCTGAACACCGAGCTGCGCGGCTCGGAGCAGGTCCAGCTCGTCGCCCTCGACCCCAAGGTGTTCGAGGCCGCTCCGCAGCAGGCGAATCCGGCTCCCGCGCGCGATGACGCCAAGCTCACCGAGGCCCGCGAGCGCGCCGCCAAGGCCGACGACTTCATCAGCAAGCTCAAGTTCAAGCAGGCGGTCGAGGAGCTCGAGAAGGTCGTCGCTCTCTACGAGAGCCAGCACCCGTACATCGACTTCGGCGCGTTGGTCGAGGTCTACCTCAACCTCGCCGTCGCCCGCTTCCGGCTCGGCCAGGACGAGGAGGGTGAGGCGCTGCTCGCCCAGGTCGTGCGGCTCGATCCCGAGCGCAAGCTAGACGCCGAGCAATACCCGCCGGTCTTCATCCGCGTCTTCGAGAACACCGCGAAGAAGGTCAAGGCGGCCCCGCGCGCGGCGATCCGCGTGGACACCACCGCGCAAGGCGCCACCGTCGTGCTCGACGGCCGCGAGATCGGCAAGGCGCCGGTGATGATCAAGGACGTCATCAAGGGCGCCCATTACCTGCGCGTGATCCCCGCGGACGGCGGCGAGGCCTGGGCCGAGCGCGTCGAGGCGGCGCCGGGCGACGTGGTGCGCGTGACCCCGAGCCTGCAGAGCGCCGGCGGGCCTATCGGCGCGATCGTCGCGCTGATGTCGCGCAACGTCATCGACCAGGTCGTCGTCGAGAAGGCGGCCGCCGTCGGCGAGAAGGCGGGCGCCGAGTTCGTGGTCTTGGGCGGCGTCCACAAGGAGGCCAACCAGATCGTCGTCTCCTCGCACCTGCTGCGCGTCGCGCAGCGCAGGGTCTGCCTGCTGCAGCGGGTCGTCGTAGACGAGGCGATGCTCGGGGCGGGCATCGAGGTCTACAAGGTGGGCGCCGACATCGGGAACAAGGTCGAGATCTTCGGAGAGGTCGAGGCCTTGCCGGCCAAGGTCGCGCGCGACGCGCTCGGGAGCGCCTCGGTCGCCGAGGTCACTTCGACCGGCGACAAGCTGGCGGGCTCGACCACCGGCAAGCCGGCCATCGTGCGCCGCGGCAGCGAAGGCGCGACCACCATCGTCGTCCAGGACCCGCCGACTGAGGTGCGCAAGATTACCGCCACCGGTGAGCCCAACCTGTTCGGCGAGCCGGCGGATCCGATAAAGCGGCCGGACACCGTATCGAGCAAGGGCGCGCCGACCTGGCTCTGGGTCGTCCTGGGCGTCGCGGTTCTGGGCGGCGCGGCCGGTGGCGGCTACTTCTACTACTCGCAGGCGACCAAGCCGATTACCGGCGCGGGGCCGGTCAGTTGGTGACCATGCAGAACGACTGCACGACAGGCAGCCGAACGATGCGCGCGATGAACCTCTTTCTTAGAAGTCTGCTGTTGGCGCTGGTGGCGCTCTCCCTCGGAGCCTGCCCGAACCGGGTCGCTCCGCTGGAGATAAAGGTCGTCAAGCCGAGCGACACCGGCGTCGGGCCCGATCCGCTCGAGGGCGTCGCTTTCATACGCGTGCGCGTCCTCGACGACCTCGGCGAAGTCGTCGTCGAGCAGAAGGTCGACGTCGGGTCTGGAACCGCCAACCTCGAGGGCCTTCCCTCGGAGGTTGCGCTGCGCGTCCAGGTCGCCGGGCTCGCCTCCGACGAGTCGATAGTCAGCTACGGCATCTCCCCGGTCTTCGAGATCCCCGGCGACATCGGCGAGAACCCCGAGCCGATTCGAAGGACGGTCTTCCTGCGGGCGGTCGAGAAGTTCTCGCCGGCGGTCGCCGCCTTCGACACCTCGGCTCCTTCGAGGCTGTCGGTGCCGCGAGCCGGCCACACCGCGACGCTGCTCGACGACGGTCGCGTGCTCATCGCCGGCGGCTTCCAGGCGGCCAACCGCGTCTCGCATAGCTGGAAGTACCTGGCGAGCGTCGAGGTCTACGACCCGGCGACCGGCGCGGTCACCACCGAGATCCCCGACATGATGTTCAAGTCGGGCGGCGGCACCACGCCGCGCGCCTTCCATTCGGCCGTCAAGCTGCCGAGCGGCCAGGTGCTCATCAGCGGCGGCGAGGCGACCACGGGCACGGGGGCGGCGGCCACGATGGCGACCGTCAACAACAGCATCCTCTTCGACCCGACGGTCGCCGAGGCGCCCTGGGCGCCGATCGTGACGATGAAGAGGTACCGCTCGCGCCACACCGCCACCCGCGAGCAGAACGGCCGGGTTCTGTTGTATGGCGGCGTCGATTGGGGCGAAGGGACCAATGCCGCCGCATTCTCCGACACCTTCGAGTGGTTCGATCCGGAGATCAACCGCTTCCGTCTGCCGGCGACTGACCTTCCTCCTTTCAAGGCCATCGGGCACGCGGCGCTCTCGGTGGCGGGTGGCCAGTTCATCGCCATCGCGGGCGGCGCCACGGTACCGGGTAGCGGCGGGAGCGCGGAGCTCGCCGACGGTGACTCGATCCGTTTCTTCAAATACGAGAAGGACGCCGACAGAATCCAACCGCTCAGCAGCTCGGGACTGAAGCTCGACCCGAAGCGCAGCTGGGCGGCCGTCGCGCCCATTGGCGCCGCACAGTTCCTCGTGCTCGGCGGCTTCAAGGACTTCAATGCCAACGAGCCCTGGAACCTCTTCCCCGGCAGCCCGCACAGCGGGAGCGACGTGATCGCGCTGAAGTACAGCCAAGAGGAACCCCTCAAGCGCATATTTGGTCCGTCCGTGGATGTCCCTCGCGGCCACATCTGCGCCGTCACCCTCCACGATGGCCGAGTGCTCGCCATCGGCGGTCGCGGCCAGCCGGACCCGGTCAAGACCCCGGCCCTCATCGAGGCGGTGTCGCACAACACGCTCATCACCGAGAGCGAGGGCAGCATCCGGTCCTCGCGTGGCTCGCCGCTGGCCGAGGCGCGCTACTTCCACACCTGCACCCTGCTGAACGACGGCAGCGTGCTGGTGACTGGCGGCATGTACGAGAAGGGCACCAACGTCACCACGCTCGCCTCGATGGAGATCTTCGTCCCGTATCCCGCCGAATAGCCTTTTCGCCCGGCGCAGGCCCGGGCTCTTGCTGGCTGACGGGTGCCTTGCTTGCCTCTTGACGCTGCGGTCGCGGCGGCTAGGGTAGGCGCCCGTTTCGTCCCACCACCTTCGGGCGGAGGAGTCCGCCCCCTTGATAAGAAGGCCGCATCAGCGGCTGGCGGAAGCTGCGCTTCCGTCTTTGGAGGCATTCATGGAGCTTGCTCTTGGAATTCTGTTGGCGGCTGCGGCTGCCGCCGCCGTGTTCTTCGGCCTTCAGGCGGGCGCGGCGAAGGCCAGCTCGTCGAAGGCTCTCGCCGAGCTCGAGGCCGTGCGCTCGCGCCTGAGCGCGGTCGAGTCCGACGCGAAGAAGAGCCACGACGCCCTCGAGGCGAAGCGCAAGTCGGTCGAGGAGCTCAAGGAGAAGCTCAAGGACGTCAAGCGCCGCCGCCACGAGGAGCGTGAAGCCGACAAGCTCAAGAAGGACATCCAGGCCGCCCGCGCCGAGATCGAGCGCGAGATGGAGCGCAAGCTCGCCGTCGCCCGCGAGGAGGCCGAGGCCTCCAAGGATGCTGTGCGCAAGCTGACCGCGGAGATCGAGGCGCTCAAGTCGCGCCGCTCGGCGCCTGTCGAGCAGAAGGTCGAGGCGAAGCCCGAGAAGGCCAAGCGGCCCGAGCCGCAGCACCGCGAGCTGAGCCCCGAGGAGAAGGCGCGGTTCGAGAAGGCCGAGCAGGCGCTCGCCAAGGCCAACAAGCGCATCGAGGAGCTCGAGGCCGAGGTGAAGAAGGCCCGCGGCCGCTCCGAGACCGACCGGCGCGTCTTCGTCGTGCAGAAGGGCGAGCTCGAGCTGGCGAAGGACAAGTTCCGCGCGCTCGAGGGTCGCTACAACGCGCTGGTCCTCGAGCGCGACGAGCTGCATAAGGCGCTCGCGCTGCTTGAAAAGGAGATGAAGGCGCTGCGCCCGGTTGCCGACGCCGATGCCCCCGCGGCAGAGCAGAAGCCTGTCGGGGCGCAATCCAAGGAGCCCGCCGAGGCGCAGGCCGAGAAGCCCGCCGAGGCGCAGGCCGAGAAGTCGGCCGAGGCCAAGGACGGCGAAGCGGCGGCCTGAGCGCCGAGCGGAGCTGAGAGTTGAAGGCGATGGGCGCACGCGAGTGCGCCCATTCGCTTTGCGGGGCCGCCGCTTGCGGCTCGGGCACCGCGAGGCGCCCGGTGGGTCTGGCCGCTCGTGCCCAGCCGGCGAGGCTCAGCAGAGGTCGACGGTCTCGCGTCCACCAGGCCCGCGCGCATAACCGGCTAAGCCCCCTCTCCTACGGCGCGCCTGCCGACCAGGCTCGCTTACTCTGGCGCGGTCCCTGGACTAAGCCGCTTCTTCTTCGGTTCGCCCGCCGACTAGGCCTCGCCTCCTTTGGCGTGGTCCCTGGACAAGCCTTGCCTCCTACGGCGCGCGCCGCCTCGACAAAGCCCCCTCTCCTACGGCGCGCTGAGGCGGTCGCGGCGAGCACAACGGATCGAAAGCGCGGCGTAGGAAGAGGGGTGTGGGGGTTGGGGGGGGTTGGGGGGAGAGGACGGCGCCCCGCACTCCGTGCCGAGCCGAATTCCGCCCGCCGCTACGAGCCGCGCTTCGCCTCAGCGGAAGACCAACGAGCGAGCCGCATTCCGTCGGGTCCGCCGAGCCCGCGCGCGGCCACCCGGTCCGCCGAGACGCTGGGCCTCCCTCCCTCGTCTCCCGCGCGGCCGCGCCCCATCGCAGAGCCGGGCGCCTGAGTTCGTTCCGCCTTGTCCAAGCAACTTGGGCGATCTCCGCTCATCCCGAGCGAGAGACCGGCCCGTTGGCCGGCTGTGGCCTTGAACTAACAGGGGGAGCTGTTAGTTAGGAGCGTAGAGGCGACCAGCGGGAGCCTTGGAGTCGAGGGACTCGCGGATTCTCCTCCCAAACCTGATTTGGACGAGAACCTCCACAACTCGCCCGTGAATCCGGCCACTTGCGGATTCGGGGTATTTCGCGCGGAACGAACTCTGGGGCGCCGAGCGCCAGCTCAAGCCGCCTTGGCCTGCTCGAGCGCCTGGCGCACGCTCTGGTTGCTGAGGAGGATCTCGTACTCCTCGGGGCTCAGGAACGCGGTGCGGCGCGCCTTGAGTTGGGCGATGTCGACCAGCACGCGCACCAGCGCGCCGTTCTCCTCGACGCGCTCGATGCGTACTGGGTTGCCCGCTTCGGTCTGGGCCACGATGTCCCGGGCGAGCGAGCGCAGCTCCCGCGAGATGCGCAGCGCCCTGCGTCCGTCGGGGTTGTCGAAGGTGGCGAAGTGGCGGTTGCGCGAGAGCCGAACCTCCGAGCTGCACAGCCGCGCGACCAGCCTTTGAACGTATCCTTTCATCTCTTCGATTGCCTCGCCGGGAGTGTAACAGACGCCTCCGCTTCCGCTGTCCGGTCTGCGCCGGCCTGGCCTGGAAAGGCGCTTCTGTGCGCTCCGACCGCCGAGCGCAAGCCCCTTCGCAGTTGTGGGCGCCGTCGGTCAGGCGGCCTTCTGCGTGTAGCGGCAGGCGAGGGCGCGCCCCTCCTGCGCGTCGAAGGGCAGCTTGGCGAGGTCGCCGCGCCGGCTCACCGCCGCGAAGGTGCGCTCGAGCATTTCGGTGAACACGCGGCAGTCCTCGACGAGCCGGTTGCGACGTGCCTCGCCTGTCGGCGCCGACCGGGTCTCGTTGATGATGGCGGCGAAGCGGTCGAACGGGTCGTAGTCGCCGTAGCGCAGGAGCTGGTACGAGACGTCGCGGAAGTAGGCGACGAAGACCTTGAGCTGGGCGAGCGCCCGCTCGCATTGCTCGGCTGATCCCTTGGCGAAGACCTGGCCGGCCCAGTGGCAGACCTCGCGGTAGGCGAACAGGTCCAGCCGCAGCCTTCGAGACTGCTCGACTCGGGCCGCCGGGCTGTCGAAGAGCGCCTCGTCGAAGCCCGGATCGAAGATCTGGGCGAGCTGCGCGATGGACTGCCGGCAGATTCCGACCAGGCCGTCGCGGGCGCGGCCGATGGCGCCCTTGGGCGGCGGGCCGACGAAGGAGAGCTCTTCCTTGACCACCCGGTTCGCCTCGCAGCGCAGATCCTCGGCCGCGCTGACCGCGCGGGCCGACTGTTCCGATCCGAGGAGCGCCAGCCGCGCCGATAGCTCGCCCTCGATGAAGGCGGCCAGCGTGAAGGTCTCCGAGCGCACCAGCGCGAGGATCACCTGGCTGCGACGGGTCGGCAGCTCCTGGGGGCCGGGCACGTAGCGCAGGTAGTGGAGCAGCCTGAAGAGCGCGAGGAAGGCTATCGAGACCGGCTTGCGGATCTTGCCGTTGAGCCCGAGCAACAGCTCGAGGATCCGCACGTCCTTGATGCGGTCGTACTCCTGGCGGAACTCGAGCGGGCGGAAGGGCTTGAAGTACTTGTTGAGCGAGATCTCGCGCAGCGCGAGCTGCCCGATGTTGGCGAACAGCTCGTAGTCGGCGTGCTCGAGCTTCTGCAGGCGCTCGATGATCCCGCGCAGCGCGATGAAGTCCGAGCGGATGAGGAACAGGCTCTCCTGTGGCGTGCCCTGCTCGAGCTCGGCCTCGGCCAGCTCGCGGCGCACCCGCTCGTCGAGGATCTGCGACTCGACGTACTTGCGGAACATGAGCCGGCGATCGCTGGGAGGGTCCAGGAGGAAGCGCGCCAGCTTGATCGCCCGGTTGATGGCGTCGCGCACCGAGCGCAGCTCGTCCATGAAGTTGCGGCCGACGACCGTGCTCTGATCGAGCGGCAGGTTGTGGAGGTTGAAGAAGCGCTCGACGCCGCGCAGCAGCATCTCGAACTCGAAGAGGAGCTCCTCGCGGCCGTCCACGGCCAGCGAGCGCAGCCAGCGCTCGCGCTCGGCGAGGTAGCCGGCGCGCAGGCGCTGGCTGTCCTTCATCAGCTCGAAGAAGAAATCCCGCGCGAAGCGGGCACGATCGGTCGGCATCGGACTGGGCCCTGCGGACGGAGGCAGGCTGCGAGGGTAGCGCACCTTGTCGATACAGGACAGTTCACTGCGGGCAACGGCGGCCCGCCGCGGTGCTAGAATGCTCGCCCATGCCGCAGCGAGCACGTTCAGGCAGTCGGGACGCCCCGCCCGCGCAGAAGCCCGAGAAGGCGCCTGTGACTCCTGCCGCGCCCGTTCGCGAGGGGCCCGACAAGTTCCAGGAGGGTCGGCGGCAGGCTCCCATCGCGCTCGACCCGACGCGGCCGCTCGAGCCGGTCAAGCGGGCCCGGACGTTCGATCCGCGCCTGGTGCCGCTCGTGCCCGCTTCGGTGACGACCGACCCCTCGCGCCAGTTCCACGCGCTGCTCGGTCTGCCGCCCACCAAGACCAAGCCGCCGGAGAAGCCGCCTGCGCCGAGCAAGGACGGCAAGCCGGACATCGAGGCCTTGCTCGAGACCCTCTCGCCCGCCAGGGCCAAGCTCATCCGGCAGATCATCTCGGGCAGGAATACGCGGCTGCGCCGCGCGCTGCTCGCCTTCATCGAGGACGCCAAGTTCGCCCGGCTCGACTTCGAGCAGCAGAGGAGGGCGCTCGCCGCGTTCGACCTGCGGCGCTGACGGCTCGCTGGAGGAGCCGTCGAGCGGCCCCGGGCGAAGTCGCCAGGGCAGCGACTCCCGGGTGGCCAGGCGCTGCTTTGCTCGCTGCGCGCGCGGTGGCTCTGCCGGCGGGCGCCGGCTCGCGGCGAGCGCTTCCATCGCGTGTTCGCGTGCGCGGCGCTCGGGGGCAATCGGCTGTTCGCTCGAGGGACACGGCCGGGCAAAGCCCGACGTGAAGCTCGTGTGACAGGCGGCCGGAGCGATTCCGGCTATCGAGCCTCGGCCCGCCCGCACAGCCGCTGGAAGCAGCATCCGCGGCAGCGCGACGGGTCCTCGGGCATCGGGAAGTCGTCCTTCACGGCGAGGTTCCGCTCCGGATCGCGCAGCAAGGCCTTCATCGAGGAGACGCTCGCGCGGAAGAACGCGCGGAACTCCTCGAGGGCGGCCGGGGTCACGTTCACGTCGATCTCTTCGCCCGACCCGAGATAGACGAGCCGGGCGAGGACGCGCTCGGGCGCCGCGCCCCACTTGGCGGCGGCGAACAGCGCGTAGCCCTTGACCTGCTCGCGGTCCTCGTCGCGCGGGCGGCCGGTCTTCCAGTCGACGAGCACGGTGGTGCCCTCTTCCCGAAAGGCGAAGTCCGGTCCGGCGAAGACCCTGATGCCATCGAGCTGGAAGGAGTCGATCTCGTCGATGGGCAGCCAGTCCTCGCGCGCCAAGGTGCGCGCGCGGGCGAGCCAGCGCGACGCGTAGAAGGTGCGCAGACAGCTCTCGGCGGCGTCCCAGTTCGCCTTCCATTCGGCGTCCGACACCGGCAAGCCGAGCTCGTGCTCGACGAGCCCGACGACGCGCTTGGGCCGGGCGCGATACTCGCCGCTGCGGCTGCGGCGGAAGTCTTCGCGCATGCGTCTGTGGGCGCGGGCGATGAGCTGGTTGAGCGGGGGCGGATCGCCGGCGCGCGCCAGGGTGAGCGCGTAGGCGATGACGTCGTGGACGACCTTCCCCGCCCACTGCTGGCGGGTCGAGAGATTCTTGAGGATGTACGCCTCGCGGGTCTCGGGCGCGGCGCTCGCTTCCCAGCCGCCCCAGGCGCCGTAGTAGTGGAACCAATAGAGGCGCCGGCACTCCTCGAACTTGCCGTGCCGCGACTTCGACCAGGAGAACTCGTTGACCAGCTCACGAAAGCCCATGGCCGCGCATACTCGCACGGCATCAGCCTAGTTTGCACATCGAATGCGCGCAGCGGACGTGATGGACGGAGGTGGCGAGGGACGGCGGACCGTGATGGGACGGCGGACCGTGATGGACGGAGAGGTGATGGACGGCGGACCGTTGATGGACGGCGGAGCTCCAGCTCCGCCAATCCGGCCGCGCGACAGCCAGCAAAGCAGTGGACGGCCAAAGCCGTGGACGTCAGAGCCCCCGTATCGCCAAAGCCCTCATCACTCGTCCCTATTTTGACTCGGGCTGTCGCCGCAGCCCGGCGAGCCAGAGCAGGCCAGCGTTGTAGATGACGTCGTGGCGCCCGGCGTAGACGTGCAGCGTGATCTGGCCCGAGCTACGATGCAGCAGCAGCGGCTTGCCCGCCTCTTCGTACCGTGAGTCCTCGAGCGCGCCGCGGATCTCGGCGGGAACCCTGCCCTCCCTCGCAATCCGTTCGATCTGCTCTTCCGAGAAGCGGTCCTCTCGTCGGGCGAGCGCGTTGAAGGCGGCCAGCGAGTGGGCCGGCGAGACGAGCGGGTCGTCGATCCCCGCGGCGACCAGGATGCGGACGCCCTTGCCACGCGCGCGTTCGAGGTAGCTGCTCGGGCTGCGCCGCAGGCACTCCTCGGCCGCCTCGCTGCCGGGGAGCGGCGTCCCGCCGCAGGCCGCGCGGATCTCGCGGGCATAGCGCGGGTACTTGCGCCGGGTCTCCTCGTGCCACCGCACGAGGTCGAAGACCGGAACCCAGGCGACCGCGCCCGCCCACAGCTCCGGGTAGCGTCCGGCCATCGTCAGCGCCATCATCGCGCCGCCCGAGTAGCCGACGACGTAGATACGATCGGGATCGACGCGGGCGTGCTCGCGCGCGTAGGCGACCGCGTCGAGCACGTCGCGCACCGCGAGCTCGCTGCCCGTCGCCTCGGGGCGGTTGAAGCGGCCGCGGTAGTCGGGGTGGATGAAGACCCAGCCGTTGCGCACCGCCCACAATCCGTAGGGCGAGCTGGCCGGGTCGAGGTAGTTGACGCTCCAGCTATGCAGCACGACGAGCAGCGGCCGACGTTCGGACTGCCCGTCGCGGTCCTCGGGGGCGTAGAAGAGCGCCGGTTGCAAGGTCCCGTCGGCGCTCGAGCGGATTCGCACCTCTCGCACCTCGGGGACGACCCGCTTCCAGGCAAGCCGCGGCTTCAGCCGCTTGAGCGGAGAGGCGATGAGCGCCGTGTAGGTCTTGAACTCGTCAACCGTGCGCAGGCCCGGCACCGGCGCGGCGGCCAGCGCGCCCGCGCACGTCAAGGCGGCCGCGAGGCATCTCCAGCGCCTTGGGGGCGAGCGCTTCATGGCACGACCACCCGGACGATTGGGATCCGCTTGAGCAGGCGGACTATCGCCAGCGAGATGCCGAACACGACGGCGGCGAAGAGCGGCACGCCCAGCAGCGGGTGGAGGCTCGTCTCGTCGATGCGCGCACCGAGCTGCCCGGACTTGAGCAGGTCGATGACCATGGCGTGGACGAGGTAGACGCCGAGGGCGCTCGCGCTCGCCGTGCGCAGCCAGCGATGGCCCAGGCCGTCGGCCGCGAGCGGCAGGCGCGCGTTTCTGCCGAGCAGGAAGACCGCGACCGACATGAGCAGCACGTTGGCGGCGAAGTACTCGTAGAACAGCCCGTCGAAGGCGCCGTCGCCGTGTCGGACGGTCAGCCACCAGGTGCCCGCCGCGGTCAGCGCCCAGCCGGTGAGGAAGAGGCCGCCGAGGAGGCGGAGCCGGGGCCGGGCAAGCGGCAGGTCGCGCAGCAGAAAGCCCAGCACGAAGTAGCCGAGGTAGCGCAGCGGCGAGGTCTCCACGCTCTCGGGCGCCTCGCTCCATCCGGCGAGATCGCTGACGACAGGCAGCACCGAGGCGACGAGCGCCCAGCCGGCGACGAGGACCCAGGCGCCGCGCCGTCCAGCCTTGCGCAGCAGGAGCTGCAAGAGAGGCACGAGCAGATAGAGCGCGAGGATCACCGAGAAGAACCAGAGGTGGTAGTAGACCCCGCCGCTGAGGAGCAGCCTCGGCAGCTCGCCTGCCTCCAGGCTGCGGCCGTGGAAGTGCCGGGCCCAGAAGAAGTAGACGACGCTCCAGACGAGGAAGGGCAGGGCGGCCTTCCGGAAGCGGTTCGCGAGGAAGCGGCCGAACGGCTGCTCGCGCCCCAGCAGCAGGGCGCCGCTGAGCATCACGAAGAGCGGGACGCACCAGCGCACGGCCGAGTCGTAGGCGTTGCCGATCCACCAGCTCGCGGGGCCGGCGGTGCGATACCTCTCGAGCAGCGGCGCGGCGCTGTGGATGAGGACGGTTCCCCAGACCGCCAGAGCGCGCAGAAGGTCTGCCCAGATGAGCCGCTTGCTCTCCATTCGATCGATCGGCGTGCCCGGCGCGATGCTCCCTGTCTAAGGGTAAGCGCCGTCTCTTGAACGACGCCGACGAGAGCTAGGGCGAGCGGCGGGAGCACGCTCGGGTGGCGGGCGGGTTCGACTTGAAACCCGCTGCGAGCCCAGCTCGGGTCCAGCGGCCGTCGATGGGCGACCCGGGGAGAACGGCTGCTCCGAGTCAAAGCACTCCGAAGGTGTAGCTCAGCAAGTAGTAGCCACCGATGCCGATGAACACCAACGCCGTCACCCGCCTCATCCAGCGCTCGATGAGCGTGAGCGCGTTGAACGCCTTGGAGATCCGGTTCGCCGCGAAGGCGAGGATCAACGAGCAGAGGACGACCGGCACCGCGGTGCCGACTCCGAAGATCGCGGGGAGCAGAATCGCCGACTGGTGCGAGACGGCGAGGGGCACCAAGCTGCCGAAGAACAGAGCCGCCGAGACCGGGCAGAAGGTGAGCGCGAAGACCAGGCCGAGCAGGCCCGCGCCCCACAGCCCCAGTCGATGCACCCTCGTCTGCAGCTTCTCGAAGACGGCCGAGCCGTTACCGCTCCAGGGCCACGGGATCACGTCCAGGAGCAGAAGCCCGACGAGGACCAGCAGGGGACCGAGCGCCTGATTCAGGTTGCGCTGCAGGAACATCGACACCGACGAGATCGACAGCAGGCTCTTGACCACTATCAGCGCGACCGCGAGGTAGCCGATCGTTCGCCCGAGCGTGTAGAGCAGGCCGCCGAGGAGCACCTGGCCCGGTCGGTCCACCGCCTTGCCAACATAGGCGATGGCCGCGATGTTGGTCGCCAGGAGGCATGGGCTGATCGAGGTGAGGAACCCCAGCCAGAGCGCGGTGCCGGCGACCAGAGACAGCGACTCCATCAGCTGCCCCCGAGCATCTGGAGGTACTCGCGGACGTTCTTCTCGGCGTAGCTTGCGAGCGCGGCCTGGTCGAGCGCGTGGTTCCAGATGTCGCCGCAGTTGGCGAACTTCACCGTCTGCTCGCCGCGCATCCTCGCCACGACCAGGGTGCTGAAGCTCAGGTCGAAATCCTTCACGAAGTGCTCATGCTCTGGCTCTTCGTAGTTGATCTCCTCGAAGCTGAGCCTTCCGGCCGCAAGCTCGGCCGAGAACTTCTCCTGGATGGCCTTGGAGATGGCCTCCTGCATGCCGATACACGTCCGGCAGCGGCGATTGCCGTGGAAGTAGTACGCGACCACCCTGTCCTGCGCCGGGTCGGCCTGCGCGGTGGCCGCCTCGACCGCGGCAGGTCGGGCCTCTGCGGCCTCGCGGGCCCGCGGCGCGGCCGCTTTAGCCTTGGGCGCTTGGTCTTCTGTCCCTGCCGGCCTGGTGCAGCCGACGAAGAGGCTGGCGGCCGCCGCCAGGGCGAGCGAGATCGACGCGGTTCTCATGGGTTCTCCGGTGGCGTGCTCGAGTGACCGTGGTGCCCAGGGGCGCTACTTCGAGGCGCCGGTGATCCAGGCCTGGATCTCTTGGCTCGTCGGAATCCGGCCGCTCGCCTTGACCTGGCCGTCGATCACGAGCGCAGGGGGCATCATCACGCCGTGCTCGACGATGTCCTCGATCTTCTCGACCTTCTCGAGCGTGACCTCGACTCCCGAGGCCGCGATCGCCTTCTCCGTCTCCGCATAGAGCTTCTTGCACTTCGCGCAACCGGTACCGAGGACCTTGATGACCATCGCCTTCCTCCTCTGCGCGCCGTGAGGCGGCGCCGTTGATGTCTCCTGCTCCGACCATCCATCTCGAGCGCGGCGAGTGCCTGCGGCCTCCGAGCGCTCCGTGCTCCATCAACCGAACAGCGCGCCGTAGGCCATGCCCGCGGCCGTAGAAAGCGCGATCACCAGCGCGACGTAGGTGACCGTCTTCTTCGTCCCGAGCACGCTGCGGATCACCAGCATCGAGGGCAGCGACAGCGCCGGGCCCGAGAGCAGCAGAGCGAGTGCCGGGCCCTTGCCCATCCCCGCGCCGATGAGGCCCTGGACGATGGGCACCTCGGTCAGGGTCGCGACGTACATGAAGGCGCCGACGACCCCGGCGAAGAGGTTGGCCCGAAGCGAGTTGCCGCCGACCAGCCGCGCGACCCACTCCGAGGGGATGAGCCCCTCGTGCCCCGGTCGGCCCAGCAGCAGCCCGGCGACGAGCACGCCGGCGAAGAGCAAAGGCAGGATCTGCTTGGCGAAGGTCCAGGTCGCCGAGGTCCATTCCGAGAGCTCGTCGCGCTTGAACCAGCCGGCGAGCATCGCCGCGAGCCCGACGCCGAAGACCGCGGTCGCCGGCCACTTCGCGGCGTGGATCAGCGCCCACAGGCTCTGCTCGCCGCCCGCTGCGGGCCGGCTCCAATTGGCGAAGACGAGCACGCCGACCATCGAGGCGAAGTAGAGCCCGTCTTGCCACAGAGCCCGATTCGGAGCCGCCGCGTCAGGCATCACGGCGGCCGCCGCGGCGCTCGCGCGAGCCGCCTCTTCCTTGCGGAAGATGAGCTGCATGGCGAGCCCGATCACGATCGAGAAGACGACCGCCGCCACCGCGCGCGCGACGCCGAGCTCGAAGCCGAGCACCCGCGCCGTGAGGATGATCGCCAGCACGTTGATCGCCGGCCCGGAGTAGAGAAAGGCGCTCGCCGGTCCCAGCCCCGCGCCGCGCCGGTGGATCCCGGCGAAGAGCGGCAGCACCGTACACGAGCAGACCGCGAGGACGGTCCCGGAGATTGCGGCCACCGGATAGGCGACGAGCTTCGAGGCCTGGGCCCCGAGGTACTTCATCACCGAGGCCTGGCTGACGAAGACGCTGATGCCGCCGGCGATGAAGAGGGCCGGCACCAGGCACAGCAGCACGTGCTCGCGCGCGTAGTCGTGGAGCATCGCGAACGCCTCGAGCAGCGCTCCCTGCACCCGAGGCGAGTCGATGGGCAGCCCCCAGGCCGCCGCGAAGACCGCGGCGATGAGCCCGAGCTTCGTCTTCTCGCTCACGCGCTCTCCCGGGAATTGGCAGCTTGATGGTCGTCGCGCGCCCGGCCGCGGCGGGCCTCGAGGTTCCGCTCGACGGCTTCGATGCAGTCGAAGAACTTGAGGATGCAGGGAACCTGCAGGCGGTAGAAGACCTTCAATCCCTGCTTGTGGTCGGCGACCAGCCCGGCCTCGCGCATCAACGCGAGGTGCTTGGAGACGGTCGAGATGTCCGAGCCGACCAGTTCCTGAAGCTCGCAGACACAGCGCTCGCCCTCGGCCAGCGCGTCTACGATCAGCAGCCGGCTCGGATGAGCCAGGGCCTTGATGATCTTGGAACGTCGTTCGTACCTGCGCTTGTCGAGCACGCGCGCCTCCGTCCGCAGTGGTTGGCCATCTGGCCAATTAGTGTCGGGGCTGTCAATGCGTCTGTCCGCGGAGGCACGGCGAAGAGGCCATTGTTCGCGCGGGCGACCTCGTGTTCGGACGGGCGAGGCCCGTGCGAGAACGCAGGGGTTTCATAGGGGCGGCGGCGACCTCCGACCTGCGCCGGCCGCGCCTTCAGGGGCTTGGAGGCTTGGAGGCGTCGGTCTCAGGCCAGACAGGTCGCCATTGGTCCGGCTGGCGTTGCTTGGCCAAGCCGCCAAGCCACCTTCTTTCCGGTCAACGCCGCAGGATCGTGGGGGGCGCGGCATGCCGAGCACGCGAGCGTGTACGAGGCGCGGATTGCTCGAGGGCGCAGCAGGCGAGCGCGCCAGCACGCGTTCCGAGCCGGCGGAAGGGTTGAACGCCGCGGGTCGTTCATCGTAAAAGAACGATAATGACCAACGCACCTGACCAAGCTTGTTGCCTGAGGGGTGGAGGCGAGCCCGACCTTCGTCCGGTCGAGGGTCCTGAGGCCGACCGCGAGCTCGCTCTGCTCGCCAAGGCGCTCGGCCACCCGGCGCGCGTCCAAATCCTGAGGCTGCTCGCGCGAGAGAACGCCTGTATCTGCGGCGGAATCGTCGAACAGCTCTCGCTGGCGCAGTCGACGGTCTCGCAGCACCTGAAGGTCCTCAAGGACGCGGGCCTGATTCAGGGCGAGATCCAGGGACCGAGGACGAGCTACTGCATCGCCCCGCGAGCCCTGCGCCGGCTCAAGGCCCTGGTGGGCGGCCTCTGACAGGCCAACGTAGAAATACGATGGAGGAAACGTGACCAAGGGAAGCGCGGGCGTCGCCGGGAGACTCTCCTTCCTGGATCGCTATCTGACGGGTTGGATCTTCCTGGCGATGGGGGCGGGCGTCGCGCTCGGCTACTTCGTGCCCGGGGTCGTGCCGCTGCTCGACGAGATGAGCGTGGGGACGACCTCCATCCCCATCGCCATCGGCCTGATCCTGATGATGTACCCGCCGCTCGCCAAGGTGCGCTACGAGCGGATGGGCGAGGTCTTCCGCAACAAAAAGGTGCTTGCGCTCTCGCTGATCCAGAACTGGATCATCGGGCCGTTCCTGATGTTCGGGCTCGCGGTCGTCTTCCTTCGCGACCACCCCGAGTACATGGTCGGCCTGATCATGATCGGCCTGGCGCGCTGCATCGCCATGGTGATCGTCTGGAACGAGCTGGCGCGCGGCGACACCGAGTACTGCGCGGGCCTGGTCGCCTTCAACTCGGTCTTCCAGGTGCTCTTCTTCTCGGTCTACGCCTGGTTCTTCATCGGCGTGTTGCCCGGGCTGTTCGGCCTGCAGGGCGCGGTCGTCGACATCACCATCGGCCAGATAGCCAAGGGCGTCTTCATCTACCTGGGCATCCCCTTCCTCGCCGGGATCGCGAGCCGCTTCGGGCTCCGGGCGCTCAAGGGCGAGCAGTGGTACCGCACCCGCTTCATCCCGCGCATCAGCCCGCTTACCCTCGTCGCGCTGCTCTTCACCATCGTGGTGATGTTCTCGTTCAAGGGCGAGACGATCGTCCAGGTGCCGTTCGACGTTGTGCGCATCGCCATCCCGCTGCTCATCTACTTCGCGATGATGTTCCTGGTCTCCTTCTTCATGAGCAAGAAGGTCGGCGCGAGCTATGGCCAGGCGACGACCCTCTCGTTCACCGCGGCCTCGAACAACTTCGAGTTGGCGATCGCGGTCGCGGTCGCGACCTTCGGAATCGCGCACGGCGCAGCCTTCGCCGCGGTGATTGGCCCGCTCGTCGAGGTGCCGGTGCTCATCGGCCTGGTGAACGTGGCCCTGTGGCTCGGGCGCAGGTACTTCCGCGCGGGCGAGGCGCCCGCCGACAGGCCGGCCGAAGGGAGCGCGGCGTGACCCGGCGGCCGTCTGTCGAAGTGTTCGTCAGGGCAGGCTGTCCGCACGGTAGCGAGACGATCGAGCGCGTGCGCGAGGCGGTAGCCGCGCTCGACCCGGACTGGCCTGTCCAAGTTGTCGAGCTCGCCGACGAGGCGACGGGCCAGGGACACGGCCTGCGCGGGTTGCCGACGGTGCGGGTAGGCGGTGAGGAGGTGCGGGCCGACGAGCGCGGCGCGACGCCGATCGCCTGCCAGCGCTTCGGCTCCGAGGGCGCGCCGGCGCCCTGGATGGTCGAGGCCGTGCTGCTCAAGGCGCTCGCCCCGCGGCACATCCTCTTCATGTGCGTGGCCAACTCGGCGCGCAGCCAGCTCGCCGAGGGAATTGCGCGCTCGCTCGCTCCTGAGGGCGTGAAGATCTCGTCGGCGGGCTCGGCGCCGACCGCGGTGAGGCCCGAGGCCATCGCGGTCCTGCGCGAAATTGGGCTCGACATCACCGGGCACCACTCCAAGGCGGTGGCGGACATCGACGCCTCGAGCGTCGACGCGGTGATCACTCTGTGCAGCGAGGAGGTCTGCCCGGTCTTCCTCGGCAAGGTGTATCGGCTGCACTGGGGCCTGCCCGATCCGGCGAAGGTCGAGGGCGAAGCGAGGCTCGAGGCGTTCCGGCAGACCCGCGACGAGCTGCGCAGCAGGCTCCAGCGAGTCTTCGGCTGACGAAGGCGGAGGTTGGCTGGGGCGCGTTGCGTCCAGTCGCAGAACGAGCGACCGGGCCATTGGGGCTCGGCCGAGCCGAGGCCTCTTTATAGGCCGACGAGGAAAGGAAGGGTCGCAGATGGACTCGAAGAAGACGCGTGAAGAGGTGTCGCGGGCCTATGCCCAGGCTCTGACCAGCTCGACCGGTTGCGGCTGGGGATGCGGCACGGCAGAGCCAAGAGCCCCGGTCACACAGCTCGCCGGCTAAGGCGCCGATCAGCTCGGCACGCTTCCTTCCGACGCCGTGGTCAACAGCTTCGGCTGCGGCAATCCGGTCGCCTTCCTTGAGGTCGCCGAAGGCGAGACGGTCCTCGATCTCGGCTGCGGCGCAGGGATCGATCTGCTGCTCGCCGCGCGGAAGGTTGGGCCGAGCGGGCGGGTCATCGGCATCGACATGACCCCGGAGATGATCGCGCGAGCGCGAGAGAACGTGCGCTCCGCGGGCGTGACGAACGCCGAGGTGCGCCAGGGCATCATCGAGGAGCTGCCGGTCGAGGACGGCTCGGTCGACTGGGTCATCTCCAACTGCGTCATCAACCTTTCGCCCGAGAAGCGACGCGTCTTCGCCGAGATCGCGCGGGTGCTCAAGCCCGGCGGCCGAATGCTTGTCTCGGACATCGTCGCCGAGGACTTCCCGGACGAGCTGCGCGCAGACGCGCAGCTCTACGCCGCGTGCATCGCCGGCGCGGTGAGCGAGGCCGAATACCTGGCCGGCCTTCGGGAGGCCGGACTGATTGACGTCGAGGTGCGCGAGCGCCTCGTCTACGACGGGGCCCAGCTCGCGGCGATGTTCGGTCTCGAGGGCTCGGGGAGCTGCTGCGGATCGTCCTCGAGTTGCTGCGGGTCGAGCGAGGCCGCGTCCGAGGCGTCATCGCTCTCGCCGCTGGCGCAGAGGCTCGCTGGCAAGGTGTGGAGCGCGCGGGTCGCGGCGCGCAAGCCGGCGTAAGGCGGGTGCGAGGCGCGGCCCCTCGCCGTCTCGGCTGCCGGCAGTGAAGGCGGCCGTCTCGGCGAGAGCCGCAGACCACCGCCGTCCAAGCGGCCTCGGTGAGGAAGACGGGGAGGGCGGAATGACTGTTGCGGCCGTCGGTGAGCGTGCCGTCGCGCTCCGTCGCGGCGTTGCCGCGCATCTCGAGCCCCGGCCGGTTCGTGATAGAGGACCGCCGCGGCGCGAAGGCCGAGATTGTCCAGACATGGCGCCGGGTGCATGCGGCGCGCACGACCTAAGGAGCAGCACGAATGGACCAGCGAGTGGTGGCAGCACTGACGGAGGCAGGGATCGACGCGTCGCTGAAGACCGTGTATCCGGGGGTAGGCATCGAGGTCGATGACGGCCGGCCGATCCCGGTGGGCAAGACCGTCAAGGTGTTCGGTGGAGACAAGCAGGTCGAGGTCGAGCTCGAGCCGATCTCGAAGCTGCTCACGGGCACGAAGCAGCCTCCGAGCTTCCAGTCGGGGCCAACGCCCGAGTACGTGCCTTTCTTCTTCATGCTCGAGGCGGCGGCGCTCGACTTCTGCGAAGCGACCGAGCGGCTCGAGTACGACGAGGAGATCGCGCGCATCTACAACCTGCTGCGCCGCCGTCCAGACGGAACGGATCCGAATCCGCTCTTCGCCCACCTGCAGGCCACGGCGCGGCTCTACCTCTCGCTGCGCGACGTCAGTCCCGCCGAGCTCGAGGCGGTGCTCAACCGGCTGACGCGCTCAGTGAAACGCTGGGCCGAGGGTGCGGCGAGCACCAACTACCTGCGCGTGCTCGAAGACCATATGAGCTTCGGCTGAGCGGGCGCTGGTCAGCCCGAGCCTCGCCCGGAACCCAAACGATTCGGTCGCGGGTCGGTAGGGGCGCATGGCAATGCATAGGGATGATCTTTAAAAACCCAATAACATCGATCCCTTAGCAAGCATTGTTGATCGAGCTGGGCTGACAAAGAAAATCGCGCTCTTCGGCAGATCCCGGGATGCCGAAATCCGCTGTCGGTATGAGCGATGCCTCGTCTGCGAGGGCAGGATGAAGCGCTGGCCGCAGAGGCTTGACCTTCGCACCATTGCGAGGGCTTCCTTCCGTCGAACGCTTGAACGATGGGAGGCCGCTCCTGGGCCAGCGCACGAGGA
>JBMNNX010000412.1:0-4534 GCA_050942745.1 Myxococcales bacterium
CGACGTTGTCGGCAGCCTGTTCGCTAGCCGACTCCGCCTCGTCGGCGGGCCGCGGCGCGCCGGCCTTGCGCTCCTCGCGGGCACGCTCGGCCTTCTCCTGCTCCCACCCGTCGTAGGCGCGGACGATCTCCTGGACGAGCGGGTGGCGCACGACGTCGAGCTCGGTGAACTGGCAGATGCGGATGCCTTCGATGTGCCCGAGGATGCGCCGCGCCTCGACCAGGCCCGAGGGCTTGCCGGTCGGCAGGTCGATCTGGGTCACGTCGCCGGTGATCACCGCCTTCGAGCCGAAGCCGAGGCGCGTCAGGAACATCTTCATCTGCTCGGGCGTGGTGTTCTGCGCCTCGTCGAGGATGACGAACGAGTCGTTGAGCGTGCGCCCGCGCATGAAGGCCAGCGGCGCGACCTCGATGGTGCCGCGCTCGATGAGGTCGGTCACCCGCTCGAGCTCCATCATGTCGTGCAGCGCGTCGTAGAGCGGCCGCAGGTACGGGTTGACCTTCTCGGCGATGTCGCCGGGCAGGAAGCCGAGCTTCTCGCCCGCCTCGACCGCAGGCCGGGTGAGGATGAGCCGCTTGACCTTGCGCTCGACCAGCGCGGCCGCGGCCATCGCCATCGCGAGGTAGGTCTTGCCGGTGCCCGCCGGGCCGATGCCGAAGACGATGTCGTGGGAGCGGATGGCCTCGACGTAGCGCTTCTGGGCGAGGCCCTTGGGCGCGACGGCGCGCCTGCGGCTCGAGACGAAGACCGTGTCGAGGAAGATCTCCTTGAGGCTGGCCGCGCTGTCGCCCGAGAGCACCTTGATCGCCTGCTCGATGTCCTCGGGGTAGAGCCGGTAGCCGGCGCAGAGCAGCCCGTAGAGCTCGCGCAGCAGCCGGTCGGCGAACCCCACCGCGCTCGGCTCGCCCGCGACGAGCAGGTTCGAGCCACGCTGACCTACCGAGACGCCGAGGCGCCGCTCGATGAGCCGCAGGTTCTCGTTGTGGCCGCCGCACAGGGTGCGAACGAGGTCGTTGTCGTCGAACTCGACTCGAGCCGGCTGCTCCATGCGTCTCATCGCTCCTTCGGGCCTCGGGCCCGCGCCCCGGCGAAGGCCTCGCGGCGAAGAGGGCCGCGTCATTCGAGCGGGGGCAGCAGGACGTAGGCGTCGTCGCCCGTCCTGCGGTAGTGGTACTGCTCGCTCCAGGGGTAACGCAGGTCCTGCTCCGAAAGAATCCCGAACTCCACGAGCTTCTCGAGCGACTCGGGGCAGATGCCCTTCTCGAGCCGGTAGATGGCGATGGCGGCCTCGATGCGCGACAGCTGCGCGCGGCCGACCAGCCGCCGCGCCGCGGGGTCGGCATAGCGGCGCTCCCCGCCCGTCGCGGCCATCCCCCCCAGGCGCGTGAGCACCAGCGCGCCGAGCCCGAGGATGAGCAACCCGGTGGCGGCCCGCCCTGCGAGCTGGACCGCGCGGGCGGCCCAGCGCCGGCGCCGGCCGAGCGAGTCGTCGACCCGGCTCGCGCCGCTGATGGGCTTGAGGCAGCCGAGGTTGACGAGGTTGAGCAGCGCCTTGCAGGCCTCGAACTCGCCGAGGCGCGAGCGGTCGATGATGAACTGCACGTCGCGCCCGGGGTCAGCCAGCTTGTAGACGAGCCGCTCGTTGGCGCCGAGGTTCTTGAACTCGCCCTCGCTCTTCTCCGGCTCGTCCTTCTTCTCCTCGAACTCGCCGAAGGCCGCGTCGAGCTCGTCGTCGAGGCTGCCGCCGCCGGGCGTGTCGGGCAGCTCCTTGAGCCGCTCGAAGGTCATCGAGGCGCCGGTGATCTTCTTGCGGATCATCGGCCACTCGTCGACCCGCCGGAAGCCCTCCATCAGCACGCTCTCGGAGCGGATGGGGGTTATCGACTCGGGGTCGTAGTCGACCTCGGCGACCTCGAACTCGTAGGTGCCGCTCTTCCAGGCGAACAGCCGGTAGAGCGTCTCGGTCGTCTGAAGCTGCGCCATCTCGCGCAGCGACTCGCGCGCCAGCGCGCGCGAGCTGACCAGGATGTCGCCGAGCCGCTTGAGGGTGCGCTTCTGCTCCTCGAGCGCGTCGTCGAGCTGGCGCTGGGTGATGACGCCCGCGCGGACGAGCATGTCGCCGAGCAGCTCCTTGCGCTTGCGCCCCGCGCAGTCGGCCTTGACGACGTTGCCGTCCTTGAAGTGGACGTGCACCTGCTCGTCGCCGTCTGCCAGGTGCAAGATGCCTGTCTTCCCCTGCTGGCCGATGAGCTGAAAGATGTCGGCGATCCCGAAATCCTTCAGCGTTCCCTTAAGCGCCATCGCCGCACTCTCCGATCGCGGCCGCGAGGGCCCGGGGTTGGTTCGACAGGGTCGGGTTTGCGGGGCTCAACTTTTTCGACCTCGAGTTCTCTCCACGCCGCCGGTCCGCCTGCTGCTCGAGCTTCACCCTCGCGCCTAGCTCTGCGGCGCCGTCGGCGAGGCCTTGGGCGACGCCGGGCTCTTGAACGCCTTGAAGGTGCCCTTGGCGCCCAGCGCCCAAAGCAGCGCGATGGCCAGCCCCGCGGAGACGGTCTTCAAGACGGCCGGGGCGCGCCCGAGCGGGACCTCGACGACGCCGGCGGCGAAGACGATGGGGAAGACCAGCAGCGCGACGAGCAGGATGATGAGCGCGCCGCGCACGGTGCGCCCGAGCAGCACCTGCCCCGCCCCGGCCAGCAGCACGCTTGCGACCTTGACCACCCTCACCCTGCGCCTCTGGTAGCGCTGGATGCCCAGCTCCTTCTCGGCGCGCGCGGTCGGGTCCACCACGCCGCGCTGGTTGAAGACGTAGACGCACTGGCCACACAGCCCGGGCCCGACGACCTCGCGGTCGCAGCGCCGACAGACCGGGCGGCCGCACTTGGTGCACGGGGTGCTGAACCTGAGCGCGCCCCCGAGGATGCCGAACAGGGCGAGCAGGCCCACCGAGACCAGGGCGGTCACCGGGATGAGCGAGACGGGCAGTCGCCCGAAGAGCGCGACGGCGACCTCGTGCTCGATCTCCGCCGGGCGCGCCTCGGCATCCACCATCTCGAGCAGCGACTCCATCGCGAGCGGCATCGGCGCCAGGTAGCGGTTGGCGCGGTAGTCAACCTCGCCCGAGGCGGCCATGCCGAGCTTGGGGTCGATAGAGATGGTCTTGCGCACGAACTCCTGCGCCTTGGTCAGCTCGGCGCTCGCGTCCTCGCGGGCGACCATCTGGCCGCGCCGTCCGTAGAGGCGGGCGAGGTTGAAGTAGGCCTGAGCTTGCTTGGGCGCCCGTTCGCTGGCCCGCTCGTAGGTCTCGCGGGCGCCGTCGAGGTCGCCGAAGAGGAAGAGCGCGTTGCCCAGCTCGAGCAGCGCCTCCGCCGAGCGCGGCCGCTGCTCGGCGGCGCGCCGCAGGCGCTCGATGGCGAGCTGCACCTCGCCGCGCCGGCGCGCCTGCCGCCCGAGCGCGAACGTCACCGCGAACGGCGCGCTGCCCTGCTCGCCGATGGCGGCGAGCTTCGCCTCGGTCGCCTCGCCCTCGAAGCCGCCGCGCTCGACGAGATAGACCGTCTCGGCGCGCGTCCCCATGAAGGTCGCCTGCCGCGCCGCCTCGTGCGCGACCGACGGGATCATGCCGAGCAGGGCGATAAGCACGCCGCAGACTATCCGCTCGCTGCGCGTCATGTACGTCCAGGCGCAGAGGGCGAGCGCCGCGAGCGCCCCGAACACGCCCAGGCCGAGCGCGCAGGGGAGCAACACCACCAGCGCGGCGAGCAGCGCGCTCTGCAGCGAGCTCGCGCCGACAGGCAGCAGGTGGCGAAAGTCGTGCAGGAAGTAGCGGGCGTGGCGGGCGAAGACAAGCAGCACCACCAAGCCGGCGGCGGCGAGCAGCGCGCAGATGAGCGCGACCGCCGCGTCGGCGACGAGCGTGGCGCGCCAGCGCGGCTCGGAGAAGGTCGTCTCGATGGCCCGGACCGTCGCGCCGACGTACTGGCCGAAGTTGAGGAGATCCTCGTTCCAGGCCGTGCGCGCGACCATCCAGTGGGCGTACGGCAGGTCGGGAGCGAGCGAGGCGGCGAGCAGCGCCCGGCGCTTGGCCTCGATGGGATCGACCTCCATCAGCGTCTGCGCTTCGAAGGCGATGGCGCCGCCGACAGTGAAGAGGTTCTCGAACCCGAGCTCTTCGCGCAGCATCGCGAGCCGCGTCTCCTGCTCCTCGGCGGTCCTGAACGAGCGCGCCTCGAGCGCCTTGAGGCGGGCCTTCCAGGCCTCGAGCATCCGCCGCCGCGCGTCGCTGGGCGGAAGCTGGATGGGCTTGGCGTTGCCGTCGAGCGCCCCCGCAAAGCGCACCCCCGCGTCCTGCCCGCTGCCCGCGTCGAGCGGCGCGCCGGCGTCGGGCGGCTCGCGCTCGCCGGCCGCGGCCGCGACTCCGGCATCGGCCGGGGTCGCGACTCCGGCGTCGGGCGGGGAAGCGACGCCGGCATCGGGCGCGCCCAGCCCGGGATAGCGGGAGGCAGGCGCTCGCGGAGCGAGCCCCGCATCTGGC
>JBMNNX010000506.1:0-2525 GCA_050942745.1 Myxococcales bacterium
GGAGGGCCCTCTCGCATCTTCTTGATCTCGTCGAGTCGGTCGAGCAGCTCCTTCTCCCTGGCGTCGAACTCGGCCTCGGTGATCTTCCCGGTCTCGAGCAGCATGTACAGCTCGCTCAGCTCCGAACGCGTCTGACGCTGGCGGTTCTCGAGCTCGTCCATCGCGGCCTGATGGATCTTCTTGAAGACCCAGAAGATGCCCTTGAACGGCGCGGCGATGAGGTCGTCGATGATCAGCATGGCGCCCTCGCTCCCGCCCCGCCGCCTCACGCCTCGCCGGCCGCCGGGGCGGTCAGGTGCATCTCGACGAAGTCGTAAGGCGGGAAGGGTCCGACCTGCTCGATGACGAAGGTGTCGGGGAAGAGCGGGCCCATCGACTCGATCGCCGCGTCGAAATCCGCGCGCCGGTCCTTGGGGACCAGGACGACCAGGTTGACGAGCTCGTTCTCGTTGCGCGGCGGGTTGCGCTTGGTGTCGGCGCCGAGATCGCCGAGGGCCTGCACGATCCGCTCGGCGTACTCGTCGCGCAGCGCGGAGAGCACCGCGTCCACCTTCTGGCCGAGGTCGATCTTCTCCTCCCGAGTCAGCTCCCGGCCGCTTTGGGCGAGCCTGTCGCGCTCGGCGCGCAGCTCCGGGCTGTTGGCGATGAGGAACTCGAAGAGGTTGGGCTTGGTGGCCTGATAGGTCAGGCGCACGCCCAACTCGATCTTGCCCTCGACCCGCTTCATCTGCTGCGAGAAGTCCTCCTGGTAGCGCTCGAGCAGCTCGCGCACCCCGGCGCGGCTCTCGGCGACCGTGCCGAAAGCGACCGGCAGCACTGCCGGGCTCGCGTCGGTCACCCGGTCGAGCACCCGCTGGTGAGCGGCGAGCAGCCTGCGCTCCGGGCGCAGCTCCTCCTGCGTCGGCACGTCGCTGACCACCGCGGTCAGCTCCCCGCTTTCGATGCCGTAGACCTTCCCGTCCTCGACGCCCGAGAGCTCGCCGATCTCCTCTCCAGCGGCCTTGGGCACGACCGCGTACAGATAGGTCCCGCCCTCCTCCATCGTCGCCATGGTCACCTCCGCTTTGCCTCGCGGCGCCCGGGCTCAAACCCAGCCGAGCGCCTGGAACTGTTCTGGGCTCTCAGGCCGGGGTCGCGGCAGTCGCCGACGCGGCGACCGCCTCCGCGTAGCGCAGATACGTGTCGACCGAGGCGATCACTACGCGCGCCTGGATCGTGATGATCTCGAGTCCGACCACAGCGACACGCACCCAGGCGTCGATCACGATTCCCTTGTCGAGGATGACCCCGACGACGTCGGCCAACCCGCCGCCACCCTGCGACCCTCCAGCCTTCTGGACCTCCGCCACGACGAAACCTCCCCGTGCTTTCGCCTCGAGCTCGTCCCGCCCGAAGCCCTTCGTCCGGCGCTTCGGGAACCGGCCGAGCGCCTCCGGCCGGCGGGGCGTCACATAGTTCGCACTGCAAGAAACTTGGTGGCGCGCTCATCCACCTGGCAACGACGAGCCGGCCATCGGTCCGGGCGCACAAGGCGGCAGCGGGCTCGTGCGGCGCTCTTCACGCCTTGGGCCGATCCGGCGGCCATCGGTCAGGCCGAACGGAAGGGCGACCAGCGGGAGCCTCGGAGTTGAGGCCACGCGAAAGGCAATCGGCTCGTCCGGGCCTTCTTGCATCCGCATGCACTGCGAGCGCCGGCCGGAACGCCTCGTCTCAGACGAGATGACCCCTCGGACGTCCATTCATTTTCGCGAGCCGACGCAGCGCTTAACTGAAGCAAGAGGGCCGAAAACATGGACCGACAGGACAACCGGGGACCTGAGCAGTCAGTTGGCACCGAGCCCACGCTGCCGCAGGACGTCAGCGCGCGGATCGCCGAGCTGGAGCGCGCGCTGGAGCTCACACGCGCGGAGCTCGAGCGCGTCAGAAGCGCCCCGAAGGCTGAGGGCGCCGCGCCCGAGGCGCACGAGGCGGAGGAAGAGCCCGAGCGCGCGGAGCCGGGCGAAGCGGAGCCGCAAGAGGAGAAGGCCGGCGAACAGCAAGAATCAGAGGAGCTGCAGGCCGGCGAGGAGGAACAAGAACCGGAAGAGCTTCAGGCCGGGGAAGAGGAGCAGGAAACGGAAGAGCTTCAGGCCGGGGAAGAGGAGCAGGAGCCGGAAGCGCTGGAGGCTGGAGAAGAGGAGCCCGAGCACGAAGGTGAGCAGGCAGGCGAAGAGAAAGAGAAGGCCGAGGAGGGCGTGGAGGAGAGCGTCGTGCTCTTCGACGGCGCCGAGGAGTCGATGAAGGCCTGGAAGAAGGTCGGCTCGGGCGAGCTCGAGTACCAGGACAACGAGCTGCGGATGAAGCCCGGGAACGACCGCGGCCTTGCCTACTACGCCAGCCGGCGCTTCGACGACTTCCGGCTCAAGGCGCAGTACCGGCTCGACAAGCCGGATCTGGCGGCGAGCCTCGCGGTGCGCTTCCTCGACCCCGAGCAGCCCGTGGCCGACAGGGAGCATCCGGAGAGGAAGTACCGCTACGACAACCAG
>JBMNNX010000413.1:0-4523 GCA_050942745.1 Myxococcales bacterium
AAGCTGGCGGGGATCAGCGTCCGCGCGCTGCACCACTACGACGAGATCGGACTGCTCAGCCCCACCGGCCGCAGCGAGGCGGGCTACCGGCTCTACGAGCAGGAGGACCTGCAGCGGCTTCAGCAGATCCTCTTCTTCAAGGTGCTCGGCTTCCCGCTCGAGGAGATCGCGCGAATCCTCGGCGACCCGGCGTTCGACCTCCGCGCCGCGCTGCGCATGCAGCGTCAGTTGCTCGAGGAGAGGGCCGCCCGCATCCGCGCGCTGATCAAGGCCGTGGACGCGACGCTGCAGTCCATCGAGAAGGGAATTGCCATGACCAAGGAAGAGATGTTCGAGGTGTTCGGCGACTTCGACCCGAAGCAGTACCAGGAGGAGGTCGAGCAGCGCTGGGGCGAGACCGATGCGTACCGCGAGTCGGCCAGGCGCACGGCGCGCTACGGCAAGAAGGAGTGGGAGCAGATCAAGGCCGAGGGCGGCGCCATCCAGAAGGAGTTCGCCGAGGCGATGGCGGCCGGCATCGCGCCCACCGACGTGCGGGCGATGGACCTCGCCGAGAAGCACCGCAAGTACCTCGAGCGCTGGTTCTACAAGTGCCCGCGCGAGATGCACCGCGGCCTCGGCGAGATGTACGTGGCGGACCCGCGCTTCACCGAGAACATCGACCGCCTGCGCCCCGGGCTGGCCGCCTACCAGCGCGACGCGTTCGTCGCCAACTCGAAGCGCTCGGACTAGCCGATGCCGACGAGCACACGAGCCGGGCGGCACCGGCCGCCCGGCTCTCGTGCGCGCGAGGCTCGAGGAGAGGCGACAGGCTACCCGCCGTAGGCCTCGTCCTGCTCGATGCGGCTGAGCACCCAGTCGAACTCGCCGGTCGTGACCTTCGCCTGGCAGTACTCGCAGTGGCCCGCCTGGTTGATGCTCAGGGGCGCGCCGCAGCTCGGGCACTTCAGCTCGCAGCCCGCGGGGCCCTTGCGCTTGGCGCCGCGGATGAAGGTCCAGTACTCGGTGAACCGCCGCGGCCTCGACTTGCTGCCGCTCAGATGCCGGCCATCGTCGGTGACGACGTAGTCGATGCACGACGCGACGACGCGCACGGTGATCGCGTCGAAGTGGGCGTCACTCATCACGCTCGCCGGCTGCACTGCGGTCACGACCGGGTTCTCGATGACGTTGCGGATGCCCTGCTTCTTGAAGCTCTCGACCCAGTACGACTGCGTCTCGAAGAGGCTGTCGCTCACGAAGGGCCTCGCCCTGCCCCAGTCGCGCTCGCTCCAGGCGGCCTGCAGCTCCCTGAAGATGAGCTCTGCGCGCGCGCAGAAGCCGCTCAGGCTGAACTCCGGATCCCGCTGGGCGAGCTCGGCCAGGCGCTCGTTCAGGTCGAGATCGACGACGGTCGGCAGGTTGGTGCCTTGCTCTTCGACGGTGCCGCTGAAGAGCGCCTTTCGCTCCTCGCGCCGGAGCTGGTGGATGGCGTCCACCTTCCAGTCGAACTCGCCGGTGTCCACGGTCTTGCCGCAGAAGGAGCAGACGCTGCCTTGAATCGCGGTGAGAGCGGCGCCGCAGCTCGGGCAGTCGATCTTCCGAGCCCTCTCCGGCGGTCGCGACTTCACGCCCTGCGGCCGCGACAGCTCCCAGCGCTCGACCGAGTACCAAGTGCTCTCGACGTCCTTCTCGTGGAGCCGCCTCACCTCGGTAAAGTTCGTCTCGAAGACCACGCTCACGCTGGTCGCCTGCGCCCCCGGGGCGACGCCGCGGACGGCGACGATGCGCATCCCGCCGACGATGACGCCTTTGACGCCCACGAGCCCGGGCACGTAGGGCTGGAAGCTCGCACGAGCGGCCGGCGACAGGTAGGGCGAGAGCGAATCGAGCTGCTTCGCCCCGCGCGCCTCGTGGGCCTTCGCGTAGAGGGCGTACAGGAAGTCCTCGAACGTCACCACGGAGAAGTCGGGATCCATAACGCGGAGCGCGGCGAGCCGCCGGCGCCCGTTGCGCAGCGTGGCCGGAATCGGCGGCTCCCACGCGGCGGGGGCCGCGCCGGTCTGCCACTCGACCTGTTTGCCCTCCCCGGCCCTCTTCGCGATCAGGAGCACCCCGACGACGATGGCGACCGGGATGCCAATGGCCGGGTGCTTGAAACAGAGCCAGATGACGAAGAAGAGGAGGTCGCCGTCTCCTCCTCCCCCTCCGCCTCCAATCGAGGAGCCGCCTGATCGCCCGCCGCTCGACCGGCCGCCCGAGAACGAGTCGCCGCCGCCGATGCGCGCCCAAGCCTCTGCGCTCACGAGCAGTACGAGCACGACGACCGCGAGCCACAGGACGCCCGGTCGCGAGAGGGCGTCACCCAGGGCACGACCGAGGCGTGCCACCACCTTCTTCACGTGCTCTCTCATGGCGCGCTCAGCTCGTCGGGAAGCTCGTTGACGTCATCGTCTCTGACAGGATGGACGCTCGCGAGGAGCGGGCCGAGCGCGCGCATGGCGCCGAGCACGCGCTCGAAATCAAGGCTCTTCATCGCCACGCGCAGCTCCGCGATGGCCCGCTTCCAATCGTCGCCGAGCGACACCTCGTCGATCCCCACGTCGAGGACGACCTCGGCGTCGCGCTCCAAGAGCGAGAGGTAGACGAGCACGCCCCACCGCCCCGAGGTCCGCGAGACGCCGAGCTCCTGGAAGGCGACGAGCGCCGCCGCCCGCACGTTCTCGCGCCGCCGCCGCGCGCAAGTCAGCAGGCGGCGCAGCCAGGGAAACTGCGCGCAGAGGGCAGCGCCGAGCACGAACATCACCAGCGCGTCGAGCGGCACGGTTAACGCGCTCATCGGCTGCGGGACGAGGACGACGGCGACGAGGGTCGCCAGCGCGACGGCGAAGCCGAACAGGTAGTCGGCGTGACGGTAGTACCCCGAGCTCTTGCGCAGCGCGACGACGACCTCGGCCGAGGTCTGCCGCTCGATCTCCTGCACGACCTCGACGGTCTTGGTCTTCGCGTCGGCCGCGAAGAAGGCGCGTTGACTCATGGTTCCTCGCGTTCGTTGCCTTGCGGTGGCTGGGGCCTCGACGCTAGCGAAGGCGCCGGCCCCAGACAACCGCCGAGGCAGCAGAAACAAGCCCGCTCAACGCACGGTCCAGACGGCCGGCGGCACGTAGTGGGCCGACTCGGGCCGACCCTCGATCGCGAGGCTGGAGGCCGCAGCGCTGAGCGTCCCGATCAACGTCGGAATCACCCGGAAGCTCGCCGAGAAGGCACCGCCCGCCTCGACCGGAGGGACCTCGAGCTCGACCGCGCCGTCTACCGCGCGGAATCCGCGGATGAGGCCTTCGGCGACGAGCCGATCGAGGCTCGCGCGGTCGGGCTGGAAGCCCGCCGGCAGCGCGTGGCGCAGCGAGAGCGCCATCCCCGCGGGCGCGGCGGCGGCGACGCGAACCTCGACAGGCTCGCCGAGCTTCGCCTGCGGCGGCGCGTCGATCTCGAGCTCGAGGCCGCCGGCTGCTGGCTGCTTCTCCCACGGCACCCAGGCTTGAAGGGCGAAGGAGAAGCCGAGCCCCGGAACCGCGGGCTCCGCGCGCACCGTCCAGAGGTGCTCGCCCGCCGCGTCCGGCGCAGGGCCTTCGAGCGCGACCACCTCGCGCAGCCGGGTCGAGTCGAGCGTGCCCTCGGCGACGACCTTGCCGTCCATCGACAGGGTGATCGCGACGCGCTCGGGGAGCGGATCCTTGAACAGCGCGAGCACCGCCTGCAGCGCGGCGAGGTTGGTGCGCCCGTCGCCCCAGCCGACAGCCGGAGAGTAGCTGCCGAGCAGGCGGGCGCCGAGATCGGCGACCTGCGCGGCCGAGTCGGCGTCGCCCTCGAGCGCGAGCACCGCGAGGGCGGTCGCCTCGATTTCCGACGGGCGCACACCATCCGCGCGCACCGAGTCGGCACCGACCCGAAGCCCGAGCGAGCCGTCGGGCGAGCGCTCGAGGCCCTCGCGCACCTTGGCGCGCAGCGCCTCGGCGACCTTTCCGCTCACGCCGCCGCTCGCGAGGATGGCCGCCGCCGTATAGCCGTCCTCGACGCGCTCGAGGTTGCGCTCGAACGCGCCGGAGGCCCGAATGGCGGCGTGGGCGGCGCGCTGCCGCGCCGCGGCGCTCGCGCCGGCCGCCGCGCGCACCGCCCGCAGCCCGTCGGCCGTCGCCGCGAGGAGCCGCTGTAGCGTCCAGCCGCTCTCGCCGCCGAAGGTGCCATCGGGCCGCTGCGCGTTCGCGACGGTGGCCGCCATGCGCTCGCCCAGTCGCGCGAGCACCGGGTTGTCCGGGTGCGCGAGCGCCGCCTCGGCGAGCAGCGAGGCCGTCGCCAGGTCCGGGCTGCGGCCGTGCCGCACCACGCGCTGCCCGGCGAGGATGGCGAGGTTGCGCAGAGCCTCCGGACCCGTGGCGAGGCTCGCCTCCCCTGCCCCGGCCTTCGCGTCGCCCTTCGCGCCCTCGCCGAGCGACTCCAGCAGCTTGGGAGCCCGGCCAGCGAGCAGCAGCGCGTAGGCGTCCTCG
>JBMNNX010000414.1:0-4481 GCA_050942745.1 Myxococcales bacterium
GGCATCGTCGGCATCGGCTTCTTCGACGACGAGGAGGCGTTCGTCCGCGAGTGCGTGCGCACGAACGCGGTCGGCAACGTCTACGTCGGCATCCAGCCTCGCCCACGGCGCTTGCTCGAGCTTGCCCCGAACGTCGTGCGTCCGCTCAAGACCGGGGCCGGTCGCAAGGACATCGAGGTCATCACCGCGACGGTCATCGACCTCGACCCGGTACGCCCCAAGGACACCGCGAGCACCGAGGCCGAGCTCGCGGTGGCGATGGCCGCCGCGGATGACGCGATCGCCTGGTGCGAGTCCGAAGGGCTCGTGCGCCCGCGCCTGATGATGAGCGGCAACGGCGCGCAGCTCTGGTTCGCGTTGCCGCCCACCTCGCTCGAGGGCGAGCGCCGCGAACGTCTCCAGGCTGGGCTCAAAGCCTTCGAGGCGCAGGTCCGCGATCGCGTGCAGACTGACGCCGTGCACGTCGACTCGATCCACGACGTCGCGCGCATCATCAAGGTCATCGGCACCGTGAGCCACAAAGGCGACGGCCTCGGCGAACGGCCTCACCGCGTCAGCGCGGCGCTCGCTGGCTTCGAACGTGTCGAAGACGAAGGGTTGCTCGCGAGGCTCGACGTTGAGCCCGTGCCGACCGCCGCACCTCGCGTCTCGCTGCCGGTCGTCGGTGATCTTCCGGCGCCCGGGACGACGAAAGCGCGGCGAACACCCGAGGGCGAGTACGACTGGGAGCATCCCGTCGAGATGTGCGGGCCCGTGCAGCGACTCTGGGAGCAGGGCGCGGACGACCGCAGCGTCGCCATCTTCAACATGGTGCGCTTCTTCGCGCACAAGGGGCTGGGGCTCGACGAGATCACCGAGCTTGTCCTCGAATACGACCGCCGCGGCCTCGGGAAGCTCAAGGGACGCGACGGGGCCGCGTACATCCGCAAGGCGCACGAGAAGGTACTCGCGACCGCGCGCGACGACGGCTCCGTCGCCCCGCCGTGTCACTCGCTGCAGAAGCTCGGGTTCTGCAGGGTGAACCGCGAGCCGGGCGCGCGCTGCGACCTGTACGACTTCGTCTTCGACATAGAGAAGGCGATTGAGTCCGTGCCGAGCGAGCTGCCCGCGCGCGAGCTCGAGTACCGTCTCAAGCCCATCCTCGACGCCATCGCGCATCGCGACCCGTCGGTGCAGAGCAAGTACCTCGGCCTCGTCGAGAAGCGCTTCGGCCTCAAGCCCAAGGATCTCCGCAAGGCCGTGGCGAAGGCCGCGAGCGCGCCGGCGCGGGACGACGACGAGCGCGCCGACCCTGAGCGCACAGACGACGCGATCGAGGGCGAGATCTACGAGGACACCTGCTTCTACTACTGCGTCACGGCGCGTGGAGAGACCAAGGTCGTCTCGTCGTTCACCATCAGCCCCACCATGCGCGTGGTGACCGAGGACGGCGAGCTGATCCTCGGCGACGCGCACACCGACAAGGGCGGCGTCGTCCCGGGCCTGCGCCTGCCGCTGTCATCGTTTCACTCGAAGCGAGACTTGATCCGCCAGCTCCCTTCAGCCGACCTCCAGTGGACCGGCAGTGACAACAACGTGCAGGGGCTCCTGCGCGTCCTCGCGCGTCGGCCGGTGCCGCGACGTCCGGGCTCGACGATGCTGGGCGAGTACCGGCGCGGCGAGCACCACGTGTGGCTCGGGCCAGATTGCGCGATCGGCAAGGAGGGCTTCCTCGATCCGTCGCCGGTCGTCTACGTGCCGAGCGGGGCCTCGCTCGACAAGCGCGTCTTGTACGTCCGCGCCGACGACGACACCTTCCTCGAGGTCGCGGAGACGGTGTTCCGATGCCTGCCGCTGGTGAACAAACCCGAGGTCATCGTGCCGGTGCTCGGCTGGTTCTTCGCGACCCCGATGAAGCCGAGCTTCATGAAGGCGGTCGGTTCGTTCCCGGTGCTCTTCGTCTGGGGCACGCAGGGCTCCGGCAAGTCGAGCCTCTGCATCGACATCATGTGGCCGCTGTTCGGCGTGCGCGACGCTGAGCCCTACAGCGCGACGGAGACCGAGTTCGCGCTGCTCAAGCTCCTGACCTCGACGCGGTCGGTGCCGGTCTTCATCGACGAGTACAAGCCGTACGACATGCAGCGCCAGCGCCTCAACACGCTGCATCGCTACCTGCGCCGGCTGTACCGGGGCGAGACGGAGGAGCGCGGGCGCCCCGACCTCAAGGTGAACAGCTACCACCTGCAGGCCCCGGTCTGCGTCGCGGGCGAGACGCGCCCTACGGAGGCCGCGCTGCTCGAGCGCATCATCACAGCGAACCCCGAAAAGACCACGTTGAAGGAGCTGGCCGGGTGCCAGGCGGCGCACCGCGAGCTCCGCTCGGTCGACCTCGTCCTCTTCGCTCCGCGCTACATCCAGTTCTGCCTGGGGCGTGACTTCGCGGCCGACCTCGATGTGGCACGGGGCGCAGCGAAGGCGCTCCTCGGCGACCGCAAGGTGCCCGTGCGCATCGTGGAGAACCTCGTCGCGATGCTGCTCGGCGTGCACCTCTTCGAGGAGTTCGCCAAGGCCTGTGGCTGCGATCTGGAGCACGAACTCGGCGTGCGCGAGGCCGTCGACGCCGTCCTCGAGGACGTCCTCGAGACCGACCACGGCGTGAAGAACGCCCTCGACCATTTCCTCGAGATGCTCGGCGTCATGGCGGTGCAGGGGCACCTCAAGCACCGCGTCCACTACGCCTTCGATGGCGGTCACCTCGCCGTGCACCTCGAGAGCGCGTACGACGCGTTCCGCGCGCACTGCAAGCGCATCGACTACGAGGGCGAGGTCGTGGACCTCAAGGCGCTGCGCCGCCTGGTCGCCGAGAACAAGAAGCAGGGCGGCTTCGTCGTCTCGGAGAGCGAGCGCGTGCTGTTCGATCGGAACGGGCGCCGGCGCGCCGTGCTGATCGACCTCGGGAAGACGAAGGTGGTGACCGCGGACGACTTCCCGACGCCCGACGACTCCGACCAAGGGAGCGGCTTGCGCGATAGCTTCAGGTCGCGCTACGGCTGGAGCGACGGCTCGTAGCCGGCGTCTTCACCGCATCGGCCTCACCCGGGGCGCCCAGGCGTCGACAATCACGCAGCAGCGTCGCTGCGTTCTGCAAGCCCTCTTCCTGCTTTTTCGTCGGCTTCGTCTTGGTGCCGTCCTTCTTCACCGTGGTCGTTGTGGCCACGAACTCGAGCTGCGCGAGCGACTCGTCGAGCTCGATGTTCTCGGGTGGCACGCCGAGCCGGATGAGACCTTCGCCCCGCTGCACGCGTAACAGCGCCTTGCGCTCCTGTTCGCTCAGCCCCGGCACCTCGTACTTCGCGAGGTCGGCGCGGAGGTCGTTGAGCGCCGGGTCCTTATCGCTCCCGTCACGCAGGCGCGACTTATCGATCCAGCCGTCGTCCTTGCCGTTCTTGCGAGCCGCCGCCAGCAGCAGCAGCCGGAGGAACTTCAGGTCGCTCTTTCGGAATCCACCGAAGTCATGGCCGTTGATCTCGACGATGTGTCGATCGCCCGGTCGCGTCGCGAACCGGAGCCTCACGTAGTCCAGGTCGAGCGTCGCATCGTCGACGACGCGCTTGCGGTAGTCGGGCGTGAGCTGGTCGAGCGCGCAGGTCAGATCCATGCCGCCGCGAGCGTCCAGCGTAAGCTCGAAGGCGATGATTCCATCGGTCACTGCGAACGAACCTGGCGGCTTACTCGGCACGAGCACGATGAGCCGATCGACGCCAAGGTCTGCGCGGAGCCCACGGCAGAGTTGCTCAAACCCGAGCCGTGGCGCGCGCAACCAGACGACCGCGATCTCGAGCCCCCGGCGCCGCAAGAGCCCGACGCCGAGGAACGGCTTGGGGACCGCGGTGCCGAGCGGCGCGAGGCCGTTGCGCGCCCCGAGCTTCACGAGCACCTGCTTCGCCTGACAGCGGAGCCCTTCGACCTCGGCGCGGTCGACCCAGGTCCAGCCAGGCCAGCAGGGCGGCTCCTCGGGGCACGCGACGCCGACGAGCTTCTCGTTGGCGCGCAGGTCGTAGTTCAGGTTCGGGAGGCACCCATGCTGGCAGCCCGGCGGCGAGTAGTCGTCGTCCTTCCCGTACTCGAGGACGCGCTCGCGGACGCAGAGCACCGGCTCTGCGCCTGCGGCCATGACCTCGGCATACGAGACGCGCGAGTCATCACTGCGCCGCAGCTTCGAAAGCAGCAGCTGCCACGGGAGAACGTCGTCCGCTGGCATCGATGCCCCACTCCTTCAGGTAGCGACGGATGACGCGGTCGCGCTCCGTGTCGTTCAGGTTCGAGCTGTTCGGGTTGAAGAGGCTCACCGTGCGGTACCGCTGCCGGCCCTTGCCCTCGAAGCGGAACTGCAGCCGGACACCGTGGATCTCGTCGTTCGAGAGGTTCAGCCCGTGCTCCTCGAGGAGCGCGCGGACCCCGAGCACCGTGAAGCCCGGCTTCATCTCCACGGTCACGCGCTT
>JBMNNX010000499.1:0-2691 GCA_050942745.1 Myxococcales bacterium
CTTCGGCGGCGCGGCCGTTCTACGGCCGCGGTGAGACGCCGGAGCTCCACGGCTCGGTCGTCTACAGCTCCGGGGCGCCGGTCGCGCGCGCCGAGGTCGCCATCCAATGGACGCCGGTGGGCGCGTGGCCCCTTCCGAACGACTGGCTCGAGGGCGCCTTGCCGCGGCAGACGAGGACCGACGAGTGGGGCCACTTCCGCCTCGTGCTCCCGCAGATCCCCGGCGACTTGCGCGGGCGCGTCACTCTGGCCGCGCGGCTGACGGCGACCGATCCTGCCGGCGACCGGGTGGACGGCCACGCCGCGGTGCTGCTCGCCGAAGAGCCCATCGCGGTCTCGGCGGTCACCGAGCTCGGCGACAAGTTGGTCCAGGGGTTCAGCAACCGCGTCTATCTGCGCGTCACCGACGCGGCCGGCTCCGTGCTCCCGCGCGCCTCGCTGGTCGTCAAGCGCGCTTGGGACCCGGCCGACAAGGGCATCAGGGCCGAGTGCGACGAGGACGGCGTCGCGCAGCTCCAGCTCGATCCCGGGCCGCCGGTCAACGTGGTCATCCCTGCGATGCCGGTGCGCCCGAGGAAGCGCGCCCCGGCGGTCAGCCGGGGCGCGATGCGCGATCTCATCGGCGACGGCCCGAGCCTGGCAGACCTGAGGGCGGCCGACTCGTGGACGGCGAGCCTGGCGCCGTGCGCGCGGTTGTCGGGCAGCGGCGACACCGTCGAGGTCGGTGTTCGGGTCGATCGCGCGGGCGGAATCTCCGCGGTCGGCTTCTACGACTCGCCGCTTAACCGGTGCATGGCCAACGTGATTCAGACGAGGCGCCTTCCGCCGGGCGCCGAGCGGCTCTACCGCATCTCCTATGCGATCGGGGAGTCCGATTTCCCCGAGCTGACGGTCTCCATCGACGGCGTCCCCGGAACGCCTCAGGGGCTCGAGGAGAAGCTCGCCGAGCTCGCGCTCGATGCGCGCGAGTGCGTGGCGAAGTCGCTCGCGGACAGCAGCAGCCTCCCCAGGCTCCTCTCGTGGCGAGCGCGCAAGGGGAGCAAGGACGTCGCGGTTTCGTGGAGCCCGGACCCGCAGGCCATCGGCGCGGTGCTCAACTCCGCGCAGGCGGCTTGTATCGAGCGCAAGCTCTCGTCGGTGCGCCTGGAGGATCCGGCTCAGAACGACGCGGTCGGCTTCGCGCGACTCGTCGCCGAGCCGGCCTGGCGCGAAGGGGACGGCCGGCAGCCGCCGAGCGTCGTCGTCGGGTACGAGCTGCTCGTCGAGGCTTCGGTCGAAGGCGAGAAGCGAGGCGCCGCGCGCCTGAGGCTGTCGCCGGGATCCATCCCGAACATCCGGCTCCGCGTCTCGCCGGTCATCGCCGAGCCCGGCGGCAAGCTGACCGTCGAGATCGTCCGCGGGCCCAGGTTCGCGGGGGAGCTGCCGGAGAAGCTCTATCTGAAGACCGAGGAGCGCACGCTCGAGGCCGAGGTGGACCCGAAGAAGCGCGGCGCGGTGTTCGAGCTGCCCAAGGGGCTCCAAGGCTGGCTCGAGGTGCAGTGGGGCGGGGCGCGCGCGGTCGCCTGGGTACGCCCGCGACAGTCGCTCGACGTAGCTCTCCGGGCGGAGAACGAGCAGTACGCGCCCGGGCAGACGGCGAAGCTGTTGCTCGAGACCACCGTCGGCGGCAAAGGCGCCCGGGCCGCGGTCGGGCTCTTCGGCGTGGACGAGAGCCTCGCCCAGCTCGTTCCGCTCGCCGGCCCCGACGACATGGCGCGCGTGCGGCCGAAGGTCGAGGTCTTTTCGCCCGCATTCGGCGCGCTCGACGCGCAGGCGCTGACTATGGGCCGAATCCGCGGCCTGAACGCAGTCGAGGCGACGATTCTCAAGGTCAGCACCCTGCCGACGCGCGCGGAGATCGACACCTTCGTCTACAGCCACGCCTCGGGCGTCTTCGATCCCATCGAGGAGCTCACCGACCGCTTCTACCTCGTGCTCGGCGAGCTGCACGCCCAGGTGCGCGCGTGGGAGCAGGAGGGACCGAAGGGCGAGGTGATGCAGCCCGCCTTGATGGCGAAGATGTGGGACCGCGCGCTCGCGGCCTGCGAGAAGCGCGGCCAGCCGGTGCGCGACGCGTACGGGCGCAAGCTGCGGCTGTCGCGCCTGCTTCCTGACCTGCTCGCGCTCGTCGAGCCACGCGCCGTCGTGCTCGACGGTCTGCGGTTGCCCGAAGACACCGAGAACTGGGCCGCCTGGGTGGCCAAGGAGGAGCCATGAGGAACTTCAAGCTCGCCGCGCTCGCCTTGGCCGCCGCGGCGTCGATGGGCTGTCGGCTCGCTGCGGACGAGCAGGCGGCCGGCTCGCCCACGCCGGCGCTCGATGCTGTGCCCGCCGAGCCGATGAGGAACCTGGCGGGCGCTTCGATGGAAAGGCGAAAGGCGAAGATGCTGCCGACTGCGCCCGGCGCGGGCATCGCCACGGGTGGCGCGACCGACGGTTTCGAGGACAGCGGTGGCAGCGAAGGCGAGGGCACGCGCCAGGCGGCGACGCCGAGCCGCGCCTGGTTCCCCGAGACCTTCCTCTTCGATCCGCTGGTCGTCACCGACGAGCAGGGCAAGGCGTCGGTGCCGGTGCGGGTGCCCGACCGGCTCACGTCGTGGCGCGTGCTCGCCCTCGCGCACTCGCGCGACGGCGCCCAGGCCGGGGCGGTCGC
>JBMNNX010000462.1:0-3366 GCA_050942745.1 Myxococcales bacterium
TAGGCGTAGCCGCTGGTGCCGATCTCGACCCGCCGGTCCGGTCCGGTCCGCTCGCGCCCCATCCGCTCAATCTAGGGACGCGCGCGCCTCGGCCACCCTCGCGTCAGCCCTGGGCCGAGTCGCTCGCCGCGGTCGGGCGTCGGCGGCTCCGCCGGCGTCGCCGGCGCTTGCGCCCCGCGCCCTCGCCCGCCTCGTCGCTCGGCTCGATCAGCGGCTTGCCGCTGCGCCAGCGCTCGAGCGCGTCGGCGCCTTTGCCGGTCGCCTCGACCGTCATCTCCAGCAGCGCCAGCGCGTCCGGATAGATCGGGTGCTGGCGGAAGGAGGCGAGCGAGCGGCGTCGCTTGCGCTCGCCGCGGAGCACGCCCTCGGCCCACAGCAGCTGACGGGCGCGATCGGCGATGCGCCTCGGCAGCCGGGCCGTCTGCACGAACTGCTCGAGCAGCGCGTCGATCGGCTCGCCGAGGCCGTCCGCGGAGGACGACTCGCGCGCCATCGGCGCGAGCAGCACCGCGACGATCACCGAGTCCTCCACCGGAGCCGACTTCGTCCGCGCGTCCAGGGCCCCGAGCCGCGCGAACAGCTCGCGCTCGCCGGCCTCGCCGCTGCGGCGCAGGAAGGCGCCGAGCGGCGGCAGCAGCACGTCCAGCGCCCCGAGCGCGTGCAGCAGCCGGAACGACTCTCGGGCCGACCCGGCGCGCAGCAGCTTGAAGACCTCCTCCAGCAGCCGCGCCGGCGCGCACCGGGGCAGGTCCTCGACCGCCCCTTCCATCGCCGCGTAGGTGCGGGGCTCGAAGTCCATCCCGAGCTTCGCGGCGAAGCGCACCGCGCGCAGCAGGCGCACCGGGTCCTCGCGCATCCGGATCTCGGGATCCCCGATCGTGCGCATCGTCCGCGACTCGAGGTCCGGGAGCCCGCCGACGTAGTCGATCACCCGGCCGGCCCGGATGTCGTAGAAGAGCCCGTTGATCGTGAAGTCCCGCCGCCGCGCGTCCTCCTCGGCCGTGCCGAAGACGTTGTCGCGGGTGATCAGCAGATCCTCGGGCAGCTCCTCGCCTTCCTCCAGCTCGATCGGGTTGGCGCGGAAGGTGGCGACCTCGATGAGCTTGCCGCCCCGGAAGAAGACGTGCGCCAGGCGGAACCGCCGGCCGATCAGCCGGCAGTTGCGGAACAGGCTGCGCACCTCGCCCGGGTGCGCGCTGGTCGCGATGTCGAAGTCCTTCGGCGTCCGATCGAGCAGCAGGTCGCGGACGCAGCCGCCGACGAAGTAGGCCTCGTGCCCGTAGCGGTGCAGGCGGTTGAGGATCTTGATCCCTTCGGGATCGAGCCGCGCCGGATCGATGTCCGCCGGCGCTCCGTCGTCGCGCACCGCCGCGGCGGTCGGCCGCTCGTGCGTCCCGTCCGCGGCCCCTCGCGCGCCGTCGCCCTCACA
Organism: Myxococcales bacterium; assembly: GCA_050942745.1. Classification (GTDB taxonomy): domain Bacteria; phylum Myxococcota; class Myxococcia; order Myxococcales; family UBA5297; genus UBA10939. The sequence goes on from JBMNNX010000462.1 coordinate 1,430, forward strand.
GGCGATCGGCTCGGCGGCCGTCTCCGTGCCGGCCGTGCCGTCCGCCTCGCGCTGCTCGCCCTCGGCCGCCGGCCGCCGCCGCCCCCTGCCTCCACGCCGGCGCCGGCGACGCCCGTGCGTCTCGGACGCCGGGGGCGCGCTCTCGCATGTGGCTTCGGGTGTCGGGGGCGCGCCTTCGCACGAGGCCTCGGCCTCCGGCGCACTCAGGGTCTCACTGTCCGCCATCGGGATGGCGAGATCGATTGATTGGGAGTCACTCATCGTAGAAATCGGGCGCGGACTGTACGGAAGTTGCCCGGCATGGTCAAACCGCCACCGCCTCGGCCGTCCTTCGCGGCGCCTGCTCGCAAGTCGGCATGGTTCACGACCACGCGCGTCGCCCGACGTTGCTGGAACCCCCCGTAGCACGCGGAAAATTGCAGCTTCGACGCGAACGGCTGGCCGGCGAGGTGCCGGCGGTCCCGGCGTGGACGCGACCGCGCGTGCGCTGCGACACCGGCGATCGCGAGCCTACATCGCCTGGGGGAGCAGACGCCGCCCGCGCGGCGCGCGACTCCTTGAATACAGAGGACTTTGTTCTATAGTCCGGGCGACCGGAGGATCGCATGGCTCGTCGAACGCCCCTCTACCAGGCACACGTCGACGCGGGTGGGAAGATCGTCGAATTCGCCGGCTGGGAGCTGCCCGTCCAGTACAAGGGAATCATCGACGAGCACACGGCGGTGCGCACCGCCGTCGGGCTCTTCGACGTCTCGCACATGGGCGAGATCTTCCTCTCCGGCCCACGCGCGCTCGAGGCGGCCCAGCGGCTGCTCAGCAACGACCTCAGCAAGGCGAAGGACGGCCAGGCGATCTACTCGGGCATGCTCAACGAGCGGGGCGGCTTCGTGGACGACGTCATCGTCTACCGGTTCAGCGCCACCCGGCTCATGCTGGTCGTGAACGCGGCCAACGCGGCCAAGGATCTCGCCTGGATCCAGGAGCACGCCGCCGACGCCGAGGTCGCCGACCGCAGCGCCGAGTTCGCCCAGATCGCGGTGCAGGGCCCGAAGGCCGTCGAGCTGTGCCAGTCGCTCACCGCCCTCGATCTCTCCCAGGTGCCCTTCTTCCGGTTCACCGAGGGCGAGGTCGCCGGAGCCCGCTGCATCGTCGCGCGCACCGGCTACACCGGCGAGGACGGCTTCGAGCTGTACTGCGCCCCCGACCAGGCCCCGGCCCTGTGGAGCGCGCTGCTCGAGAAGGGCGCCCCGCTGGGCGTGACGCCCTGCGGGCTCGGCGCTCGCGACTCGCTGCGGCTCGAGGCGAAGCTCGCCCTGTACGGCAACGACATCGACGAGGAGCACACCCCGCTCGAGGCGGGCATGGGCTGGACCGTCAAGCTGGACAAGGGCGAGTTCATCGGCCGCGCCGCGCTCGAGAAGCAGAAGGCCGAGGGCGTACAGCGCAAGCTCGTCGGCTTCACTACCCTCGAGCGCGGCATCCCGCGCCACGGCTACCCGATCCTCGCCGACGGCGAGCGGGTCGGCGTGGTGACCAGCGGGACCCAGTCGCCGACGCTCAAGAAGCCGATCGGCCTCGCCTACGTGCCCACCGCGCTCGCGCCCGAGGGGTCGACCTTCGCCGTCGAGATCCGCGGCAAGCCGGTCGCCGCCGCCGTAGTCAAGACACCTTTCTACACGCGCCCCGGCAAGTAGCCGGCGCGCGGCCGGACCGCAGCCGAAGAGACGAAGAGCCACCCCTGGTCGGAGGTGATATGGGCAGCAACGTTCCGCAGGACCTCAAGTACACCAAAGAGCACGAGTGGACGCGGATCGAGGGCAACACCGCGATCGTGGGCATCACCGCCTTCGCCGTCGAGCAGCTCGGCGATGTCGTCTTCGTCGATCTGCCGAAGCAGGGCGACCGGCTCGAGGCCGGCGGCACCTTCGGGGTGGTCG
>JBMNNX010000415.1:0-4438 GCA_050942745.1 Myxococcales bacterium
GAGGCCGGCGAGCGCCAGCGCGTGGAGATCGAGGACTTCAAGATGGAGTCGGCCGCCCGGCTCGTCGACGAGGGCGGCCTCACCATCCTCGAAGATGCCGAGCGCGAGGTGGAGCGCGAGATCTCGCGCTGCATCGCCGAGTCGCCGGTCGGCCTCGAGAAGGCGCGCGCGCGGATGGTGGCGCTCGAGGCTCGCCTCGCGCGGCTGAGCGCCGACTCGCGCGGCCGAGTCGAGCGGCCCGACCTGCCGCCCGTCCCCGACGGCAAGAAGCTCAAGAGCGCGCACGAGGCGCTGCTCGCCGAGCTCGAGCAGCGCCCGCGGCTCGGCCGGATGATTGGCTGGGGCGCGGTCGCCAGCGCGGCGATGGCGGTCTTTCTGAGCGCGGTCCTGCGCAGCGCCTGGCGCGTCGCGGCGAGCGACGTCATCGCCTTCACCGCCGCCGGCGCGCAGCCCGAAGGTGCCGGGCGCTTCCTCGCCGGCTGGCCCTGGGCAGCGGTCTGGATGAGCCTCGTCGCCTTCGGCTTCGTCGGCCTCGCGCTCTATCGCCACTACCGGGAGCGCCACCGCGATCTGTGCGCGGCCTTCGAGGCGCTGCGGCGCGCGGCGCGCGCCTACTTCGACGAGGTCGAGCGCTACTACGCGCGCCGGGTCGCCTACTCGCAGGACCTGTGGGCCTCGCGCATCGCCACGCACCTGCACGCCCGCGTCCAGGGCGAGCGCGCCATCCTCGAGGCGGGGCGCAGCGCGCTGCAGAAGACGCGCGAGCGGCTCAGCGACGAGCTCGCCGCCGAGGCCGCCTCGTGCGGCGGCGGCGCCGAGGCGGGCATCCTCTTCCGCGGCCTGCTCACCGCGCAGGACCTCAGCTCCATCTACGAAGCGAAGGCCAGGCCCCAGAACCCCGGGGCGCTCGCGCTGCGCTACCTCGAGTCGCTCGGCGCGAGCCGCGCCTGGCGCAGCGGCGCCTTCGCCGAGCGCGACGCGCTCGCCGGCTTCGCCCGGCAGATCTGCCCCGACCTCTCCGGCCTGCAGCCCTTCGCCGCGGCCGAGGAGTGGGCCGGGCCCACGCGCGAGCGTGCCACCGAGTTCCTCGAGCAGCTCGCCTCCAAGCTCTCGGTGCCGCTCGAGCTCGGCGTGGACACCGCGGGGCGCAGCAGCCTGCGCGTCGGCTACGTGCCGCGCGACTCGCGCGAGGCGGTCGAGAAGGTGCTCGCCGAGCGGGATCTCGCCCAGCGCTGGAGCGTGCGCGAGGCCGACGATCCGCGGCGCATGCACCTGTTCGTCGCGGTCCGCAACATCGACAGGAGCGCTCTCAAGATGCTCGAGCCCGACCGGGAGGAGGCCTGATGCAGCCCGAGCTCGGCCTCATCGACACCGTGCGCATGTCGGTCGGCGCCGCGCTCCAGGCGCTCGGCACGGCCGCCGAGGGCTATCCGTTCTACGTGTGCGGCGCCTTCCTCGCGCTCTGGGTCCCGCTGCTCTTCACCGCGCGGGTCGCGACGAAGAAGCACCGCGCGGCCGGGATAGCGCCGGGCGCGGCCTGGCTCACCTCGGCGCTCGTCGTCGCCGCGCCGCTGCTCGCGATCTTCCTCGTCGACAAGCTGCTCTACCTGAGCGGCGTGACGACGCTGGAGAGCCGGGTCCTCGAGTACTTCTCGCCGCGGGCGATCCTCGCTTCGGCCGCGGCCAAGGCGCCCGCGGCCGTCGCACCCGCGGTGGCGCGCATCCCGCAGCTCGGCGATCCGCGCGTCTATCCCGCGGCCGGCGCGCTCTGCGTGTTCGGCACCCTGGCGCTCGGCGCCTACCTCGCGCTCTACGGCCGCGGCGGGGTCGGGGTCTCGCTCAAGGGCGAAGAGGCCGGCGGCTGGATGCGGATGGCCGGCCACTGGGGCAACCGCGGCGCCGAGAAGCGCTTCGGCCTGTGGGCCCAGCCGCTCGCGCGCAGCGTCCTCGGCATCTCCGCGTTCGCCGCCCCGGCCGCGGTCGCCGGGCATATCCCGCCGTTGCTCTGGATAGTCGCCCTGCTCGTCACCCACGGCTGGCTGCAGGCCGCCAAGGACGCGCTCGCGCCCAAGGAGCCGGCGCAGGAGGAGGAGAACAAGGAGAAGGAGGGCGAGGGCGCGGAGCAGCCGCCCGAGGGCGCGTCGGCCGCAATCCCGGCGGGCGCCGACACGCTCGAGGGCGTCGTCTCGAGGGCGCTGGCGGCGAGCTGCGAGCTCGCCTGCGCCCAGGACGCCGCGAAGCCGGCGACCGAGACCTGCGAGGCCGCGAGCAGCGCGCTCTTCTCCGAGCTGCTCGCGGGGATGGGCGCTGGGAAGCTCTTCCGGAACCAGGCGCAGGCCGTCAGCGCCTTTCTCGGCGGCGCCAACGTGTTGCTCTGCACGCCGCCGGGCAGCGGGCGGGCGGCGGTGCGCGACGCCCTCGCGATGCACGCGGCCCTGGCCGAAGGCGTCTCCGTTCTCTTCGTCTGCCGCAGCGTCGAAGAGGCCGAGGCCGCCTGGCGCGCCTTCCGCGCGCGGTCCGAGAAGGCGCACTGGCGCTGGAACGTGCCCGCGCTCGTGCTCTCCGGCCGCGAGCAGCTCGACCTCGATCGCGTCCAGCCGTCGATCGTCTTCGCGAGCTGGGAGGACGTGCACGCGCGGCTGCTCGCGGGCGCGAGCCGTTTCGGCTTCTTCCTGCGGTCGTTGCGGCTCGTCTCGATAGGTGGGCTCGAGCGCTATCAAGGCCCGTCGGCCGACCACCTCGCGTACCTGCTCGCGCGCCTGCGGCGCGTCTGCGCCGAGGCCGCCGGGCCGGCGAGCCTCGCCTCCAAGTCGGCCGGGCCGCGGCTGCTGGCCATCGCCGATCCCGTCGGCCCCGACGTCGTGCGCCTGGCCGAGCGCGTGGCCGCCGAGCAGGTGGTCGTCATCGGCGAGGAGATCGACGGCGCTCCCGCCGCCGCCATGCGGCACGTGTGGCTGAGGCGGCCCGACGGCTCGGTGCCCTCGGCCGACGAGGTCGCGCGCGAGCTCGACCGCACGCAGACGCCCTGGTGCGCGGTCGGGCTCGACGCCGAGCTCGGCGCGCGCGGGGCGGCGTCGCACCCACGCGACGCTCGGGCGCTCCTCGTGCGGGCCTGCGCGCGGTCGGTGGCTCAGCTCCCGCTGATGCTGCGCCACTACGGCTGCGCGTCGGGCTCGGCGGTGGTCGCCTTCTGGCTCGCCAGCGAGGACCCCCTCTCGCGGCTGCTGCCGGGCGCGGGCAAGGCCTTGCGCGAGCAGCTGCGGCCGCCGCGGCTCGTCATCGGCAGTGGCAGCCATCGGCTCGCGCGCGACCACGCCGCCTGCGCCATCGCCGAGGCCGAGTGGCCCGTCACCGAGCTCGAGGCCGTCTTCGGCGCCGAGCCCGCGCGCGAGGCCATCGAGGCGATCAAGCGCGAGGGCCCAGTGGTCGTCGAGAGGCGCCCGCAGCTCGACGCCGACGCCTCGGACGTCGGGAGCCGCGAGGTCGCGCGGGCGCACAAGGCGCGGCCGCACAAGCGACTGGCCCTGGGGATCGTCGGGCACGCGCTGCGCGTCGAGGACCGCAGCACCGGGCGCGTCGTGCTCTCCGTGCCCGCGGAGCGGGCGCTTGCCGCGGCCTATCCCGAGCGGATCATCGAGTCCGGGGCGCGCCGTTACCGGATGCTGCCCGTCGCCGAGCAGCGCCGGCGGGAGGAGGGCGTGCTGTGGGCCGAGTCCGAGACCCGGCGCATCGCGACCGTGCCCGTGCGGCGGATAGAGATAGAGCCGCAGCCCGAGCGGCGCCGCGGCGAGCGGCGGCAGGCCGAGCGCGAGTCGGCGGGGCCGGATCGCCGGATGCCCCCGCGGCGGGCGCTCGCCGGCCTCGAGTTTTCGCTCTCGTACCCGAGGGTGCGCATCCGCGAGCGCATCGAGGGCTTCCGCACCGTGCGCGAGCGCGCCGTGGTGGACGCCGGCTCGTTCCCCGAGATCATCGACGGCGTGCACGACGGGCGCGCGGCGATCTTAGGCTTCCCTAGCGTGAGCGGCTGGGCGGTGACGCCCGCCGGGCTGCACGCGCTCGCGCACCTGTTCCGTGCGGTCCTGCCCGCGGTGTTGCAGGCGGGCCCCGATGACCTCGACGTCGCCGACCTGAGCTTCGGCGACGAGCCGGCGATCGCGTTCGTGGACCTGCATCCCGGCGGCGGCGGGTACGCCGAGGCGGTGAGCCTCGACGCCGTGCGCGCGCTGGCGAAGCTGTCGCTGGCGGTCGTGCGCGGGTGCGAGTGCAGGAAGGTCGGCGGGTGCCCGAGCTGCGTGCGGGTGCCCGAGTGCCATGCGCCGACGATGAGCGGGGAGAAGGCGCCGTCGCGGCGCGAGGCCGAGCGGCTGCTCTGCCAGTTGTTGGATCCGGCGCTGAGCGCGAGCGGGGACGCGGTGGTGTACGAGGAGGACGCCGAGGG
>JBMNNX010000083.1:0-23304 GCA_050942745.1 Myxococcales bacterium
TCCTTCGAACAGCCTGCGCCTTGAACCCCTTCGAAAACCCCACGCGGTTGCTGCCTTCCTCGCCCGTCAACCAGCTGCTCCAGACCGTTCGGATCCGTGCGGCAACTACCCTGACACAGCGGGGTCTCCCCGAGAACGCGCCCCTGTGGACCGCGCTCAGGTGCATAGTGGTTTTCCACAGCCACCGCGCCCTCAGAGAGAGTCGCTTAACACCAGCCACCTAGAGCATCCGAGCGATGCTCTCGCTCGCTTCAGAGGCGGCTTTCCGTGCATCACCAAGCCGCGGGAGCCGCCCTGGGGAGTCCGGCTCAGAAGAACAGGTCGCGCGTTCCCGCCTCAATCTGCGCAAGCCGCTCGACGAGCGCTTTTTTCATCGCGCCGTCCTCGATCTTTACCAGCTCGGCCGCCAGGAGCCGTTCGCCCTTCTCCTTTACCTCGGGCGAGGCGTAGTCGGTCAGGTACTCCTTGAGTGTGAGCAACGCGTTCGGCGTGCAGAAGCGCTTGATGAAGCCCGGGATCGCGAACTCCATGAAATGTTCGCCCGTGCGACCCTTGCGATAGCAGGCGGTGCAATACGAGGGGATCTCGCCCTGCTCGATGAGCTCGCCGACCACATCGTCGAGCGGCCGGCTGTCGCCAATCTGGAACTGCTCCCGCCGCAAATCCTGGACCTCCGAATCGCCCTCGGCGTAGCCGCCCAGCTCGATGCGCGTGCCCGCGTCGATCTGCGAGCAGCCAAACGCGAGCAGCTCGCGCCGCAGCTCGGCTGGCTCGCGCGCGGTGAGGATCATCCCGGTGTATGGGACCGAAAGCCGCAGGATGGCTATCAGGCGCTTGAAGTCCTCGTCGCCGAGCTCCCAGCGTCGCTCGAGCTCGACGCGGCTGGCGACCTTGACCCGCGGGAACGAGATGGTGTGCGGACCGACGTGGAAGCGCTCCTCGAGATGGATCGTGTGCGCGAGCAGCCCCATCGCCTCAAAGCGCCAGTCGTAGAGCCCGAAGAGCGCTCCGATGCCGACGTCGTCGCAGCCGCCTTCTTGCGCGCGGTCGAGGCCATAGAGCCGCCAGAGGAAGTCGGACTTCGGGCCGCGCGGGTGCATTCGCGCGTAGGTCGGCCGGTGATAGGTCTCCTGGAAGATCTGGTAGGTGCCGATGCCGACCTGCTTGAGCGTGCGGTAGCCGGCGACGTCGAGCGGCGCGGCGTTGATGTTCACCCGGCGGATCTCGCCGTGGCCGACCTTGTGCTCGTAGCAGGTGCGCACGCAGTCGGCGATGAGCTTCGCCGTGTAGTCGGGATGCTCGCCGAAGACGAGGATGAGGCGCTTGTGGCCCTTGTTCTCGAGCGCCGTCAGGTCGGCCTTCAGCTCTTCGAGCGTCAGGGTCCGGCGGACCGAGCCTTCCTTGTTGTCACAGCGGAAGCCGCAGTACCGACAACTGTTGACGCACTTGTTGCCGACGTAGAGCGGCGCGAAGAGCACGATGCGGTTGCCGTAGACCGTGCGCTTGAGCGTGCGTGCGGCCTCGAAGACCTCCTCGAGCAGCTCGGGATCCTCGATCGAGAGCAGCGCCGCCATCTCCTCGAGGCTCAAGCGCTGCTTGGCCGTCGATTTGGCGAGCACCGAGCGCACTTCGGCTGCGTCGGCGGGGGCGCGCTTGAGCAGTTCTTCTATCTGGCCGGCCGGAATGAAATCGACCAGTCCCTGGCTGTCGGGCTTGAGCATCGGCAAGCTCCTGGGGTTAAGACGTGGCTTCGCCTGCGTCCGTTCGAGAAACCTTGGCCATCAGTGACTTGACCTGGATTCCCGGGAGCTTGCCGAGCTTGCCGGCAAGGGCGCTCAGCCGTTCGACGGTCGTGTCGAGCACGAGCGTGATGATGTTCACGCCGCGATTCGGGTAGGGCAGCCCGAGGCGCCCGGCGACGCAGTCTCCGAACTGGCTGATCAGCTCATTGACCTTGCCGACGTCGGCGACCTGCCGCTCGATGATGATTGAGACGACCGCGAGTCTCTTCTCCACCGGAATGGCTCCCGTGAATCAGGTGACCTCGTATCCTCCTGCTCATTGAACAGGCGGACGCCGTTGGTTTAACACGCGGCGTGGCGATCGGCAGGAGTTTCGTCGCGACGGTCGAGAGTCGAGGGTCGAGAGTCGAGAGTCGTGAAGGGCCCGTCAGGGGCTCGCTGGTCGGCTCGACCGATCAGAGAAGCGCAGGTCTACAGCCTGGGAGCCGAGCGCCCGCCGCAGCGCGCGCCTGGGCGTTGGGGCGGCAGGCGGATGATCGTCGGAATCGCGGACATCGTCTTCAGCAGGAGCCGCAGACCGCTCAGGCGTTCGGCGGCTGGCTGCGCGAGGAAGGAGCAGCCGCCTCAGGCCTTCGCCCTCATCTCACTGCGGCCTCCAGGCGCCTGAACACCATCTCGGCGCTGGCGAACTCGAGCCACAGGGTGCCCAACTTGATGGTGTCGCCGAAGGAGAGCTTGACCCGCTCGCCCTTGGCGACGTTGCGCCCGTTGAGCTTGGTGCCGTTGCGCGAGTCGGCGTCGAACAACCAGTAGTCCTTGGTCGAGGGCGAACACTCGATGGAGGCGTGCAGCCGCGAGATGCGGTCGTCGGGGATCGACACGTCGCACTGCTCGCCTCGGCCTATCGAGACCAGCCTCGGGAAGAAGCTGCCGGGCCGCGGACGCACCTCGAAGAACAGCAGGTCCGACTCCTCGCTCGGCGGAGGCGGCGGCGAGGTCATCGGCGCCATTGGGGCCCACATCGTCGCCATGCGCGGCATGCCCTTGCGCAGCTCCTCGCCCGACTTCCGCATGATGAGGAAGGGATGAGGATGCGCCGCTTGGAACGCGGCGAGGCCCAGCTTCAGTTGCTCGCGGTAAGTCTCGATCGTGTCCATGGTCGTCCGCGCAAAGGTCTGAGGCGGCCGTCGGCACCGCCCCGCGTTCTTCTGCCGTTTCGGGAGGGCATACAGCTAAACGTTGGGGTCTCCCGACTATGCCAGCGGGCCGTCTTATACGCGATGGCAGGCTCGCCGATCGCCTTTGGGCCGAGCAAGGAAGCGCTCCATTCGGCCGGCGGTTGGCGTCACGGTGTGTGGAATGACAGCCGTTCAACGGTGCGCCAGGTCGCTGGTGCAGCCGTACCTCGGCTGGAACGCCGCGCTCTACGAGCCGGGGCGCGAGCTGAGCGTGCGCATCGGCTTCGAGCAGTAGCGCGCTCGAATCAGGAAGCCTGCCGCGCGCGCTTTCGCCAGTAGCCGCGAGCCCAGGCCGGGCGCCTGTCGGCCTGGGCGCTCTGGTCGAGCTTCGCCTGCCACCTGGAGAGCAGGCTGTCGCCCTCGGCGAAAGCCGCCTGGGGCTCGGGTGGCGAGGCCAACCAGGCGCGCTCGATAGCGTCGCGCTCTTCGATCAACGGCGGCGCGAGCCGCTCGTAGTCGCGCGCGACCGCGCGGTGGATCCGCTCGTGGCGCCACCAGAGGCTTTGAGGATCGGCCTTCTCGCCCGGCGACGGCCCGAGGTCCAGCGGCGTATCGACGCGCACCGGCTTGAAGAGCCCGAGGCAGGGCGCGGAAGTGCCCGTCGCCCAGTGCGCGACGCCGTCGGGCCGCAGCTCGCTCACCAGGGATCCGGTCGTCACCGAGCCGACGACGAGCCCGCCGCCGTGCATGCAGGGCGCGTCCATCGTCCCGTTCAGCCAGGCATAGCGAGGCGCCGAGCGGCCCGCGCCGTGGTCGCGCAGCACGCGCATCATGTCGGCGGCCGAGCTCGCGCCGCTCGCCAGCGCTTCGGTCCGTCGCCGTCGCTCCCGCCCCTGGGCGACCGAGGTCTTGAGCCGGTCGGACCAGCGCTCGGCGAATCCGGGGATCGACAGCCCGTTCGAGATGGAGCGCACGCCGCGAACCTCCTCGACCGCCCAGTGGCGGCCGGCGGTTTCGAGGACGAAGGCGCCGTTGACGTCCGCGATGAGGAAGGCGTTGTGGTAGGTGAAGCCGCGGTTTTCCAAGCCGCAGCCTCCGCCCTGGCCATGCGCCTCGAGCAGGCCGCAGATCACCTCGACGGCCTCTTTGGCGCTGGCGGCCCGCTCCAACGCCAGGCGAAGCAAGTCCATCCCCGTCAAGCCGCTCGCCGCATAGGGCGCGCGCGTGAAGACCGCCTCGTTGCCGATGGTGACGCCGTGCTCGTTCGTCCCCATCTCCGCGCCCCACATCCAGAACGGCCTGCTCAACAGCGCCGCGTGCGTGCGCGGAACCTGGGGGATGGAGATCCAGGTGCAGCGCACCTGCGCTCCCGGCGGGTGCTCGCGCCGCGGATGCCATTCGAGGATTTGCGCCTCGTTCGCGTCGCGATCTGAGTTCTTGGCGAAGAGCACGCCCTGCGGCCCGACGCTGACGATGGTGTCGCACATGGGCGAGAACTCTAGCAGGCGCATTCCGGCGAGACAGGCGCGAGTTTGCGAAGCGAGCCTGGCCGCGCTCGGGCTCAGCGCGCGCCCCCCGGTGGCTCTCGAAAGCGCTTCAAACTGGCCACTCGGCTCGAACGCGAACGGTTGCCGTTCGCGGGGCAGCACGGCGCGCGAGATTGCGGTCGCCTCTACCGACGTCGCGCGCAGCCGGCGCGCGACCGGATTGGGCGGCATCGACGCGGTGGGGCGGAGTCCGCGCTGCCGATCCCCGATTGGCCTCGATGCGGCGGGGTCAATCCATCGTGAGCACCGCAGCGCCGCGCACTCGTCCCTCGCGGAGCGCGGCGAGCGCCTTGTTGGCCGCCTCGAGCGGATAGACCTGCGTCTCGACGCGCACCGGCACCTGCGGCGCGAGCTCGAGGAAGTCCAACGCGTCCTGGCGGGTGAGGTTCGCCACCGAGCGCATGGCCCGCTCGCCCCACAGGAGCGAATACGGGAACGAGGGGATGTCGCTCATGTGGATGCCACCGCAGACGACCACCCCTCCGCGCTCGGTGCGCGACAGCGCCTCGGGGACAAGGGCGCCGACCGGGGCGAAGAGGATAGCCGCGTCGAGCGGCTCGGGCGGCGCCTCGTTCGAGTAGCCGGCCCACTCCGCGCCCAGATCGAGCGCGTGCCGCCGGGACTCGTCATCGCCGGGCCGCACGAAGGCGAAGACGCGCCGGCCTTGATGGCGCGCGACCTGGACGAGGAGGTGAGCCGCGGCCCCGAAGCCGTAGAGGCCGAGCCGCTGCGCGTCGCCGGCGAAGCGGTACGAGCGGTAACCGATGAGCCCCGCGCACAGCAGGGGCGCGGCCTCGACGTCGGGGTAGCGCTCGGGGATGGGAAAGGCGAAGCGGTGATCGGCGACGACGTACTCCGCGTAGCCGCCGGGCAGGGTGTAGCCGGTGAACCGCGCTTGGGCGCAGAGGTTCTCCTGGCCGCGTTGGCAGAACCGGCAGACGCCGCAGCTCCAGCCGAGCCAGGGAACACCGAGCCGTGCGCCGACGGCGGTGCTCACGACTTTAGGACCGAGCTGTACGACCTCGCCGACAATCTCGTGCCCGGGAACGAGCGGAAGCTGAGGCTCCGGGAGCTCGCCGTCGACGATGTGGAGATCGGTCCGGCAGACCGCGCACGCCTTGACCCGCAGCAGGATCTGGTCGGGCCCGGGCGCGGGGATGGGAAGCTCAGCGAGCCGGAGAGGACGCTTTGCCGCGTCGAGGACCATCGCGCGCATCTCGATACCTCCCGAGGCCGTGTCCCAGCCGTCGCCGGGTTAATCGTGCGTCATTCTGCGCTGCCCGGCCTGGAATCGAGAACCTGCCTGCGTCGGTGGGGAACACGGGAGCGTTCGTCGCCGCAGGCCAAGGCTGCTCTCCCAAGTCGGAATAGCCCAAACCTCCTCGTCGTTGAGGGGAGGCGGCCGACCGGTAGACCGGCGGCCGCGGCACCACCCGATGACGAACGAGGAGGTACGCATGATCTGGGAATGCTCGAGCTGCGGCCATCAGCTCGTGACCTCACATCGGCCTGCGTCCTGTCGCTTCTGTGGCGAGGACGTCACCTTCTTCGTGGCGTATCGCGCCGAGAACGTGCTCGCGCGCGGCGGGCGGATGCGCCCGCAGAACTGCCGCACGCGCCAGAGGAATAGCCGCGCGTAAAGGCGGCGGTCGTCGGGACGGGCTCCCGCGGGGGCTCGTCCCGCCTTTCCTGGCCGCCGCGCGCTTCGGAGCTGCAGCTCGGCTTCGGCGAACAGGAATCCGAACTGCCCCGAGTAGACGGCGAGCATGCGCCGCGCGCTCGACCCCGAAGGCCACGCGATGCAGGCGACCACCGGGAAAGCGATGAAGGTCGCCGAGGCAATCGACCAAGGGTTGCCCGCTGTGCGCCAGGCGGACAGCGCCAAATTGGTCGTCATGATCGTCCGCCGCACGAAGCCGGCGGCCGCTCGAGCACCGGCTCGCCGCTGACGTCTGCCCGCGCGCAGCCCCAGCGCGGGCCGAAGAAGGCGAGCGACGGAGAGATCGTCACCCTCGGCAACGGCTCGAAGCCCGCCCGCAGCGTGCCTTTGTAGAGCGCGAACCCGAGCAGCGCGTCGGGCTGACCTTCGACCGCGAACTCCTCGGCTTCGTTGCGCCCGCGCGCCGTGTAGAAGGACCAGCTCGCCGTCGCCCACATCCACCCGGTGCGCAGCCGCGCCTCCGCCTCCAGGCCTCGCGTGCCGGTGGGCGCGACGTTGAGGTAGACCTCTTCCAAGGTCTCTGGATCGGCGCTGTAGGTGGTCGGGCCGTCGATCTTGATGTCGTAGAGGTTGACCGCGACCATCAGGTTGTCCGTCGCCAGCCAGCCCGCCTCTACCTCCCAGACCCGCGTGCGCTCGGGCCGAACGTCTTCGCCGAGCTCGATGTTCTCGATGGCCGGGGCCTTGAACGCGCCGCTGTAGAGCGCCTTGAAGTGGAAGTCGCCGATCTCGCGCGTCAGCCCGAGCCGGGGCACGAAGGCATTGCCCAGTACGAGTGGCGCTCGAAGCGCGCTCCGGCGCTCGCGTTGACGATCGGGTTGTTCCACACGACCTGCGCGAACGCCGCCAGGTTGTGGTAGCGCACGCTCGGCTCGCCGCTCAGCAGCACGTTGGTGCCCGATTCGTACTCGCCGTTGGCGTCGGGATTGACCCAGGCGTGGTCGAGACGCGCTTCGCCACCGCCCACCAGGCTGAGCCCCGCCAGCGGCCTCCATTCGAGCTGAAGCCCGGCGCTCCAGCGCTCGGCCACCGTGTCGAAGTAGGAGTCGGTCATCACGTCGGGCTTGTCGTCGAGGCTGCGCCAAGGCGCCTGACGCTTGTACTGCACGCGCGGCGTCACGCTGAGCGACGAGGTGGCGTCGAGCTTCCAGGTCGCCGAGGCGTAGTAGCCGGGAAAGCCTATCCAGACCGGCCGCGACAGGCTCTCGCCGTAGCCGACCCGGTCGAGGCTGCGGTAGCCGTCATAGAGGAAGGAGACCGACAACCCGCGCCAGCGCGCGTCGGCCTTCACGAAGGCCGGGCTGAGCGCCGACTCGGAGGCGAGGCTGAAGCGGGTGCCGCGATAGTCGGTGTAGTCGTAGCCGCTGCGGGCGGCCTCGCCGAAGAACGCGGCCGCCGAGACCTCCACGCCGCTCCCGCCGCCCACCTGATCGCCCCACGCGAGCGCGGCGCCTCGCCGCGTGCCGCCGCCGGACATCGCGCCCAGGCGCACCGAGCCTTCGAGCCCCGAGAGCTGCGCGCCCTTGCGCGTCACCACGTTGTTCACCGCCAGCTCTGCGTTGCCTCCGTGGATCGCCGAGCCGGGACCGCGGATGATCTCCACCTTCTCGATGAGCTCGGCGGGGTAGTGGTTGCCGAGCTGCGTGGTCTGGAAGAGCAGCTCGTTCATCTCGTGGCCATCGACGAGCAGCAGCACGCGGCTCTCGTGACCCCAGATCCCGCGAAAGCCCATCCCTACGACGCCCTGCACGTCCTGCGCGAAGCCGAAGCCTGGCACCAGCCGCAAGACGTCCATCAGGTCGCGCGCGCCGCTGGCGCGGATCTCCTCGCGCGTGACCACCGTCAAGATGCCCGGCGATGCGCGGAGGGTCTGCGGCATCGCTGCGACCAGGCTGGTCTCGGCGCGGAGAAGCTCGGTGAGCGAGAGCTCATCGATCTCCTCGAGGGCCTTGAGCAGCTCGTCGGCGTCTCCGGCTTCTTGGGCGACGGCGCTGCCCGCCGCCGACACGTGCACGACAATCAGCGCCCAGACTGCAAGTCGAGAACAAGCCACGTTCGTCCCCTCGGCCCCGACGCTCTTCGCCGCCTGGCTGCTGCGGCTTGGGCTCGGCCTGTCTGCCTGCACTCCCGGTGGAACTGCCTTCCCTCACGCCTGGTACGCGCGCGATTTCACATCAGATACCCGGGAGCCGGCAAGGTCTGCTTATCGCTGCGCCCAGCGCCATGGGCTAAGTGCTCTCGTTGCCGGGGGAAGCGACCTGGATGGGCGCAACGACGAGGGGGGCCCCCGCGTGGGCATCCACGACGCTGCGGCCGGCGGCGGGGACGCCATCGTCGCGAAGCTGGAGAGGGTCGCCGAAGGCGCTCGTCCACCTGCTGGCCGGTCTCATCGGGCGACTCGTCCGGGGACGCTCGATCCACTCGATCTAAAGGATGCGGGAAGGCCGACGGCGAGCGCGCGTCGCCGCGTATCAACGACCTGGCAAAGCGGGATGGCCGGGTGCCGTGCGCCTATACTCGGCCGCATGGCCACAGTGCTCCACCAGAGATTCGAGCTTCTTCAGCCCGTGGGCGCGGGCGGCGTCGGCACCGTCTGGCGCGCAAACGATCGCGCGAGCGGCAAGGTCGTGGCGCTCAAGGTCCTGCATCCGCACCTGCGCTCTGACCCAATCGTGTGCCTGCGATTTCGCCGCGAGGTGGAGATCGCGCAGTCGCTCCGCCACGGCAACCTCGTCTCCGCCTACGAGCTTTTCGAGGACGACGGAGCGCTCTCCTTCTCCATGGAGCTGCTCGAGGGCCGCACGCTGAAGGAAGAGGTCCTCGCCAAAGGCCCGCTGCCCATCGAGCGCGCGGTCGCCATTTGTCGCCAGTGCCTCGCCGGGCTCGCGGCCGCCCACGCCGGCGGCGTCATCCACCGCGACTTCAAGCCGCAGAACGTCTTCCTCTGCGACTCGGGTGAGGTGAAGCTGCTCGACTTCGGCTTCGCGCGGGTAGCGAACGCGGCAGGGCTGACGACGAAGAGCCTCGTGCTCTGCACGCCCGACTACGCGGCGCCCGAGGTCATCGGCGGCAACGCGGTCGATGGCCGGGCGGACCTCTACGGGCTCGGCGTCACGCTGTTCGAAGCGCTCACCGGTCAGCTCCCGTTCCGCGGCGCGACGCCGTTCGAGCTGCTGCGCCGGCATCTCGAGAGCGCCCCTCCCTCGCCGCGCCAGCTTCGCCCGGAGATTCCGCCCGCCCTCGAGGCGGTGGTGCTGCGCCTGCTGGAGAAATCGCCGGAGGCGCGCTTCCCGACCTGCGAAGCGGCGCTCGCCGCGCTCGAGCAGCCTGCCCCCACGGCGGCGCTGTCCGCGCGGCACGCCCCGGTCTCGGCCTGCCCGGCTTGCGGCGAGCCGCGGGAGACGGCCTGGCCGCTGTGCCCCGCGTGCGGCGCCTCGGAGCGAGGGCACACGGCCGGCGAGTGGATGGTGGTGCTCACGCGAGCCTCGGGGCCCGAAGCTCCCGGGGCGTTGCTCGAGGTGGTCCGCTCGCTCGGGGCTGAGCCGAAGAGAGCGCTCGCGAAGCGCAGCCCCAAGATCGTGAAGGATCTGCCGAGGCTCGTCTTCAAGCATGTCAGCGAGCCGCTCGCGCGCCTCGTGCGGGATCGCTGCCTCGCCCGCGACCTGCAGGTCGAGCTGCGCACGATTCGCGAGAACAACACCGACCTGCTGCACCGCTCGAACACGCCGGGCTACCTGTTCGCCGCCGCGCTCCTGCTGCCCTGGGGCGGGGTCGTCGCGGCGCTGCTCTACGACGTGATCAAAGGTGGGTCGGTCCTGCCGTTCGTCATCGCGCTGCTGCTCGGCCCGCTCGCCGGCTTGTTGTTGGTGAGGCAGGCGCACCTGTTGCTGCCCGCGCTCGCGCGGTTGCCCGAGGTCAACGAGGCCCGGCCCTTTCCCGCCTCGCTCGCCGCGCGCTACCGCGCTTCGCTGGCGAAGCTGCGCTCTCCGGTGGTGCGCGGCACCTTGAAGCGCATCTTCGAGCGCGCGCTCGTCATCCACTCGGCCGCGCACGAGGGCCCGCCGCACGTTCGGATGCTGCTCGAGGAGCCGTGCCGCTCGGCCCTGACGCTCGCCGAGCGCAGCCTCGATCTGGCCGGCCAGGTGGACGACGTGCTGGAGCGCCTCTCCCGGGCCGGCGAGGCGCAGCTCTTCGACGAGCTCGAGAGCCTGAAGGCCCGCGCGCTCGCCGATCCGTCGCAGGCCGACGCGCTCCGGCCATCGATCGAGGCCAAGGAACAGGCCCTCGAGCAGGTCGGCCAGCTCGAGCGCGTCCACGTTCAGTCGAGCCAGCGACTGCTGGAGGTGGCGAGCACGCTCGAGCTCGCTGCGGCCCAGGCGCTCGTCGCCGGGCTGCCCCACGCCGTCACCGGCATGACCGTCGAGCTCAAGAGGCTCGTCGAGCAGGCGCAGACCGCGGTCGAGGTGGCGGAGGACGTATCGCGGGAGCTCGCCGGCGAGTCGTCGGTCGCCGTCTCCGGAAGGTGAGACAGGCCCGATTCCTTGCCGCCGCCTCGCTCGATCTCGGAGGCTCCGCGGCGCCTACAGCGCCTCGGCGATGAGGCTCTCGAGCTCGGGGAGCGGCTTGTTCCCCTGGCCTGAGAAGGTGACGCGGCCGTCCCTGTCGAGGATGACGTAGGCGGGGAAGGAATAGGCGACGCCGCGGCAGCCGTAGGACTTCTTCTCGAAGAACTGGTGGTAGAGGTTCGTCCCCGCGAACGAAGCCAGCTCCCAACCACCTGCGCGCTCGGCCGACGGCGTCGGCGCGTCGATGTCGATCGACAGGAACGTGACCTTGTCGGCGAACTTCTCGGTCAGGGCGCGCTCGTTCTGAGCGGCGCGGATGGTGTTCGGGCAGGTGAACGCGGGGCCTGCCGACGTCACGAAGCGGATGAAGACGGGCTTGCCTTGGAAATCGCCCAGGGTCCGTTGCGTGCTCAGCGTCGTGACCGGCAGGTGGGCCGCGTCGTCGCCGGCTTCGATGAGGTCTTGCCGCAGGAAGAGATAGAGCACGAGCCCGACGACCGCCGCGATGCCCACGGGCAAAAGGTGGCTGCGGTTCAGGGTCCATTCCCTCCGCGCGTCCAGACCCTGGCTAGCGAGGGCCCTGCCGGGATCGAAGTGTGGCCCGGCAGCCGGCGCGCCGGGCAGCTCGAGCGGCGGGCTCGGGGGAGGGCGCGGGATTTCGGCGAGCTCGAGGCCGCTTCCGCCGTCGGCCGGGGCCGCGGGGGCGTGGGCGGGCGGCGCCGCGGGCGCGCTGTCGCCGGCCTCCAGGCGCCTGGCGATCTCGGCGGCCTCGCCGTGATCGAGCCAGATGCCGCCGCAGGCCTTGCAGCGGTCGAGCCGCACTCCGCGGAACTGGTCGTACTCGAACTGCGTGAGCGGCTGCTCGCAGGCGGGACACCGCTGCGTCGCCTGCGGCGAGGCCACCCACTGCTGCGGGACGAACTGGTCCCCGGCGGCGCGCAGCATGCTCGGATCCTGCGCCAGCGCCTTGAGCTCACCCTGGTCGAGCCACAGGCCACCGCAGAGCGGGCAGCCGTCCACCTCGATAGCCGCCACCCGCCTTCGATACAGCGGCTCGGAGCATCTGGGACATCGCTTCATGAGTCATCTCCGGACAGGGACCCGAACGCCGGGGGACTACACCGGGCGATTCGTCGTCGTGCGCGGCGCGCGGCCCTCGCTCGCCGGCGCGCTGTCTCTTGGCGAGCCAGCAGGCGCCTAGCCGCTATTCGAGCAGGTTTGGAGTCGAGCCCGCTATCAGCAGCCCCACGAATGGCAGCGCGCCGCGGCGGTAGCGATCGGCCACGTACCACTCGAGGATGAGCCCGAGCGCCGCGTCGCGCACGCCGTTCCACTCCGGGTAGCGGCCGACGGCCATCACGCCGATCCGGTGCATCAGGTAATCGGCCTCGCGCGCCCAGGCGAGCCGCTCGCTCAAGCCCACGAGCAGGTTGAGGTCGCCGGGCCCGCGCTCGGGCAGGGCCTCGTACATGAGCGCCAGCGAATTCTGGACGATATCGTCGCTGCGCTTCTGGGGGACGAAGTGCAGCTCGTTGAACCAGTAGGCCTTCTGCGGGCCGGCGTCCCAGTCCTCGCGAAACCAGGAGCGCTCGACCGAGGCGTTTTCGAGAAGCGCGACCGGCCCGACCTTCGCCCGCAGGCCCACCGCCACGAAGGCGCGGTGGCCGTAGTCGGCCTCGTTGCCGAAGACGGGCGATATCGGCAGGTCGAAGTCGCAGCGCGGGTCCTCCTTGGCGAGCTGACCGGAGCAGTCGTCGAACGTCTTGAGGCTGTTGAACGTGCCGAAGTAGGTGACCAGGTGGTAGCCGACGGTCAGGCGGAAGAAGGTGGCCGGGGCTATCTCGAGGATGCCGCCGTTGAGCGCGAAGGCCGGCGAGAGCTTGGTCTGGAGCGCGACACCCCAGTAATTCTCTGCGAACGCCAGACTCTGCGATTCGTAGAGGCGCTGCTGATAGCCCAGGTTCAGGCTGGCGAGCGCTCCGAGCTTGTTGTAGGCGCCGACCAGGTCGCCGCTGAGGACGAGCTGGCGCTCGGGCATGGTCTGAGCGTGCGCACCCGCTGCCGCGACCACGAGCCAGGCGCCCGCCCCGAGTGCAAGAAATCGAGTAGGTGACATTGTGTGGCCTCAATCGTAAGAGTGTCGGCAAACTAGCAGGGGGCCGGACGGACGGATAGCGGCTCGCTCGAGACAGGGAATGAGCGGGGACTTATGAGACGACCAGGATTGGCGCTTGCCCTGGCTGTGGCTTTCGCCGGGTGCGGGCTGGAGCACCGTTCGGCTGACGCGGAAGGCTCGGTCGAGGCGCTCTCGGAGAGTTGGCAATACCGATGGGGCGATGCGGGCGGGGACCCGACGGCGTGGTTGTCCGACTCGAACGACGGATGGTCGTCCTTCTCGCTGCCCGGCGTCCCGACCGGGCGCGACGGTGCGCAGCACCTTTGGATCCGAACCCGCCTGCCCGAAGCGTTGCCCGCGGACGCCGACGTCTTCGTGCGCTACATCGACGTGGCCTTCGAGGCCTACGTAGACGGCAAGCTCGTCTATCGCCACGGCCAGGTAGACGGCGAGCCCGGCGCGCCCAGCGGCCGGCCCTGGCACCTGTTTCGCCTCGGGGACGACCCGGCGGGCAGGATGCTCAGCCTGCGCATCTGGTCCGACAAGGGCTCGATAGGTCCTTTCGGCCGCTTCTACGTCGGCCCTCGGCAGGCGCTGCTGGCCTCCATCGTTCGCGTCTCCTTGCTCGACGTGGGCCTCGGCGCGCTTTGCTTCGCTATCGCGCTCTGCGGCGTCGCGCTGCTCGCCGTCAACCGGCAAGACCGGGCCCTCCGCTTCCTCGTCGGACTCGCGAGCGCCTGTGCTGCCTACACCCTGAGCAACTCGTCGAACCCGCTCAAGCAGCTCGTCGTCGGCGACATCACCGTCTGGTTCACCATCAACGTCATCTCCCTCTACCTGACGCCCGCGTTCTACTTCGGCATCTACGAGACGATGACAACCGGCCGGCTCCAGAACGCGGCCCGCTGGATTCGCCGGGGCTATCTCGCTTTCGCGCTTGTCTCCGTGAGCGGCGCCGCGGCCGACGTCTTCTCGCTCTTCTCGTCGATGCAGCTCTTCAACCTCGTGCTGCTGCCGGCGGGCATGCTCTTCGGCCTGGTGACCGCAATCCGCAGCGCCGCGCGAGGCAGCCGCGACGTGGGCTGGTTCCTCGCAGGGCTGTGTTGCGCGGTGATTGCGGGCCTCAACGATCTCGTGGTGGACGCCCGCCTGGTGCCGAGCGAGCGGCACCTCGCTCCGGCCGGCCTGTGCGCCTTCAGCGCGCTCATCGCGCTCTACCTCGCGCGCATCTGGGGCCGGGCGGTCACCGAGCGCGCGCGGATGGCCGACGAGCTCGCGCTGCGCCACGGCGAGCTGGTCGATGCCCGCTTCGGAATCGCCGACGCCGCCGGCCAGATCGATCGGAAGACTCGAGCCATCCTCGAGGCCGCGAGCGAGCACCTCCAAAGCTCGTCGCACCAGAGCGCCGCCTACCAGCGCACCCACGCGACGGTCGCGCAGATAGCGGTGAGCTCCCGGCAGGTCGCGGGGCACGCCGAGGTGATGATCGGCTCGTCGGAGCGCTCGGAGGCGCTCTCGCAGCAAGGACGCGCCGCGGTCGAGAACGCTATCGCCGGCCTGCAGCGGCTCGCCGAGCGGGTCGAGGCGATGGCGCGGCGTGTCGAGGCGCTCTCGGCGCACCGGCAGCGCATCGCCGAGATCGTCGAAACGGTGCGCGGCCTCGCCGATCGCACGTCCATCCTCGCGGTCAACGCCTCGCTCGAAGCCGCCCGCGCCGGCGAGGAGGGGCGCGGCTTCGCGGTGGTCGCGCGCGAGATGAAGCAGCTCGCCGACAGCTCCCGCAGCGCCGCGGGCACGGTGGGCGACATCCTCAAGCAGGTCGGTGTGGAGATCGAATCCGTCCTCTCCGCGGGGGCCCGAGGGCGCGAGGACGCGCAGCAGGCGGCGAAGCTCGCGCGGCGGGCCGGCGAGGTGATCGCTGGGCTCGTCGAGGCCATCGAGGGGTCGGTCGAGCTCGCCCGCCAGATAGCCGAGGGCACCCGCGAGCAGTCCGCAGGCCTCGACGACATCGTCCACGCGCTGGCGGACAGCGCTGCGGCCATCGAGTCGGCACTCGGCGAGACGAGCCGCATCGAGCGCGAGACGCGAACCTTGGTGCAGCTCGCCGCGGAGCTTCGCGCGCTCGCCGGTTGAGCGGGCGCCGAGCCGGGGCGCCATTGCCCTGCGCCCGTTGACTTGGAGCGAGGCCGATGCCGGTCAGCCTGAGCGTAGCTGCCGACGCAAGCGTCGGCAGCGGAGTCGAAGGCCTGGTCGAATTCGTTGCGGCCCCTCGGCTTCGCCTC
This sequence comes from Myxococcales bacterium, assembly GCA_050942745.1. Lineage (GTDB taxonomy): Bacteria > Myxococcota > Myxococcia > Myxococcales > UBA5297 > UBA10939. Next base: position 15,151 of record JBMNNX010000083.1, read on the forward strand.
CCGCGTTCCGCGGGAGGCAACGTTTCGAAGTGACCGGGGGCGTGGGCTTCTGGTCTTCGACACCAGTTGCTACCGACCCCGGAGCCTGATGGGCCAGCGCGGCTATTCGGCCTCTTCCGGCACGAGCTCGATCGACTCGCCGGCGAACTCGACCCGTTGTCCGGGTCGCAGCTTGGCTCTCTTTCGCGACTCGACCTGGCCGTCCACCTTCACCTCGCCCGCCTCGACGGCGCGGTGAGCCATGCCGCCGGTGTCGCAAAGCCCGGTGGCTTTCAGGAGCTGATCGAGCTGGATGTATTCGCCGCGGACGCCGAATCGGATGGCCATGGCTCTATTCCTCGAGAAGCGGGCCCCGGTCTACGGCGCGGCGGCGAGCACCTGGAGCGCGTCGGGGATGCCGCTGCGCCCCGCGAGCTCCATGGCGACAGAGGGATCGACCGCGGAGGCGTCGGAGAAGGCGTAGAGCGCGAGCAGGTCGAGCCGCTCGGCCTCCGGCGCGGCCTTCGCCCTCTCGAGCAGCCCCTGCCGATAGCCGTCAAAGCTCGCGAGCACGAGCCCGCGCAGCTTCTCGACCGCCTGGCGCTGCAGCTCGACGACGAGGCTGTCGCGCGGCGGCAGCTCGAGCGGATCGGCGGCGACGCTGGCGACGGGCTGCTCGGCGTGCTCCTCGTCCTGGACCTGGACGCTGAGGCTCTCGGCGACCTGGAGCGGGGCGCGGCCGTCGGCGTGGTTGATGGTCGCCTGCAGCCTTGCCGAGCCCTGCAGCGTGTGGATGGTCACGGTGTAGTAGAGCTCGGAGAAGACCGGCTCTTCGGTGAATTGCGGCTCGCGCCGCAGGTCCTCGCGCGCGCGCTGGAGCTGGGCGCGCTGATCGATGACGCGGCGGCGCGCCGACTCGAGCCGGCTGCGCGCGTTCGCGAGATTCTGCTCGGCGCCGGTCGAGACGTTCGGGGACGGGCCTTCGCGCTGGACGGCGGCCTGGTAGCGCATCACGTCGCTCTCGAGGCGGGTCACCTCGTTCTCGTACCCGACCAGCCGGCGCTCCTCCTCGGTCACGCGGTACTCGCGCTGCCGGTAGAAGGGGTTCTCCACGGTGCGCACGCCCGACTGATACGTGGCCCTGTCCTTGCGCTTGGTGGTGCCCTTCGCGAACTTGGGAGGCGCGAGCGCGAGGCGAAGGGTGGCGAGGGGCGCGGGCGACTTCGCGTCGGGGGCGAGAAGACGCAGGCCCACGGGCATCGGCGAGGACAGCACGCCCGCGAGGACCGCGCGCTCGACGTCGCTGCGCACTTTCTCGGCCTGCAGCGCGAAGCGACGGCTCTCGAGAAGCGAGGCGCGCACCGCGTCGCGGCGCTGGGCGTACGTGCCGCCGGAGAGCTGAGCCGCCTTTCCGAGCAGCAGGTAGGCCTCGGCGGTGCGCCCGGCCTGCTCGGCGGAAGCCGCCTGTTTGCCGAGCCGCGCCGACCAGCGCGCGCGAACACCGGCAGCCTTGGGCTCGACCGCTGCGCTCTCCGGAGGCAGGTAGTAGGCAATGGATTCGAGCAGTGAGAGGGCGGAGGCGAGGTTTCCCTCGTCGGCGAGCTGCATCGCCTTCTCCTGCGCGCGGTCGGAGACCTCGCGGACGGCCGCCTGCGTCGGCTCGGCCTCGGGGCGCACCGCCAGGGCCTTCGAGGCCACTTCGAGGGCACCGATGTAGTCGCCCTGCGCGAGCCGGGCGCGGGTCGCCGCGCAGGCCTGGGCGACGATCTTCTCCTTCGTCTGGGCGACCTTGGTCGCGGCCTCTTCCGACTCGGGCTTGAGCTTCAAGGCCGCCTCGTACTCGGCGAGCGCGACGTCGTACTGGCCAATGGCGAAGGCCTCGTCGCCCCGGTCGATATGCTTGCCGTAGGCGCAGGCGGCGAAGGTGAGCGCCAGCGCGGTGAGGAGCGCCAGGCGACGAGGCGAGCGGGACATTTGCATTCTCCAGGTGGTTCTTGTGCGTTTGGATTGCGGCGATGCGTGGCGATGCCGGCAGTTGGATTCGGTTCGGTGGCGCCACCTTCGGCCGCGAGCGCGAAGAGTATGCCGAGCGCGCGAGCTTGGAGGCAATCCGCGTCGGAGATCGGAGGACAGGCTGAGCGCGGGAGGACCGACCGGGCGAGGGAATGCCGGCCTGCGTGCCGGCCACCCCGGTCCTCGTGACTCGAGCGACGGAGGGCCGATCGGGCGACGGAGGGCCGATCGGACGACGGAGGGGCCGGCCTTCGTGCCGGCCCGTCCCGGCCCTCGCGACTCGAGCGACGGGCGACGGAGGGCCAACCTTCGTGTCGGTCACGCTTCTGCGGAGCTCAATCAGCCGGCCGAGGGTAGGCGCCGCAAGGATCCGCAGGCATCTCGGTAGGCGTCGAAGATGTACAGGTCGCGGTCGATGAAGAGCTGCAGCTCGTCGTGCTCCCGCAGCATGCCGTCAACGCGGATGAGAAAGCCGGAGGCGAGCGATTCGATGCACATGTTGTTGAGGCCGCGGGTGTCTTCCAGCGCCAGGATCTGCTCGCGGACCTCGGGAGCGAGGACGAGACGAACGCGCTCCTGGTCGTCCGAGTAGACGCGATAGTTGGCGCAGAAGGTCTCGTCATCGAGCTCGAGCTCCTCGAGAGGCCCCAGCTCAGTCGCCGCAGAGCGACGTTCGCATAGCGCCGCGTCAGCAGAAAGCCGAACTTTCTCGACCTGTGCCCGAGCTTCATGACGAGGTCGGTATGCCCGGAGTGACGGTGATGGGAATGGGGATCGTCGGCAGTGAAGCGGACGAGCCCCGGACATCCTTCGTGCACGAACTCGAGCGAGGCGTACTGGCCGGGGAGCGGCTCGACGACCCGTCCCTTTTCCAGCCCAGCGGCGATCTGCTCCAGCGTCTTCTCTAAGAGCCGGGCGCGACGGACGCTGAGGAAGATGGCGAGCCCGCCCAAAGCGAGCAGGACGACCGTAAGAATGACGAGCTCGATCCCATCCATTCGGCGGCTCCTTTCAGCGTGCCCCGGGCACGAATCGCCGTCCGCCGGCGGTCAGGCGATTTGGCGCGAACAGCTTCGCAGAATCAGCCCAGGCCGTCCCGGTAGGCGGTCCAGGGCACTTGAGCCTTTGCAGCGAATAGAGCGCCTGGCGCCCTGAGCGGCGTCGCCAGGCAAGCCATCCAAAACACGACCGGCCGCCCCTGCGGAAACGGGAGCGGCCGGCACGGGAGCAACGGAAACGGACGCGTGAAACGGCTCAGGCCGCGGTCGCCGCGGGCTCCTTCTTCTTCTTGGCGCGGGTGACGGTCGGCAGGCAGTCGCGGAAGGCCTGGGCGATCTGCGGCTCCTTGCGGAAGACGATGCCCGCGATTCCGACGATCTTCCGCATCGCCGACTCGACCCGCAGGTGGCACGCGTTTCGGGCGGCGGTCGACGCTTTGGCAGTGCCCTTGTGCTTCTCCTGGTCCGTGTCGGCCCCGACCAGCGCGTTCTTGACGGTCCTCATCTCGACCACGTCCTCGGGGAGGATGCCGGCCGCGCGCGCCAGCTCCGGGTGCTTATCCGCAGCGTCGGCCATGATTTCGAGCGCGGTCACGACCGTGGCGATCTTGCCGGGAAGGACCTTCTGGCCGACTCCGAAGAGCGTCAAGGTGTCCGAGCGCGCCGGATAGACCGCTTTGAGCGCGTCGCGGTGGGTCATCACCAAGCTGATGGCGTCGGCCGCGAGCTCGTCCTGCGTCTGCGTCTTGGCGACCTTGATGGTCCGGCTTTTCGAGGCGCCGGTCACTGCGTCGCGCAGGCTAGCGTGGTCGGCGATGAAGCCGTCGATTGCTCCCGCCTCGAGTCGCGGCTCGAGCCGCGCCCGATGCGTGATGGTCAGGTCGCCGAGCCTCGTGCCGTCGCGGATTACGTCTTCGATGTTCCAAGTCGGTTTCTTCATGGGAGTCCCCCTGGGAGTACTGGATGAAACAGCGGCTTGCAGCGCAAACACCATCGCACGACTACCCAGGGTGTTTGCAACCCGCAGTGCAAAAAACTACGACAAGTTCAACTGAACTGAAAAGCTGCAAATGGGCTGTGTTTGCCGCGACCGCAACGGCAGCGTCCGCGGGGCGCGAGGACTGGGAGCGCGGTGCGAGGGTCCGGACTCTTGCCGTTCGAGTGTTTCCTGGTGAGCAGAAATTGCTTCGCGACGAGAACAGAGGAGCCGCGGGCGAAGGAAGAGGCCTTGCGGGCGAGGCCGTTGTCTTGGCGAGCGAAGCCAGGGGCGTTGCGGGCGCCGCAACTGTCACTGCGAGCGAGGCCAGCGTCGTTGCGGGCGCCGCAATTGTCACTGCGAGCGAGGTCAGCGTCGTTGCGAGCGGTGTAACCGCTCTGGCTAGCGAGGTGACTGTTGCGTCGAGCGGGGAAAGTGTCTCGTCGGGCGAGGCAAGCGTTCCGTCGAGCGAGGTAAGTGTCTTGTCGAACGAGGTAAGTGTCTTGTCGAGCGAGGTAACCGTCCTTGCGGACGAAGGTGTGCTTCGCGCGTAACCCCACGTAACTGCAGGTTTTTCATCGCTTCTCGGGCCGGCGGGGCGCGCACGGCAGCGTCGACCGGCTGCCTTGTATCCAGTCCGCTGAAGGACACCTCGTTGCGCCAGCGCCGGGTTCGCCGCCGGTCATGGAATTCGGGTGACGGTGCGGGTACAGAGGGCCACCCTGGGCGAGTGACGCCGCTCGGCGCAGGGCTCCCGACCCGCGCCAATCGACCCGGTTCGACGCGCCCACTCCGGGAATCGCTGAGGATTCCGCTTGGCGTGGAGCGAGCGCCGACGAGACCGCTGCCACGGGCGACACGAGTCCGTTCGGAAGGCTACACTCCGGGGGCTCCGCCCGGTCGTTACCGCGCCCTCGCGAACGACTGGTGAGCGGTGCGGCACCAACCAGCTCAGAGAGACTCCATGCAGTGGATTGCCCCATCGAAGAAGGACGACGCCACGACGACTCTCGAGAAGCGTCTGTGGCAGGCCGCGGACGAGCTGCGCGCGAACAGCGGCCTGAAATCGACGCAGTACGCGCAGCCTCTCCTTGGACTCTTCTTCCTGCGTTTTGCCGACGCGAAGTTCGCGGCCCGGCGCGCCGAGCTGGAGAAGGCGGCGACCGGTCGTCGCGGCTCGCGGGTTGACGACCCGACCGCGTACCACGCCGCGGGCGTCCTCTACCTGCCGCCCGAGTCGCGGTTTGCGACGCTGCTCGAGTATCCGGAGGGCGAGCAGAACGGCAAGACGCTCGGCCAGGCCATCGACGACGCGATGCGCGCCATCGAGCGCGAGAACCCACACCTCGCTGGCGTCCTATCGAAGACCTACCAGACCTTCAAAGCGCGCCTGCTCAAGGAGCTGCTGAAGATCCTCTCGACCATCAAGGTGGACATCGAGGGCGACTCGTTCGGGAAGATCTACGAGTACTTCCTTGGCGAGTTCGCGATGAGCGAGGGGCAGGGCGGCGGCGAGTTCTACACGCCGACGAGCATCGTCAAGCTCATCGTCGAGATCCTCGAGCCGTTCCAGGGCCGCGTGCTCGATCCCGCGTGCGGCTCGGGCGGCATGTTCGTACAGAGCGCGCGCTTCGTCGCCGAGCACAAGAAGAACAAGAGCGCGCTCTCCCTCTACGGCGTCGAAAAGGTGGACGACACCGGCAGGCTCTGCCGGCTGAACCTCGCGGTTCATGGCCTCGAGGGCGACATCCGGCACGGCGGCGAGATCAACAGCTACTACGACGACCCGCACAACCTGGTCGGCCGCTTCGACTTCGTGCTCGCGAACCCGCCTTTCAACGTCAACAACATCGACAAGGCGCGATTGCGCGACTCCGTGGGGCAAGGCAGGCGCTTCCCCTTCGGCCTGCCGAAGACCGACAACGGCAATTACCTATGGATCCAGCTTTTCTACGCGGCGCTGAGCGCGACCGGCCGCGCGGGCTTCGTGATGGCCAACTCGGCCTCCGACGCGCGCAGCTCGGAGCAGGAGATCCGCAAGCAGCTCATCGAGTCCGGCGCCGTGGACGTGATGGTCTCGGTCGGGTCGAACATGTTCTACACGGTCACCTTGCCGTGCACGCTCTGGTTCCTCGACCGGGGCAAGGCGAATACGAAGCGCAAGGACAAGGTGCTCTTCCTCGATGTGCGGAACGTCTTCCGGCAAATCGACCGCGCGCATCGCGATTGGACGGAAGGGCAGATCGGGTTCCTGGCGAACGTGGTGCGGATGTATCGCGGCGAGGAAGTCGACCTGACCTACGGCGACGGCGAGGCGGAAGAGAAGCTGCGCGAGGTCTTCGGGAAGAAGCTCAAGTACGCGGACGTGCCGGGGCTCTGCAAGATCGCGAGCATCAAGGAGATTGAGGCGCAGGGGTGGAGCCTCAATCCCGGGCGGTATGTCGGCGTGGCGCCGGGGCAAGAGGTCAGCGACGAGGATTTCAAGGCGCAGTTTGCGGCGCTGAATGAGGAGTTTGAGGCGCTGACGGCGGAGGCGCGGAGGCTGGAGCGGCTTGTTTCGAAGAACGCCGGGGAGATTTTGCAGGCATGAGTGGCTCCAACTGGCGCAAGTGTAAGCTGGGCGATGTGATCACCCTCAAGCGTGGCTACGACCTTCCACAGCAATCAAGGAAGCAAGGCCCTTATCCAGTAGTTTCTTCGGCTGGAATTACGGATTACCACGCCGAGGCGAAGGTATCTGGGCCCGGTGTGGTAACAGGTCGCTACGGAACGCTCGGTGAAGTGTTCTATTTAGAGGCTGAATTCTGGCCCTTGAATACGGCGCTGTATGTTCAGGACTTCAAGGGCAATGAGCCGCGCTTCGTGGCGTATTTGCTGCGCGCGCTGGACTTTGGCGCCCGCAATGCTGCCGGTGCCGTCCCCGGAGTTAATAGAAACCACCTTCACGCCATGGATGTGTTGGTTCCTCACGTCGCGGAGCAACGCCGCATCGCCGGCATCCTCTCTGTCTACGACGACCTCATCGAGAACTGCGAACGTCGCATCCGCGTGCTCGACGAGATGGCCCGCGCGCTCTACCGCGAGTGGTTCGTGAACTTCCGCTACCCGGGGCACGAGAAGGTGCCGCTTGTGGAGTCGGCGATTGGGCGGATTCCGAGGGGGTGGCAGGTTCGTCGCCTTGGCGAGGTTGTCACCCTCAACTATGGAAAGGCGCTAAAGGCTGACTCACGGCGAGGGGGTTCAGTGCCGGTCTATGCGTCTTCAGGAATTGTCGGTTGGCATGACGAGAGTATTGCGGCTGGACCAGGAATTGTTCTCGGACGAAAGGGCAACGTAGGCAGCTTATGCTGGAGTGACGTCGACTTTTTCGTCATAGATACGGCCTATTTCGTTACATCAGAGTTGCCGTTGCGCTTTGTTTACCACGATCTCCATGGAAAGAACTTTATCAATGGAGACGCCGCGGTTCCGGGCCTTAGCAGGCAACAGGCCTATGCACTTGAAACGCTCGTGCCGCCGGAAGGCTTGCTGAGACGATTCGCGGGTTACGCGGATGCCTTCGGACAGGTGGCCTCGAACCTGGCGCTCCAAGCGAAGAACCTTCGGGAAACCCGCGACCTCCTCCTCCCCCGCCTTCTTGCCGGCCAACTCTCCCTGGAGAAAGCCGCATGACCTCGCACCCGTACACCGAGAAGGCGCTGGTCGAGCAAGCGGCAGAGGAAATCCTCTCCGCACTCGGTTGGACCACGGTGTCGGCAAGCGAGGAGTCCTTCGGCACGGCCGGAACCCTCGGTCGCGAAACCACGCGCGAGGTCGTGCTCGTCCCACGGCTGCGCGCGGCTCTCGCCAAGCTCAACCCGAGCGCCCCGTCCTCGGCGCTCGACCTCGCAATCGACGACCTCCTCCGCGACCGGACGGCGATGGACCTCGCGGCGGCCAATCGCGAGATCCATCGGCTCATCACCGAAGGCGTGAAGGTCACCTTCAAGGACCCAAAGACCGGCAAGGACGAGCCGGTCTCGCTGCGCGTCGTCGACTGGGAGTCACCCGAGAACAACGACTTCCTCGCCGTCCGCCAGCTCACGCTCAAGGGACCGCTCTACAACTGCATCCCCGACGTCGTGCTCTTCGTGAACGGCCTGCCCTGGGTCGTCATCGAGCTGAAGCGGCCCGGCGTCGCCGTGCGCC
>JBMNNX010000416.1:0-4424 GCA_050942745.1 Myxococcales bacterium
GCTGACGCGTCGATCGGAGCCGTCAGCGGCTGTATCCTCCACGGAGCGTCTGGGGCGGCTCAGTGCCGAAGGGCTTTTCCCCGACGCTCTCCTAGACGGTGACCTGCGGGGCCGGGCGCATTGCCATGCGCCCCTACGACTCGGTGAGCGCCCGCAGGAGCGCGCGCGCCGCGGCGACGTCGGCGATGCGCACGGTCGCCCGGCTTGGTCCCGGGCCCACGTGGATGGCGGTCCCGCTGTCGGGGAGCGCGGCGAACAGGTCCTCGTCAGTCCGGTCGTCGCCGACCGCGACGAAGGTCGCCTGCGGCGCCTCCTGCTTCAGCCGCTCGACGATGAGGCCCTTGTGGATGCCGTGCGGGCGCACTTCGATGACGCGGTTGCCCGGCAGCACCTCGATCGGATAGTTCGCCAGCGTGTGCGTCAGGTGGATGTGCAGCTCCTTGGCCTGGCGGGCGCCGAACTCGGAGTCGGCCATCCGGTAGTGCCAGGCTATCGAGGCGGTCTTCTCCTCGACAAAGCTGCCCGGGACGCGGATGACGAACTGCTCGAAGACCCCGCGCACGAGCTGCTTCCAGTCGGTGGGCACCTCGTGGGCCAGCCGCCAGGCGTCGTCCGGGCCGCGCCGCGACCAGAGGCCGTGCTCGGCATGCAGGCCGATGGGCAGATCGCCCAGCCAGCGCTCGAGCACGTCTTGGGTGCGGCCGCTCACCACGTGCACGTCGGTGTCGGGTCTTCGGGCGAGCGCGAGCAGCAGCGAGCGCAGCGCCGGGTCCGGCGCGGCCAGCTCGGGCCTGCCGACGAAGGGGACCAGCGTGCCGTCGTAGTCGAGCAGCAGCAGCAGCCGGGCGGCGGCGCGCAAGTGCCCCACCAGCTCGTCGAGATCGGCCTTGGAGTACAGGCTCTGCTCCGCCGGCTTGTCGACCTCTCGGGAGAGCTCGTCGACGAAGCTCTGGGCCCAGGTGTGCACGTCGTACTGGAAGACCCGGCGGCGCAGCGCCCGCATCCGCGTGCGCCGCTCCTCGGCGGGCATCGCCAGCGCCTTGGCGATGGCCTCGGCCGTCCCGGCGATGTCGTACGGATTGACCAGCAGCGCCTCGCCGAGCTCGGAGGCGGCACCCGCCAACTCGCTGAGCACGAGCACGCCGTCCTCGTCGGTGCGCGAGGCGACGAACTCCTTGGCGACCAGGTTCATCCCGTCGCGCAGCGGCGTCACCAGCATCACGTCGGCGGCGCGGTACATCGCGGTGATCTGCTTCTGCGAGAAGGAGCGGAACAGGTAGTGGATGGGCATCGAGTACGGCGTGCCGTAGGCGCCGTTGATGCGCCCGACCAACAGGTCCACGCTTTCGCGGTAGGCCTTGTACTCGGTGATCTTGGTGCGCGAGGGGACCGCGACCTGGATGAAGCGCAGCTTGCCGCGCAGCGCCGGCTCGCGCTCGAGCAGCCGCTCGATGGCCAACAGCCGCCGTGGGATGCCCTTGGTGTAGTCGAGCCGGTCGATCCCCAGCATGATCTGATGCCCGTAGGCCTCCTGGCGGATGCGCTCGACGTCGCGCTGGACCTCGTCGGTGTCGGCGAGCACCGCGAAGCTGTTGGCGTCGATGCCCATCGGGAAGGCGCCGATGCGCACCTTGCGGCCCTGGTGCCAGACGTGATCGGGCGCGGGGGCGAGCCCCAGCGTGTAGAGCAGCGCGTTGGTGAAGTGCCGCACGTACGACAGGGTGTGGAAGCCGATGAGGTCGGCACCGAGCAATCCCTGCAGGAGCTGCTCGCGCCACGGGAGGATGCGGAAGACTTCGTTTGCGGGAAAAGGGATGTGAAGGAAGAAGCCGATGCGCGCCTCGGGCAGCTTCTGGCGCAGCATCCCGGGGACGAGGCAGAGCTGGTAGTCGTGGACCCAAATCAGGTCGCCGGGGCGGAAGTGCTCGACGACCAGGTCGGCGAAGCGCTGGTTGACCTCTTCGTAAGGCTTCCAGTCGCGCGCCAGCAGCGGGATGCGGTCAACCAGATAGTGGAAGAGCGGCCAGAGCACGCCGTTCGAGAAGCTCTCGTAGTAGCGGTTGACCTCGGAGGCGCTCAGGTAGAGGGGCACGGTGTTGAGCGCCGACAGCTCGGCGTCGAGCTGCTCGCGCTGCGCCGGGTCGAGGCGCGAGGTCTCGCCCGGCCAGCCGAGCCACAGGCCGCCGGAGCGCTGGTGCGGGCCGCTCAGGCCGGTGGCGAGCCCGCCGCTGCTCCGGGCGACGGTGACCTTCTGCTTTTCGACCTTCACGGTGACGGGCAGCCGGTTGGAGACGAGCAGGACCCGCCGCTGCGCCGCGGGCTGCGTGGCGACCGGAAACAGGAACGTGGTCGGCCGTTCGATCTGCAGCTGGGGGCGCGTCGCGAGGGCCTGGACTGTATCCTGGGCCGAGACGAGGTCGACAGCGGTCTGGCCGGTCTTACTAGGCATCGTTCATCCCCTCTTCGCTGGGCCCGGCGCGCTCACGCCGGGCCGGTTCGTGATCGGAGGCTCTCGATGAGTCGCCGGGTTTCCTCCTCTGCCCACGCGCGCGCTCCCGCCTGCGGGCAGGCGGGTCTCTGACGTCGGCAGGTCGTGCTTGTCGAGGCGCCGCCGCGGGCGCCGGGGGCGGGCAGGCGAGAATGAAGGACCACGAGCTCGGAAGCGAGCGCCTGCTGCCTCAGCCCTCTGTGCTCCAAGCATTCTAGGCCGCTTGGCGGCGATTGTGTGCGGGCAGCCGCAGAACGAGAGGAGAGGAGTGCCCCGGGAACGGGCTCTCCACGGGCAATCGAGCCGTCTCGCCGGGAGACTGCCCAAAGGGCTGCCGTCAGCGGTCGAGCTGCGGAGGACTGTCAGCACGGGCCGATCGCCGCGCAGGTGAGCCCGAGCCCGGTCGAGGACCGCTCGAGCCTTTGCGCGCGCCCGGCGCCGCGCTCGCGCTTCGCGAGAGTGCGGCGGCGCGCGCAGGCTCCGTTGCCCGCGCGCCAGCCGAATCGCTTCGCCGACCGGTCAATCAGCCGGCGCTATAGCGGTGCGGCGGCCGGCGCGTGCGCCTCGCCGCGCTGGAGCACCCGCTCGCTCGCTTGGATGCGGTCGATGGTCGCGAGGAACTCGCCGAACGCCCGGTACTGGTCCGGCGGGATGCGCGCGAGCGGCATGTCGAGCTTCTCGTCGATGGCGAAGAGGCCCGGCTCGAGCCGCTCGGTCCTCTGATAGCGCCCGAACGGCGAGTCGATCTCGCCCGACTGCGGCGCTCCGGCCAGCGTCATCCCCGCCGGCAGCTTCAGGCGCACCGACAGCTCGAGGTGCTCGGGCGCGCCGACGAGCAGCGGGGTCTGACGCTCGGCGAGCGCCAGGAAGCGGCGCGCGATGTCGAACGCGTAGATGCCGCGAGGAATGACGAGCCGCTCGCCGTCCCGGCGCGCGAAGCCCGGGGCGCTGAAGCGGTAGCGCACGACCACCGGGGCGCCCGGCTCGTTGATCTCCTCGATGGCGAGATCGGTGAGCGCGGCGTTCTCGAACAGCCGCGCGATCGAGGACTCGACCGCCTGGCGGCGCCTCGCGTCGTTGAGCCGCTCGAGCGAGGCCTTCAGGTGGGCGGCGTTGAAGCCCAGGTAGACCTCCTCGCCGCTGCCCTGGAGCCGGCCCTGCGCGTCGAGGGCGAGGGCGAGCGCGACGCGCTTGCCCTCGGGCAGCGCGCTCTTCGGGGTGCGGATGAAGCGCGCCTTCTCGCCGGGCAGCGGCAGGACCGCGGCCTCCCGGTCGCGCGCCTGCGGGCTGAGCTCGCCAAAGGGCGCAAAGCGCACGGCGGGCTCGAGGAAGAGCTCGCCCTCGGGCAGCTCGACGAGCAGCGCCGCGTGGCCGTAGCGCTCCGGGGCCGGGAAGCGATAGCTCGCCGGATCGGCCTGGAACGGGTTGACCAGCACGACGCGCGCGGGGATGCCGAGCGCGCCGAGCGCCGACTTCATCAGCGAGAGGCGGCTGCCGCGCTCCTCGGCCAGGGTCGAGGTCGCGCGGGCGGTCAGCGAGGCCTCGGGGCCCTTGATCTCCTTCATCACCGCGGCATAGAGCGCCTCGACAGCCGCGCGGCCGGTCAGGCCCTGGGTCGCCTTGCGCGCGAAGCGGATGACCTCGGCGTTGGGCCGCCACCGGTCGAGCAGGTAGTCGCCGAAGCCGGTCATCATCTCGAGGCTTCCAGCGCCGGCGCCGATCTGGAGGAACGGAATGACCTCGTCCATCGCCACCATGTTCGGCTCGCGCGCGAACAGCGGCACCTGGTCACGCGCGACCTTCACTTGGGCCCAGGTGCCGTCGTCCTCGACCTGCGGCGCGTCCATCCCGTGGGCGTCGATCTCGAGCTTGGTGCCCGCGGGGGCGCGGACCTTGTAGCTGGAGTGGAAGAGCTGGCCGTCGGCGATGCGGAAGT
>JBMNNX010000084.1:0-23187 GCA_050942745.1 Myxococcales bacterium
GCCCCTACGCTCCTAACTAACAGCTCCCCCTGTTAGTTCAAGGCCACAGCCGGCCAACGAGCCGGTCTCTCGCTCGGGATGACCGGGGGTCAGGCCCTTCGCCTCTTGCGTGAGCGGAGCCGTACGGCGCCTCGACTTGGGCCGAGGCCCATGCCGTTCGGCCTGAGCGTAGCTGCCGACGCTTGCGTCGGCAGCGGAGTCGAAGGCGCCTGGTCGATTCCGTCGCAGTCCCTCGACTCAGGGGCGACCGTTGGTCGCCCCTACGCTCGGGATGACCGGAGGGGGCGGGCCCGCAAAGCGAAAGTGCCGAGCGCTAGGCGGTCATCTCCTCGAGCCCGTGACAGCGCTTGTACTTCTTTCCGCTGCCGCAGGGGCACGGGTCGTTCGGCCGCACCTTGGGCGCGGTGCGCTGGATGGTCTGCTGCTTGCCGGGCGCGGGGGCGCCGCCGCCCTGGATGGTGCCGCGCCCCTCGGTCATCTTCGGCAGGCGCTTCTTGGACAGGTCGAAGTCGTTGTCGGCGGAGGAGCGGGTGTCGCGCTCCTCGGCCCCTCGCGGCTGGAGCTGCGCGCGCAGGATGGTGCTGACCACGTTGGTGTTGATGGCCTGCATCATCTGCTGGAACATCGAGTAGCCCTCTTTCTTGTACTCCTGCTTCGGGTCCCGCTGGCCGTAGCCGCGCAGGCCGATGCCCTGGCGCAGGTGGTCCATCGCCAGCAGGTGGTCCTTCCAGAGGGCGTCGATGGTCGACAGGCTGACGTACTGCTCGAAGCGCCGGAAGGTGTCCGCTCCCACCTCCTGCTCCTTGGCCTCATAGCGCTTGTAGAGCACGTTCCAGATCTGCTCCTCGAGGTCCTCGCGGCCCGAATAGCTGCCGCCGGCGATGTTCATCGAGAGGCCGAACTGCTCCTTGAGCGCGCTCTCGAGGCCCTGCATGTCCCAGCCGGACGGGTTACGGGTCGGCGCGTAGGCGTCGCAGACCGAGAGGATGGTGTCCTCGAGCAGGTCGAGCACGCGCTCGCGCGCGTCAGCCCAGGTGACCGTGGTCTCGATGCGGATTTTCTTCTTCTTGTTCTTCGGGTCCTCCTCGAACTCGATGAGCGGCATGCCCGCGCCCGCGGCGAGCACGCGGCGGCGCTGCTTGTAGATGCTGCGGCGCTGCTGGTTCATCACGTCGTCGTACTCGAGCAGGTTCTTGCGGATGTCGAAGTTGTGGCCTTCGACCTTCTTCTGCGCCCCTTCGATGGACTTGGAGAGCCAGCGGTGCTCGATGGGCTCGCCGTCCTGCATGCCCAGGGTCTCCATCAGGCCCTTGATGCGGTCGGAGCCGAAGATGCGCATCAGGTCGTCTTCGAGCGACAGGTAGAAGCGGCTGGCGCCCGGGTCGCCCTGGCGGCCGGCGCGGCCGCGCAGCTGGTTGTCGATGCGCCGGCTCTCGTGGCGCTCGGTGCCCAGGATGAACAGGCCGCCCAGCTTGATGACCTCGTCGTGCTCCTGGGCGCACTGCTTCTGGTACTTGGCCAGCGCGAGCTCGTAGTCGAGCTTGTACTTCTCGAGCGCCTCCTGGTGGGCCTTGGACTGCTCGGGGGTCGAGGGCCCGTCGGTGTCGAGCTCGGGGGGCGGGCCGACCTCCTTCTTGGCGAGGAACTCGGGGTTGCCGCCGAGGATGATGTCGGTGCCGCGGCCGGCCATGTTGGTGGCGATGGTGACCGCCTTGAGGCGCCCGGCCTGGGCGACGATGTCGGCCTCGCGGGCGTGCTGCTTGGCGTTGAGCACGTCGTGGGAGATGCCGCGCTTCTTGAGGATGGCCGAGATGGCCTCGCTCTTGGCGACCGAGACCGTGCCGACGAGCACCGGCTGGCCGCGCTTGTAGAGGCTCTCGATCTCGTCGGCGGCCGCCTTGAACTTCTCGCGCTCGGTCTTGTAGACCACGTCGTCGTGGTCCTGGCGGATCATCGGCTTGTTGGTGGGGATGACCAGCACGTCGAGGTCGTAGATCTTGGCGAACTCCTCGGCCTCGGTGTCGGCGGTGCCGGTCATACCCGAGAGCTTGGAGTACATGCGGAAGTAGTTCTGGAAGGAGATGGTGGCGAGGGTCTGGGTCTCGCTCTCAATGACCACGCCTTCCTTGGCCTCGATGGCCTGGTGCAGCCCGTCCGACCAGCGGCGGCCCGGCAAGGTGCGGCCGGTGTGCTCGTCGATGATGAGCACCTGGCCGTCCTTGATCATGTAGTGCACGTCGCGCTTGAACAGCGTGTGAGCGCGCAGCGCCTGCTCGACGTGGTGCAGAGTCTCGACCTCTTCGGGCGCGTAGAGGTTCGCGATTCCCAGGCGCTTTTCGATCTTCTCGACGCCCTCGTCGGTCGGGTGGACCGAGCGGGCCTTCTCGTCCACCACGTAGTCCTGGTCGGGCATCAGCCCGTGCACGACCCGGTCGATCCGGTAGTAGCGCTCGGTCGACTCCTCCGACGGGCCGCTGATGATGAGCGGGGTGCGCGCCTCGTCGATGAGGATCGAGTCGACCTCGTCGACGATGGCGAAGTTGAGCTCGCGCTGCACGTAGTCCTGCAGGCGAAACTTCATGTTGTCGCGCAGGTAGTCGAAGCCGAACTCGTTGTTCTGGCCGTAGGTGATGTCCGAGCGGTAGGCGATCTGGCGCTCGCGGTCGGTCAGGTCGTGGACGATGCAGCCGATCGTCAGGCCGCAGAACTTGTGGATGCGGCCCATCCACTCGCTGTCGCGGCGGGCGAGGTAGTCGTTGACGGTGACCACGTGGACGCCGCGCCCCGAGAGCGCGTTGAGGTAGCTGGGCAGGGTGGCGGTGAGGGTCTTGCCCTCACCGGTGCGCATCTCGGCGATCTTGCCCGAGTGCAGCACGATGCCGCCAATGAGCTGCACGTCGAAGTGGCGCTGTCCGAGCACCCTGCGGCCCGCTTCGCGCACCAGGGCGAAGGCCTCGGGCAGGATGCCGTCGAGCGAGCGGCCCTTCTGGACCTGCTCCTTCCACTCGGCGGTCTTGCGAGGGAAGTCCTCGTCCTTGAGCGCCTGCATCTGCGGCTCGAGCTCGTTGATGCGCGCGACGATGGGCCGCATGCGCTTGAGCTCGCGCTCGTTCTTGGTGCCGATGATCTTCCTGACGAGCTGTTTGAACATGTGTCTGCCTGTCTGGGTAGAAAGCCCCGCGCTCTGCTGCCGGGCGTACGGTCGCACGCCCGCTGCTCACCTCGGCGTTTGCGGACGCCTGGCCGAGAGCACTTGACGGATGTCGGCGGGGTTGACCTCCGGAAAAGGGCTCCGAAATGTAACACCCCAGCCCCCCCCTATCTACTCCAAAGCCGCCGAGCGACCGCCAGCCCGAAGCAGCGGTTCGGTTGAGCCAACATCGCGAAGAGACGGGAGGATTCCGCGGCACAAGGCGCGCGCCCGCGGAGGCGCAGGCGGCGAGGAGCCAGCCCGCGAGCTCGCGCGCCCGGCCGGAGAATCGGCGAGGGGCGAGAAGAGGCGGCCCTGGGCTGCGAGCGGCCGAAGGCTACTCGAGGATGAACTTGCGGGGGTTCTCGGGGACGCCGTTGACCCGGACCTCGTAGTGGAGGTGAGGGCCGGTCGAGCGGCCGGTGTTGCCGAGCAGGCCCACATGGTCGCCACGCTTGACCCGGTCGCCGACCTTGACCCCGATGTCGGCCATGTGGGCAAAGCGCGTCTTCACCCCGTAGCCGTGGTCGAGCACGAGCACCTTGCCGTAGCCGCCCTCGACCCCAGCGAAGATGACCAGGCCGTCGGAGGGCGCGACTATCGGCGTGCCGTGGGCGGCGGCGATGTCGAGCCCCTTGTGCATGATGCGCTCGGCGGTAAACGGATCGAGCCGGTGGCCAAAGTCGCTGGTGACCCAGCCGCGCACCGGCCAGATCGACGGAGTGGAGGCCAGGAGCGACTTCTGGTCCTCGAAGTAGGCGTGCAGCTCCTGCAGGCTCGCCTCCTGGCGGGCCGCCTCGGCCGAGAGGGCGTCGAGCTTGCTGCGCAGCGCCGCCGGGTCTTCGGGCTCGCCTAGCATCACCCGCGCCGAGGGGCTGTCGCGATCGTCGGCATCGACCATGCCAACCGGGCCGATAGCCAGGTGGCGCTCGGGGTCGGAGAGCAGGGTGATGGCGCGCAGCCGCTGGTCGAAGCGCTCGACGCGATCGAGCGTGCTGCCGATTTGGGCGATGCGCTCGCGGATGCGCTTCAGATCGCTGCGAAGCTGGACGTTCTCGTCGCGCAGGATCTTGTTCTCGGTGATCTCCCCGACGACCTGGAAGTAGTGGACCGTCGCCGCGATGATGCCTAGAAGCAGCACTCCGAGCACGATGGCCGAACGGGTGAGGATCCAGTGCGGGACGCGCAGCTTGCGCGTCTTGGGAGAGTCATCGGGAACGATGAGGACGGTATAGTACTTTTTGCTCAAGTCTCGACCTCAATCATCCGTGAACGACCTGCAGCCGGCAGTCCCCCGGGGACGTCCACAGTAGAACAACGGGCAGGCAAGCTTTCGAAGTCGCGTACCATTCCTCCGTCCCGAGGGTCAAGGCCTATCGCCTAGGCGACAGTCGGGCTGCCGCCTGCAGGCGCGGAAGCGATTGGATGAGCGCGCCGACGGCCGATGCAGCCCGCCTCCCTTGCGATTTCGGCAAGGTCGCCCCCGTTTCCATGCTCGAGGAGCCGCGCTCGGCGCCGCCCCCTCGCCCGCCATGCCTCTAGCCGAAACGTTGACAGCCGTGGGCCTGTCCGCAACCTTGGCGGCGCGGAAGACGCCCCGGTCGGAAAAGCCCGCGGTCCCCATGCCCGCGAAGGCAGCCGAACTGTTCCGCTTCTTCCGGGAGCCTCGCCTGCACCGCACCGAAGCGCTCGAGGCCAAGGCTCGCCAGCCCGATCGGCTCTCGCTCGGCGCGCGGCCGACGACTCCCCAGAGCCTGGCAGGGCACCTGTATCGATCATATAGGCGCGCGCCAGGCCGGCCTGCGGATAGCCCACGGGCTCCGCCGGCGTTCGGCGGGCGAAGAGCCGCGGGCCACGGCTTCCCCAGGCGCGGGCGCGGGTGCACGAGGGCAATCCGCAGCGCGGGGCGAACCGAGGCGCTCGCGGCCCGCGAATGAAGCCTGAACGCTTGACTCCCGCTCGCCGAAAGAGCGCGATACCCCTGCCTTTTTTCGGCGCGCGGTTCCTCCCGCGATCGGCGGTGCGTCTGACGCCTGGGCATCGGTGTTTGGCGCGCCACACCTCGTTTGACCGGCCCGAGAACCGGCCTCTAGAATCGGGCCTTCTTGCGCGGCAGCCAGCTCAAGAAACAGGAGGAACCGATGGCGGACGACCAGGGCATCAAGCTCGAGCTCAAGCGTGTCGACCTGCAGGAGTGGGTGAAGTTGGATGAGATGCTGGGGATGGCGCCGCTCTTCACAGCGATGGGGCCGGCTTCGACCTCCCTGCTGCTCTCGAAGGCGACCACCCGCCGCTACCAGCCGGGCGAGCTGGTCTTCCAAGAGGGCACGCCTGGAAACAGCCTCTTCATGGTCCTTCGCGGCGAGGTCGCGCTCGGGCGTGGAAACGGCGATAAGGCCGTCGAAATCTGCACCGTGCGCAAGGCCGACTTCTTTGGCGAAGGCGAGGTGCTCGGACCCGAAGTCAACCGCAGCTACAGCGCGACGGCGGTCGGGCAGGCTGACCTCGCCGAGTTCGCCTACGCCGACATCTACGCGATGTCCAAGAAGCACTTCCAGGTCTATGGCCTGCTGCGCGAGACGCGTGACGCGCGCGCCAAGGCCAACGACGAGCTCAACGACTTTCTTGACCGCTGGTAATCACGGCGGAGCCCAAGAATGCCTCTCGACCAGTACAGCCACGACGACGACGACCACAAGGGCGACACGAAGCGCCGCAAAGACTTCGACTGCCCCGAGTGCAACGCGAACAACCCGTACGACGACGGCTTCGCCCCGGGCGACGAGATCCGCTGCTTCTATTGCGGCATGGAGTTCAAGGTCGAGCTCACTGGGGAGGGGCGCTGGAAGTTCAGAGAGATGTAGGCGCGACGGTCGAGAGTCGAGAGTCGAGGGTCGAGAGTATGCGCCGGTGGCTCGCGGGGCGTGCGGGCAGCGACGCGGACCGCACGGGCGCAGGGGGTTGGTGCCGGCGCGCCCGGTCATACAGTGTCCGGACGTCGGGGACTCGTCGGTTCGCTCTCGAGCTTGGGCCTGAACGCAGTTGCTTTCGCACCCTCGTGGGCATCGCGCGGCCGTGCACGAGCGGGAGCACCGCCGTGGTCGAAACCGGACTGAGCCCGCGACGATGGTCGATGGGTGAGTCGGGGCCTACGCTTCCCGCGAGGCTGCGGCGCGCGCGATAGGCTCTGCAAATCGGGCTCGGCGCCGGCGAAGGCTCAGCGCCTCACCTGATGCCGCAAGCCCGTCTCCGCTTGGCGGTGGCTGGGCAAGCCTACCGGTACGACCTCGGCCCGAAGATCGCCGTGCCGACTCGCACGAAGGTCGCGCCCTCCTCTATCGCCACCTCGTAGTCCGTGCTCATTCCCATCGAAAGCACGGCCAGGCCCAGCCTCCCGGCGAGCTCGCGCAGACGGGCAAAGTACGGCCTCGAGCGCTCCGCGTCGTCGCTGAACGGCGGGATGCACATCAGCCCGTCGAGCCGCAGCGCGCCCAGCGCCCGCACCTGCTCGACGAAAGACGCCAACTCGCTCTCGGGCACCCCGCCCTTCTGCTCCTCGCCCAGGTTCACCTCGACGAGCGTCGGAAGGACGCGCCCCGCGGCTGCGGCCCGCTTGGCGAGCTCGCGCCCGACGCCGAGATCGTCGAGCGACTCCATCATCGAGGCGACCGGCGCGACGTACTTCGCCTTGTTCCGCTGCAGCCGCCCGATGAAGTGAAAGCGCAGGCCAGGCAGATCGGCGAGGAGTTGGGCCTTGTCGCGCAGCTCCTGGGCGTAGTTCTCGCCGAACAGCCGCTGGCCCGCCTCGTAGGCCTCGCGCACCGCCTCGGCCGGCTGCGTCTTCGAGACGGCGACAAGCTGGACGGACGCCGGATCGCGGCCGGCCCGCGCTGCGGCGGCCTCTATCCGCTCGCGCACCCTCTGGAGGTTCTCGCGGATGCTCACTGCCCGGCCTCCCACGGCAACGACAGCCCGGCCTTCGAAACGAGCGCCAGGCTCTCGACCACCGGCAGCCCGATGACGTTGGAGAAGCTGCCCTCGATCGATTCGACGAAAACCCCGCCCCGCTCCTGGATGGCGTAGGCGCCTGCCTTGTCGAACGGCTCGCCGGTGGCCACGTACCAGCGCGCCTGCGCCTCGGACACCGGCGCGAAGCGCACGCGGGTGACGACCACGGCCTCCTGCGGTCCGCCTGGTCCGACGGCGTAGACGCCGGTGACGACCTCGTGCTCCTTGCCCGACAGCAGCCGCAGCATCCTCAGCGCGTCCTCGGCGTCGCGCGGCTTGCCGAAGAGGTGGCGCCCGAGGACGACGGAGGTGTCCGCGGCGAGCACGACCATCCCCGGATGCCGCGGCGAAACGGCGCGCGCCTTCTTGCGCGCCACGCGCCGGACGAACTCGCGCGCTGGCTCGCCAGGCTGGTCGCCTTCGTCGACGCGCGGCGCGTCGATGACGAGCTGAAGCCCGGCCTGCGCGAGCAGCATCTGGCGCCGCGGCGAGCTGGAGGCGAGCACGAGGGTCTTCTTCGGGTGGTGCATATGGGCGGGGTATGCGGCGCGCCGAAACGCGCTCAAGCGAAGAGGGCGCCGGCATGCGCCAACGCCCTCGGACCGCTTCGCGACAGGCCCGACGCGCGGGCCACGTCGGGACGGCCGCTAGCCGGTCTCGACCTCGCGCTGATCGAGCAGGCTGCCGGGGCCGAGGACCGCCTGGTTCTTCTCGATGTCGGCCCTCTCCTTGAGCGACTTGAGGTAGCCGTCGATGACCTCGCCGAGCTTCCGGTCCCGAGCCTTGCCGCGGTACTCGTCCATCTTCGCCGTAAGCTCGCTCAGGTCGGCGCGCTGGCGCTCCTTGAGGACGACGGCGACGAAGTTGCCGTTGATCTCGTAGACCTTGTCGGCGGCCGGCTTCTTCTCGTCGAGCGCGAGCGCGTCGGCCGAGAGCGCGGCGTCGACGCCGACGCGCGGGATGTAATCGCCGGTCGGCGAGAACAGGCCGGTGGTCTCGACCTTCGGCTTGGACCCGCCGATCTCGAAGCGCATCGCCTGCTGGGGCTCGTCCTTCTTCTCCTCGGCGGGCCACAGCTCCTCGAGCTTCTTGCCCTCCTTGACCTGGGCCAGGGTCTTCTCGGCCTTCTTCTTGGCGAGCGCCTTGGCGGCCTCCTGCACCAGCAGCTCGCTGGCGAGCTCGCGCTTGGCGTCGTCGAGCGTGCGCCTCTCCTCGGGCAGCACCTCTTCGACCTTGATGAGGTGCAGGCCGAAGCGGGTGCGGACCAGCTCGGACATCTGGCCCGCCTCGATGGCGAAGGCCGCCTTCTCGAAGGCCGGATCCATCGTGCCCGGGCCGAAGATGCCGAGGTCGCCGCCCTTCTCCTTGCTGCCCGGATCCTCGCTGTGCTCCTTGGCGAGCGCGCCAAAGTCGGCGCCGCCCGAGACCTGCTGCTTCAGGTCGTTGAGCTTCTTGGTCGCCGCCTCGACGTCGGCATCGGGGGCCTTCTCGTCGAGCTTGACGAGGATGTGCCGGGCCTTGACGCGCTTTGGCTTGTTGAAGCGGTAGCTGTTGGACTTGTAGTGCTCCTCGACCTTGGCCATGTCGGTCTTGAGCAGCTCGTCGATCTGGGCGTCGGTCGGCTCGGCGACCTCGGCCTTGAAGGCGTGCGGCGAGAAGCGCACGAAGCTCAGGTCGAGCTTCTCGCGCTCGCGCGTGTACTCGGCGCGCACCTCGTCGTCGGAGACCTTGGCCGCACCCGAGAGGCTGCCGAGCATCTTCTGGGCGAGCAGGTCGCGGCGCAGGTCGCGCTCGAACTGCGTGGTGGTCGTCCCGAGCTGCCGCTCGACGATGAGCTTGTACTGCTCCTGATCGAACTCGCCGTCGGCCTGGAAGGCGGCCATCCCGTAGATCTCACCGGCCAGCTCCTCGTCGGTGACGGTGATGCCGTTGTCGGCGGCCGCCTGGGCGAGCAGCTCGCGCTCGATGAGCTGGTCGAGCACCTTGTCCTTCAGCCCGATGCTCGCGGCGATCTCCTCGTTGAACGAGCCGCCGGCCCGCGCCTGGTAGTCGCGGTAGACCCGGCCGTAGGTCTGCTCGAAGTCGGAGACCGAAATCGTCTTCCCGTTCACCGTCGCAGCGTTCCCCCCCCCGCCTACCAGCGCACCGGAGCGGCAACCGTCCGAGCCGGGGCCGAACGAGAAGACGAAGACGACGATGATGATCCCGAAAAAGATATAGATGAGCGCGGACTTGGAATTCTTCCGCAGGGTGTCCAGCATCTGGGCCTCTCCTTTTGGGCCGTCTTGACACGAGCGCCGGCCTGGGGCTTCTAGCAACTCCCAAGCGCCGATGATCGTTCCCTTCCCGGGGGCTTGTCGGATGCCTCGAGAAAGCTTGACACCCTAGAGAAGCGACTGAGAAAATGCAAGTGAAATAAGCGCCTTGCGCAGGTTGCCCCCGGTACTGGACAGTCCGTGGAGCGGGCGGTTCGAAAACCGGGGCGAACCGTAATAGGCGGGTCGCGATCTACCCCCATCAGGACAGGCCCCGAGCCGTGACGGTCACGGCCAGGCGAGCGAGACGGCGTGCTGGGCTTCATTAGACGATATCGGGACCTTCTGGTGATCGGCGCGCTGCTCGCCGTGCCGTTGATTACCTACCTCGCGCACGCCAAGCGCGGCCGCGACCTGAACGGACTGGATCGCGCGGTGCTCAGGGTGACCGCGCCCATCGAGCGGGCGGTCACCGGCGTGGTCGGCGGGCTCATCGACCGCCAGCAGAGCTGGTTCGCGCTGCGCAAGGTGCGCGAGGAGAACCTCGCGCTGCGGCGCGAGAACCTGCGGCTCAGGGGCGAGGTCGCCCGGCTGGCCGAGTCGCACGAGGAGAACGCGCGGCTGCGCCGCCTGCTCGGGTTCGCCGAGGCGGCCCCCGCGCCGATGCTCGTCGCGCCGGTCGTCGGCGAGAGCCCGGTGCTCAACCTGGTCACCCTCAAGATCGGCAAGGGCACCCGCGACGGCGTCGCCAAGGGCATGGCCGTGCTCGCCAGCGAAGGCATAGTCGGCCGGGTGCTCAACACCGGGCCGACCAGCGCCGACGTGTTGCTGCTCTCCGACTCGAACTTCGCGGTGCCCGTGCGCGTGCAACGCTCGCGGGCTCGCGCCAAGGTGATGGGCCAGGGCGCGCGCAATCGGCCGGCCCTCGTGCAGGCGCAGCGCACCGAAGACATCGAGGAGGGCGACATCCTCGTCACCTCCGGCACCGACGGCGTCTTCCCCAAGGGCCTTGTCGTCGGGCGGGTCGCCGGCGTCGAGCGGCCCAACCACGGCATGTTCCTGAGCGCCGAGGTCGCCCCCGCGGTCGATCTCGCGTACCCCGACTCGAGGCTCGAAGAGGTCTTCGTGCTCACCGGGCTGCCCGGCCGTCAGGACTTCCCGGAGGCTTCGCTGCCCGCCCGCTAGGCGTGGACGGGAACAAGACACATCGGCGTTGGTTGAGTTGGCGAGAACTTGAGCAGGCAGGCGGCTACAGTCCATGAAGGTGGTCCTCATCTCGCTCGCATGCCTCGCGCTGGTCGCCGTCGAGTGCGCGCTGCTGCGGCCCCTCGGCATCTCGGTCGCGCGGGCCGACGTCCACGTGGTCTTCGTGCTCTTTTTCGCCCTGCGCTGCCAGACGCTCGAGGGAGCGCTCGGGGCCTTCGCCGCGGGCTACTTCGTCGATGTCCTCAGCGGACAGCCGAGCGGCCTGTACGTCTTCACCTCGGTCCTCACCTTCCTGCTCGCGCGCCTGTTGGCGCCCTTTGTCGACGTGCGCTCGGTCAAGGGCTTCGTGCCCCTCGCGGCGGTGATCGATCTGCTGCACAACCTGGCCGCCATCGGGATGCTGTCGCTCGCCTCGCCCTCGACGCGGCTCGGCCCGGTCTTCTCGGCGATGTGGCCGACCGCGGGGCTGACGATGCTCGCCGCGCTGCTCGTCTGGCCGCTGCTCAAGGCGATAGAGGGCATCTTCAAGAAGCCAGAGCGCGGGCTGCTGCTGTGAGCCCGAGAGGTCGCCCCCGATGCCGATGATCGTTGGCGAGCAACAGGGCGGACGCGACCTGCGCTCGCGCATCCTCGTCGCCGGCGCGGTGATGAGCGCGCTGATGCTCGTGCTCGCCGGGCGGCTCTACCACCTGCAGATCACCCGCGGCGAGGAGTACACGGCCAAGAGCTTCGACAACTTCGTCAAGGTGACCCGCGTGCCGGCCGACCGCGGCATGGTGCTCGACAACCGCGGGCGCATCCTCGTCGACAACCGCCCCAGCTACAACGTCACCCTCACCCCCGCCTTCTGCCAGCCGAGCGGCGCGCCCAAGGGCTACTGCCTCGACGAGGTGCTCCCGAAGCTGGCGACCTACCTGTCGCTGACCGCCGACGAGGTCGAGCGGGTGCGCGAGCAGTACCGCCGGGCGCGCGGCCTGAGGCGCTTTCGCGACTTCGTGGTCAAGGTCGACGTCGACCTCGACGCGCTCGACCGGCTCGAGGCCAACCGGCTCGAGCTCGCCGGCGTCGACGTCGTCGCTGCCCCGCACCGCCACTACCGCTACGGGACGCTCGCCGCGCACGTGCTCGGCTACATGAACGAGGTGACGGGCGAAGAGCTCGAGGCGTTCGAGAAGAAGGGCATCGAGGGCTACGCCCTCGGCGACTACATCGGCCGCCGCGGGGTCGAGCGGCGCTTCGAGAGCGACCTGCGCGGGGTCGACGGCTGGCGCAAGACCATCGTCGACGCGAAGGGGCGCAAGATCCGCGGCTCGACCCACCTGCTCGGCGACACCGACCAGCTCACCAAGCCAAGCTCGGGCCACAACCTGGTGCTCTCGCTCAGCCTGCCGCTGCAGCAGGCAGCCGAGAAGGCCTTCGAGGTGGCGACCGCGGGCGCGGTCGTCGCGGTGGACGTCAACACCGGCTTCGTGCTCGCGATGGTCAGCAAGCCCGCCTACGACCCGAACAAGCTGACCGGGCGCATCACCCGGGCCGAGCTGCGCGCGATAAGCGAGGACCCGCTCGAGCCGCTCATCTTCCGCCCGGCCCAGGAGCACTACCACCCCGGCTCGACCTGGAAGGTCGTCACCGCGCTCGCCGGCCTGAAGACCGGCACGCACGGCGCCCACAACTCGGTCTTCTGCAACGGCGGCTACTCGCTCGGCCGGCGCCGCTGGCGCTGCTGGCGCGACGCGGGCCACGGGGCGGTCAACCTCCACAACGCCCTAAAGCGCAGCTGCGACACCTACTTCTACGCGATGAGCGATCGGATGGGCATCGACGCCATCGCCGACGTGGCGACCGAGCTCGGCTTCGGGCACGTCCCCGGGCTCGACCTGTCGCCCGAGGTGCCGGGCATCGTGCCCTCGACCGCCTACCACAACCGCGTCACCCCCGGCGGCTACACCAAGGGCCTGGCGCTCAACACCTCCATCGGCCAGGGCGACGTGAACGTCTCGCCGCTGCAGCTCGTGATGGCCTACGCGGCCATCGCCAACGGCGGCACGCTCTACCGGCCACAGGTCGTGCGGCGCATCGAGGATCCGGACGGCAAGCTCGTGCGCGCCATCGAGCCGCAGGTCGTGCGCAAGCTCGACGTCAAGCCCGAGCACCTGGCGCTCGTCGCCGAGGGCCTCAACGCGGTGGTCAACGAGCCGGGCGGCACCGGCTGGTGGCGGCGCCTCAAG
Source organism: Myxococcales bacterium (assembly GCA_050942745.1). Taxonomy (GTDB): domain Bacteria; phylum Myxococcota; class Myxococcia; order Myxococcales; family UBA5297; genus UBA10939. The sequence goes on from JBMNNX010000084.1 coordinate 12,888, forward strand.
GACATCGCGGTCGCCGGCAAGACCGGCACCGCGCAGGTCGTCAAGCTCGGCTCCACGCGCCTGAAGACCGAGCAGATGGCCTACTTCGAGCGCGACCACGCCTGGTTCGTGGCCTTCGCGCCTTACGAGCAGCCCGAGATCGCGGTGGCAGTGCTCAACGAGCACGGCGGGCACGGCGGCTCGGACGCGGCCCCGACCGCGATGGCGGTGATTCGGGAGTACTTCCGCATCAAGGCTGAAGAAGAGGCAGCCCGAAACACGCTGCCGCAGGAGCCGGCGCCCAAGGCCGCCCCTTCGCTCAGCCCGCCGGCGAGCGACCCGCCTCGCTCACCGGATTCGGGCGCGACGCGCGAGGCCTCGCGGGCCACGAAGGAGAGCTCGCCGTGGACCTAGTCGCGCCGGGTCGAAGCACCGCGCGCCAGCTTTGGCGCAACATCCCCTGGCACATCCTCGCCGTCGTCCTGCTCATCGCCGGCCTGGGCGTCTGGAACCTCGCCTCGGCTTCGCGGGCGGCCTACGCGCCGGTCTGGAAGTCGCAGATCTACTGGTTCCTCATCGGGCTCGGCGCCTGCGCGGCCGCGATGGTGCTCGACTACCGCTACCTGCTCAAGCTCGCCTACCCGATCTACGGCTTCATCGTGCTGCTGCTGGTCGCCGTGCTCGTCCGAGGGCGCGTGGCGATGGGCGCGCAGCGCTGGCTCGACTTCGGCCCGGTCCACCTGCAGCCCTCCGAGCTGATGAAGCTGGCCATCATCCTGGTCGTCGCCCGCTTCTTCCACGAGGACCCGCACACCAAGGAAGGCTACTCGCTCCCTCAGCTCTGGCAGCCCGCCTTGCTGCTGCTGGTGCCGGTGGCCTTGGTAATGAAGCAGCCCGACCTGGGCACCTCGATGATGATCGCCTCGGTCGCGGGCAGCATCATCCTCGTCGCCAAGGTGCGCTGGAAGTCACTGCTCGTCCTGGCCGCGGGCTTCGTGGTGACCGCGGTCCTCGCCTGGGCCTACCTGCTCAAGCCCTACCAGAAGAAGCGCGTGCTCACCTTCCTCGATCCCGAGGAGGACCTGCTCGGCGCCGGCTACCACGCCAGCCAGTCGCTCATCGCCGTCGGCAGCGGGCAGGCCACCGGGAAGGGCTGGGGGCATGGGACGCAGACCCAGCTGTCGTTCCTGCCCGAGCAGCACACCGACTTCGTCTTCTCGGTGTGGGGCGAAGAGCACGGCTTTGTCGGCGCCGTCGTGCTCATCGGCCTCTACCTGGTGCTCCTGGTGATGATGCTCGTGGTCGCCGCCTCGGCGCGCGAGAAGTTCGGCTCCTTCCTCGCGGTGGGCGTCGCGGCGATGGTCTTCTGGCACATCTTCGTCAACATCGGCATGGTCACCGGGCTGCTGCCGGTGGTGGGCGTGCCCCTGCCGCTGATGAGCTACGGAGGCTCATCGCTGCTGACGAACATGATCGGCGTGGGCCTGCTGATGAACGTGGCGATGCGCAGGCATTTGTTTTAGCGACGGTCGAGAGTCGAGGGTCGAGAGTTGTGGCCCGGGCTACACCCTGGCCCGATGCCTGCCGCCGCAGGTTGGTAGGGGCGCATGGCAATGCGCCCGGCCTGAAGTCGAGCGCACCAACCTCCTTCGGTGCCGCCGAACGCCGACCGTCCGATGGCCGGCCTACCGAATCAAAGTCGCCCGGCAGGCGGGTGTCGCTGGACTGGGCCGCCAGAGCGGCCGCGGACACTGCTTCAGACGACCTTCTCGATCGCCTCGATGAGCTTGGCCTTCGGAGGCGCGCCCACCACGACGTTGGCGACGTTGCCGTTCTTGAAGAAGAGCAGCGTCGGCAGCGCGGTGACGCCATACTGCTGCGCCCTCGCCTGATCGTTCTCGACGTTGATCTTCACGACCTTCAGCTTGCCCTGGTAGGTCTTGGCCATCTCGTCGAGCGTCGGAGCCAACGCCTTGCACGGCCCGCACCAGCTCGCCCAGAAGTCCACCAGCACCGGCTTGTCCGCCTCGAGGACCTCCTTCTGGAAGCTCGCATCGCCGATCTCGGTCACCAACTCGCTCGCCATGGGTGCGCTCTCTCCTGAGTGAACGGGAGCTGGCCATCTAAACCCGATCGCCCCTTCATGCAACCGTTTCCTGGGCAACCTTTCGCCCGCGAATCGGGGAGCGCTCTCCGGCCCCTCGCGCGCGCCCGCGGCGCCCCTGTCGCCTCCTCCGCAGTGGCCGCCAACCCGGTCGCCACGCTTGTCGGCGCCCGGTCCATTGGGCATCGTGCGCCTGTGAGATCCGCTTCGACCAGCGCCCCGGCCTTGCCCGCTGCAGGCACCTGTACCCTCCCCGAGCGCTCGGGGCGACCTTCGACGAGACGGCTTCGCGCCTGGCCTCGCCTCGCCGCAGCTCTGGTCGCCCTGGCGCTCGCCGCGGCCTGCCCTGCGGCGAAGCCGACCCCGACCTCGGCCCGGCGCTCCCCGTACGAGGTCGGCCTCCCCACCGCCCAGGGCGACTTCTACTCGCTCGAACAGCTCCGCGGGCGCGTCGCGCTCATCACCTTCTTCGCCACGTGGTGCTTCCCCTGCATGCTCGAGGTCCCGAACTTCGAGGCGCTGCAGCGCGACTTCGGCGACCGGGGCTTCCAGGTCGTCGGAGTCGGGATGGATCTCGAGGGCCGAAGGGTGCTCGAGCCGTTCGTCGAGAGCTACGGGGTCAACTATCCGGTCCTCGTCGCGGACGACCAGGTGCGCGCGGGCCGTTCGCCCTTCGGCGCCATCAAGCAGCTTCCGACGACCTACCTGCTCGACCGCGAGGGCAAGGTGGCCGCGGCCTACACCGGCCCCGCCAATCCACAGGGGCTCCGGGAGCTTGTCGCGCGCCTGGTCGAACAGGGGCAGTAGCCCGCGGCGCTGTCGGCTCGGGATGCAGTCTCGTCGCCTCCCGATGCGCGCGGCCGAGGTTCGCGTCGGCCGTCCTTCGCGTCGCCATCGACAGCGCGCTGGGTGGTCCGAAGAAGCGCGCTGCCGCCAGGAGGACCGCCGACGCCGCCGGGCGCGCTGCCGCCGCGGTGGGCGAAGGTCGATCGCCTGGAGAACGTGGTTGCGTGAGCCTGGCCGCGCCTCTTGCCCTCGTGCGGCGGCCCGGCCGGCCGATTTCTTGCCAGCCGACCGGCCGCTGCTAGGCTGCCTGTAGCACGCTGTTGCTGGTCGCTCTTCCCCCGGTCTGACCCCCGATGACCCGCTCCCGCAAGTACACCCTGCTCGCGGCGACAGTCGCGATCGCGCTGGCCATCGTCTCGGCCGCCAGCTCGGGCGGGCTGCGCCGCAACAGCAAGCTGCGCGAGGAGATCGCCTCCTACGAGGCGAAGAACCGGGAGCTGGCCGCCCGGAACGCGTCTCTGCGCCTGGAGATCGAGGCCCTCTCCGGCGACAACCGCGCCCTCGAGCGCGCGGCCCGCGAGGACCTCGGGCTGGTCCGGCCGGACGAGGTGGTCTTCAACTTCGAAAACTGAGGCGCCCGCGCGCCGAAGGAGTCGCTCCATGCCAAGACCAGTGACGGCTCGGGATCCCGGCGACGACCTCCTTCTCCAGGCTCGAAAGGCCTTCGGCTCCCTCGCGCGCCTGGTGCCCGGCGCCTGCGCGTCGCTCGGCTTCGCGCTCGTGCTCACCGGACGGCTGCGCGATCTGGGCGCGGCCTCCTGGCGCGACACCGCGGCCGTCGGCCTGGTGGTGGCGACGCTGGTCGCGACGCTCGCCCGCCGCGTGCGCCGCTCGACCGTCGGCATCCCCAGCACTTTCCGCGACGACTTGGAGATGGGCTCGCTGCTCATCGGCGCGGCCTACCTGATGGTGCAGATCCTCGGCGACGGGCTGTTCCCCGTCGTCTATCTGCTGATGGCCTTCCTCGTCGCCTTCCTGCCTCGCCGCTCGGGCGCGGTGCTGCTCGGCATCACCCTGCTCTTCGACGCGGCGCACGTGCTCGGCCCGGCCGCCCGGCAGCCGCTGGTGTTCCTCGCGCACTCGGCCTTCCTCGCGCTCTTCGCCGCGCTCTACCACACTGTGCTCGCGGCCCAGGTCGCCCGCAGCCGCGCCAGCGAGAAGGCGGCGGTCGATCGGCGCATCAAGGAGATCGAGGAGCGCGCCCGCGCCTATCGGCTGGTCTCGAGCGGCACCGAGGCCGGAGGCGAGGAGGACCGCGAAGCCTGGCTGCTCGCCTCGGTCACCGAGATCGAGGGCGCGGTCGGCTCGGCCATCGAGGTCGCGGAGGTCGCCCTCAAGACCCACACCTGCGCCGCCTTCGTGCTCACCAGCGACGACAAGGCGCTCAAGCTGCACGACTGCCGCTCGGCCTCCGACTTCCTCAAGCGCGAGGCCTTCCCCGCGGGCGAAGGCGTGCTCGGCGCCGTCCTCAAGCGGCGCGCGCCGGTGCGGCTCGCCGGCAACCTCAAGTGCATCAACTACTACGAGGAGACCCCGGCGGTGCGCAGCGTCATCGCCGTGCCGATCATCGAGCACCGCGGCGTCGGGGCGGTGCGCGGCGTGCTCGTCGCCGACCGGCTCGAGGCCGAGCCCTTCGGCGAGGACGACGAGCGGCTGCTCGCGACCGTGGCCTCCGAGGTGCTGCGCGCCATCGAGGTCGAGCGGGTGCTCAACTACATCCGCCGCGCCCGCGACGAGAAGGACCGGCTCTACAAGGCCATCGAGGAGCTCAACGGCACCAGCAAGACCGCCGAGGCGGTCAACGTCGCGCTCGACATGGCGCGCGCCATGGGCCGGCTCGACTTCGCGGCCCTCACTCTCGTCGAGGAGGAGAACGGCAAGCGGCGCCACAAGGTGATGCGGGTCGCCGGCGTGGCCAGCGGCCGCGCGCTCGAGGGCGTCGAGTTCCCGGACAACACCGGCCTCGTCGCCAACGTCGTGCGCTACGGCGCGCCGCTGCCGGGCCGCGACGTGCGCCAGATGGATCGCCCGGTCGTCTTCGACGACGAGACGCAGCTCAAGGGCCTCAGCTCGCTCAAGATCGTGCCGCTGCGCGCCGGCGAGCGGATCCTCGGCACCCTCGTCGCCGGCACACGCCGCAAGGGCGCCTTCGACGAGGAGACGGTGCGCACCCTCGAGGTGCTCGCGATGCAGGCCGCACAGTCGATCCTTCGGGCGAGCCTCTTCGAGCAGATGGAGCGGATGGCGACCACCGACGGCCTGACCGGCCTGTACAACCACCGCACCTTCCAGTCGCGCTGCGACGAGGTGCTGCTGCTCGCGCGCCGCTACGGCAAGAAGATGTCGCTGATGCTCACCGACATCGATCACTTCAAGAGCGTCAACGACACCTACGGCCACCCGGTGGGCGACCTCGTCCTCAAGGGCGTGGCGAAGATCCTGCGCCAGACCGCGCGCGAGTCGGACATCGTCTGCCGCTACGGCGGCGAAGAGTTCTGCATCATCATGCCGGAGACCGACATGGCCGGCGCCAAGCAGATCGCCGAGCGCATCCGCAAGGAGGTGCAGGCCGCGGTCTTCCAGACCGAGCTCGGGCCGCTCAAGGTGACCATGTCGCTGGGCGTCGCGACCTTCCCCGACAGCGGGGACGCCAAGCAGGAGCTCATCGACAAGGCCGACCAGTGCCTCTACTACGCCAAGCAGCACGGCCGTAACCAGAGCGTCACCGTCCTGGAGATGGAGTCGGGCGGGAAGCTGCAGGTGGCCGCGGCCGGTTGAGCCGCGTTCGGCGGGCCATCCCCGCGCTCCGAGTAGCCCGTCTCAAGGCTCGCCCGCTCCCGTACCGTGAACGGTCGGTGCTACCATCGGTCGCACACGCCAGACGCGGCCGGAGCAGGAGCTGTCGGCCGCGTTGCTGCTTTGCGGTGGGGGGCAGAGCATGCGCGCATCCACGAGCTCGAACGGGCGCCCGGCGGGCGCCTCGCGTAGCGCGACCCGCTCCGGCCTCGCGCTCTTCGTCGCCGCCCTCGCCCTGTCGTGCTCCGTGGAGCGCTTCAGCGTCAACGAGGGCGTGTTGTCCAGCGAGCCCGCGGCGCTCGACTTGGGCCGCGTCGTCGGAACGACTGCGAGCGCCGAGTTGCGGCTGCTCAACGCCGGCCGCTCGGAGCTGACTGTCTTCGCCGAATCCGGGACCGCCGCCTTCTCGGTCTCCCCGGCCCGCTTCGAGATCGCCGCCCAGAGCGAGGCTCTCCTCACCGTCACGTTCCAGCCCACCGCGGCAGGGCAGCGCGCCGGCTTCCTCTACTTCACCAACGACGAGGGCGCGCGCCTGTCCGTCCCCGTCAGCGGCGTCGGCACCGATGAGGCGCTCCGCCTGCCAGACGAGCTCAATTTCGGCGCGGCCCGCATCGGCGAGAGCGTCCGCATGAGCTTGCCGGTGGCCAGCCTCTCGAGCCAGCCGCTCTCGGCCCAGCTCACGATCAGCGGCGAGGACCGGTCGGCGTTCTCCTTGTCCAAACAGCGGATCGACCTCCCGCCCCGCGGCAGCGTTGAGGCCGAGCTGCAGATGGCCCCGCATCGCCCGGGCGCTCTGGCCGCCACGCTCGAGCTCGCCCTCTGCGACGGATGTCCCTCGGCCAGCGTCGCCTTGTACGGAATCGGCCTTTACTCCGCGCTGGTGCCTCGCCCCGGGCGGCTCGACTTCGGCAGCGTCCCGCCCGGATCCTCGAGCAGTCAGGTGGTCTCCATCGTCAACCTCGGCGACGCGCCCGGGCGACTCTCGAGCGCCAGCCTCCATCCTGCCGGCGACTTCCGGTTCGATTCGACCTCGCTGCCCGCGCTCGTCCAGGCCGGCTCGAGCCTGGACGTCCGCGTCACGTTCGCGCCGACGGACCTCGGGCCGCGCGAGTCGGCGCTCCGCTTCGTCGGCGGCGAGGCTGCGTCCTCTTCGAAGTGCCGCTGTCCGGCAGAGGAGCGCGCCAGAAGCTGTCGGTCAGCCCGAGAGCGCTCGACTTCGGGACGCTCGCCGTCGGGGCGCCGGCGACGCGGCAGCTCGTCGTCGGCCCGGCGCCCGGCGCCGGCTCGGTAGACGTCGTGGGGGTGTTCACCGCCGGGCTCGAGGGAGCCTCGGTGTACCGCGCGACGTCGTCGTCGCTGCCGCACGACGTGGCGACTTCGCCTCTCTGGATCTCCATCACTCTCGTCGCAGAGCTGGAGGGCGTCTTCGCGGGCGAGCTCGTCATCTCGACGGACAGCGAGGAGGAGCCGCACGTCCGTATCCCGGTCGTCGGGCACGCCGTCGCGACCCCGCCGTGCGAGCTGGAGATCCGCCCGCCCGAGCTGAGGTTCGGGCTCGTCCACGCGGGAAGCCAGACGGTGCGCGCCGTCGAACTGGTGAACGTCGGGAGCGGCACCTGCCACGTCCCTTGGGCGCATCTCGATCCGGATGGCTCGCGAGCCTTCGCCCTCGTCGAGGACCTCGACGCCGAGATCGCGCCCGGCCACGCGCGATCCTTCCCGGTGTCATACGCGCCGGAGGCGGCCACGAGGACGCTCGATCGCGGTCGGCTCCTCTTCTCGCAGTCCGGGCTCTCCGAGCCGCGCGCGGTGGCGCTGAGCGGCATGGCGACCGAGCTTGATCTCTACGCCGAACCGAGCGTCGTCGCCTTCGGCGAGGTGCGGCTCGGAGAGATCGGGAGCCGCTCGCTCCTGCTCGGCAACCGCGGCGCGACCGAAGTCCGCATCGAGCAAGCGGGCCTCACTCGGTCATCGTCGGACCGCTTTGCCGTGCTCTCGCCCTCGGTCGGCACGCTGCTCCCTGGCCTTCCCATCAGCGTCGGGTTCGAGTTCCGACCGGTGACGCTCGGCCGGCACCGCGGCCAGGTCGAGTTCTGGGTGGCCGGCGAGCCCGAGCCCTTCCTCGTCGATCTCGAAGGGACCGGGACGGGCGAGCCGTGCGCCGCGAGCTGTCCCAGCCCGGTCGCCGCGTGCCCGTCAGCGCAGACCGTCCTCGTCGCCTCCACCGCGCTCCTCGAAGGGAGCGGAGCGCACCCGGACGACGCTCCTCTCCATTGCGCCTGGCGCGTCGTCGCCGCGCCCGACGGCTCACGCACCGTCCCGGTCGCCGCGGCCGGCTCGTGCGCCGCCACCCTCACGCCCGAGCTCGTGGGCGCCTACACGCTGGCGCTCACGGTCACCGACCCGCGGGGCGCGAGCGACACCTGCACGACCCGCGTCACCGCGCGCGCTCCGGGCGGGCTCTGGGTCGAGCTCGTCTGGGGTCTGCCGGGCGACGTCGACCTGCACCTGCTGCATCCGAGCGGCGGCCCCGCGCACGAGCGCTCTTCGTGGAGCCGGGCGCCGTTCGACTGCTACTTCGGAAACATGCGGCCGTCGTGGGACTTGCCCGGCCCGCGGGATGACCCGCGACTCGACCGCGACGACGTCGCGCAGGTCGGCGCCGAGAACATCCAGATCCTCGAGCCGAGCCTCGATCATCCCTATTCGGTCGGGTTCGCCTGGTTCGCCAACCACTTCAACCACCCGGAGATGCGGGCGACGGCCGCCGTCTATTGCGCCGGTGAGCTCGCGGCGCGCGAGACAGTGACCTTGAGCGAGGTCGGCGAGCTCGTCGTTATCGGCGAGGTCCAGTTCACCGCGCCGTCGCGCTGCCCCTTTCGCCCCGACGGCACTCACCTGCCCCCCGTCCGATGAAGCTGCGGCGGCTCCGGGGACGTTCGCCCTAGCGCTTCTCGGCCGGCGGTTCGGCCTTCTCCACCTCGGCGATCCGAGGCAGGTTCGCCTGTTCCTGCTCACGGGCCTTGCGCTCGGCGGCGCGCCTGCGGGCCTCCCACTCGACGCTGCGGAAGGTGCCCGTGACGCCCTTGCGGTTGCCGAGGTCCGCGGCGAAGCCCGGCACGTATCCGCCCGGATCGATCTGGAAGCGATAGACGCCCCACGCTTTGCGCCCTCCGTCGCGCGGGGTCACCGTCCATCCGCCAGAGTTGACCCGCGCGCGCACGACCCCCGTGCGCCTGGGGACCGTGTCTGGAACGGCGAACCAATGGTTCCTGAACCGGCCGGTCCCGCCGGGCTCGAGCATCTCGTCCACCTTCACGCTGATCGCGTAGTCGCGCGGCGAGACGATGGGCAGCTCGAGCAGCGCGTACGCGAGGCGGCTTCCGTCTGGCCGCGGCTCGCCGACCCAACGCGACTCGGTGATGTACTTCATGAAGCGCGCGTAGCCTTCCGTATCCATCAAGGCGGCCTGCACTTCGATGGCCGGCGCGTCAATCTCGCCCTCGGCCCAGACCTCGCGGACGTCGGTGCCCGGGACGCTGCGCGTCTTCACGACGATCGGGCCTTCGGTCACGGTCGTCCACGCCTCTCCCGCCCGCGCCGGAGCGGCGAGGAGAAGCGCGAAGGCACACGAGAGGTGGGCGGTGCGGGACATGGGCATGAACCCGACTCCGTCAGCTTGGATTGTTCGGCCCTGGGTGATTGGTTGATACCACAACGTTCGCGCGGGCCTGAAAAAGCTCGCGCGCGATCGCTCGCGCTGGCGTCCGGCCGGCCGACTGCCTGGTCATGGCTGCCCTCTGGCACCTTCCCCAGCGCACCTCGAGTCGCGCGCGGGATGCCCGAAGGCTGCTTGCCCGCTTTGCCCGGCGGCGCTTGTCGCGCTTCACCTGGAGCCCGTCAGGCTTCTCCACGTCGGCGCGACCTACGTCCGGATTACGGCAAGACACAACCGCGCCGTGGAGCGCGAACGCAGTCTCGGCGAAGTCGAACCTGCAGCTCTCGGGAATCTCGTGCTCCAGAGTTCGTTCTACGTAGATAGCCCGAATCCGCAAGTGGCCGGATTCACGGGCGAGTCGGGGGAGGGTCTCGTTCAAATCGAGCTTGGCGCGGCGAATCCGCGAGTCCCTCGACTCCGAGGCTCCCGCTGGTCGCCTCTACGCTCCTAACTAACAGCTCCCCCTGTTAGTTCAAGGCCACAGCCGGCCAACGGGCCGGTCTCTCGCTCGGGGTGAGCGGAGCTGGCCCAAGTTGCTTGGACAATGCGGAAGGAACTCTGGTGCTCGGGCCGGCGTCGAAGTCGCGGCACGAGCAGTGCCTGAGGCAGCGGACCGCGAACGCGGCCGGCGCGGCGACGCGGGCTGCGGCTCGAGGGCTCGATGGCGGCGCCCCCGCGCGCACGCCGCCGGCGACGTTTCCGGCGAGAGCCGAGATGTGCGCACCAGCTTGGTCCGCCGCCGATCTATGCGAATAATCGGCTCTTCGGCAGATCCCGGGAACCGGTTGTGGACTTGTGGAGAGAGGCGGCCAGGCTCGCTGTGGACAGCCGTGTGGGGGGGGTGTAGTAAGCCACGC
>JBMNNX010000085.1:0-23102 GCA_050942745.1 Myxococcales bacterium
ACGATCTACCCCGGGACGAGGCTCCGCATGCGGTACGCCATCCTGGAAGCCTGAAGTGTTTCATCCTGAGCGGCGGCTAGGTCAGGAGTTCTGGAATCGCGCCGGATTCCGAAACAGGTCAGCACCAGCAGGCGTACGGCCAAGACTCATGGGGCGGCATCTTTCAGATGCCGCCCGCATCGTCTACAGAAAAATACCAGCCACCTAGCGCACCCAACCGCGCGTTCCCAAAGTCGCGGAGGAGTCCATGCTCAGCACCGGCGCCTAGCCCGCGAGTCTGTCGTCGGTAAAACCTGCCCGCCAGGGACTCGCGGCAACTCTGGCAAGGCGGCTTTGCGAAGGTGCCTCGATTTCGAGGCGCTCGTTGGTCGCCTTTCCCCGTCCGCCCGGTCGCTCGCAGTTCCCGAGCGTCTGCGCGCAAGGCGGCTTGAACGACGGGCAGCAGCGGACGCAGGCCCTCGTCTCGACCTTTGGCCCAAAAGAAGACGCGTGCGCTGAGCACGCACGCGTTCGCCCCCTCGTCATCGACCCGCGCTACGAGGCCCAGGCGGCCCGAGCGCGACCGGTTCATCCGAGCGGATAGCCGAGCACCAGGTAGAAACCCTGGATGTAGATAGTGAAGGCCGCGAGCATGTCGGGCAGGAAGAACATGATCGAGCCCGTGCCGACCAGCAGCGCGCTCACCAGCACAGCGGTCTCGACGGTCGCCTGTCCGCCCTCGCCTCGCGATGCGGCCATCAGCTCTCTCATGCGGAAGAGCGGGCTCATTCCTGCAGTCCCTCCATGATTATCGCGACGACCGATTCGGGTTTTCCCTCGGTCTGTAGCGGCGAGATGGCAATGCTGACGCGCCGCGCGCTGCCGCTGAACTCGAGCACCTGGGTTTCGCTCTCGCTCTGGCTCGAAGCCAGCGCGAAGCCGTGCGACGGAAGGGCCTCGCGGTAGAAGCTGGCGACCTCCGTCGGGCTCCCAGGGGCGATCTGCGTCATCGTCCGGGCGCCGCCCGAGCGGTCCATGCTGCGGTCGTCCAGGCGCAACACGGCGGTGGCGCCTTCGGGTCTCGGTAGCGACTCGATGGGAGCCGCGGACAGCGAGACGCCGTCGGGAGTATCGACGATCGACGGGAAGGCCAGCGTCCGGCGCTTGCTTGGGTCGCCGCTGAGCATCGCGTGGATCGACACGAGCTGGCCGAGGCTGCTGTCGTAGTAGCTGACCGTGCCGCCCTCCTCCTCGCCGACGTATTCGACGGAGTGGCCGCGCGCTTCGAAGGTGCGGCCGTAGAACGCCAGAACCTCGCCCGGCGAGTCGCGGGTCTCGAAGAAGGCCATCTCCATCGCGTTGCCGTTGGCGTCGAGCATCCCCATCGGAGTCCGGGGCGCGCCCGGGTAGTCGGGGAAGACGTCGCCCAGTCGCGAGCGGCGCAGGCTGTCGAGCTGCGCCTCTCCAGCGGCGCGGGCGGGGGGCGAGGAGGCATCCAGAGCGGCAGCGGCCACAATTGCCATCAGGGCCCCAAACCCCAGCAGGCGTCGCCCGGCTCCGGTGCGTTCCGCTAGTTTCGTTGCGCAGGCCATGGACGTGCTCCTATTGGAAATCGAGCTGCGACTCGGCGCACGCTTTCGATCCGTAGTTGAAGTAGGTCTTTCCCTCCGACCTGCTCTGAGAATAGTAGAATTCGGGCTTGTCAGATTTCTTGGCGCCCTGGAAGAACTGCCCGCGACAGTTGTACGCGCGCATGGGCCAGTTGTCCTCATAGCCGCCGTTGGTGAGAAAGCCGCGCTTGCGCTTGATTACGTCCGGCTCGCAGGTGTTCAGGCAGGCCTGACTGTCGTTTTTCCAGTACGCGCCCAGCATCACGTCGCCCGGGACCGTGCGTGCCCCGCCCGCCAGACCCCAGGTTCGGGGCGATGCCTGGGTCGCAGGCAGCATCACGACCGAGTCCGTGATGTAGTCGGAGCCGAGCGGAAAATCGAGTCCAAGCAGATCGAGAACCGACTCCACGGCGTTGACGACGCCACTGACGCCTGAGGCGTCGGAGAGGCCCCAGTAGGCGATGCGGCGGACTCGGTTCGCGGTATTGCGCTGTACGGTCGAGTAGGCCGTGTTGTAGTTGGCAGGCGAGTCGCCGTAATTCCAGGCGCGCCAGGTGTCGAAGTAGGTGAAGTAGGTGTCCCGGAACGTCAAGTCGAGAGTAAGCGCCGAAGTCTGCGGCAGGTAATAGGCGATTCGCTGGGGGATGATTCGGTTCTCGACGTGAAACTCGACCTCGCCCTGGGACCCGCCGCGTTCGAACCGGAAGCCGAGCGTGCCGATGATTCCCCCGACCGAGTTGCCCAACAGCGAGGTTGCCTTCGACAGTAGGTCGCCGAGGCCCTGGCCCGAGCCTGCCTGCGAGAGCGAAGCGCTGGACATCGGGGCTGGCACCTCGCGGACGGTGGCCTTGGCGATGGTGACGCGGTTGAGGTAGCCGGCGGGCAGCTCCACGCCGCGATCGGAGCTGTCCAGGTTCTGGAAGCGCTCCTGGGCCTCCTGGCTGATTGCCTGGAGATTGGGGCGAACCGTCCGCTCGAAGGCCAGATAGCGCGCCGCTTCGGCGGCCTTGATGCGCACCTTCTGGACTTCCCAGAAGTAGATGAGCCAAAGGACGATCGCCGAGAGAATCGGGGCCATCAGGGCAAACTCGGTCATCGAGCTGCCGGTCTGGGCGCGGGCGAAACGGCGGACTGCGCGGCGAAGAATCTCGAGGAGCGTACGGCTACCCGCTTGCGTGCAATGGGACGGCATGGGTGCCTCCGACTCAGTAATTGAGCGCCGACGATCCGAACCAGCTATTGACCAGCGTGATTTCGGGCATCAGTGCCTTGAGGGCATCGGATTCCCAGTGAGTGACGAGGGGCGCAAGGCGCGCGTTCCACAATGGGTTGAAGAAGTTCGGTTGTTCCTTCCAATCGCCAGGGCGGTGGTAGACCGCTCTCCCGACGGCGACGGCCATCATTCCCCCGGTGCGCTGGCGGAAGGTGCTGGCCAACTGGCTCGGGCCGCCGACGTTTTTCCAGCTCATGCTGAGGACGCCGCTGTTTTCGGCAGTGCCGTGGTTTGCGTCGACCTTCGTCTCAAGCTCGAAGGGCCGGGCGGTCCCGCCGATCATGTCCTTGGTCGCGACCACCATGCTGCACGGGTAGCCGAAGTGATACTTCCAGGGCGTGTAGAAGGACGGGTCAGCAAGGATGTAGGGCGTGATTCCGAGCCAGGGATGCTCCTCACACGACCCGGATGCCAAGGTGGCGCGGTGATAGCCGTCCTGATTATCGGCGGCGACCCGGATTTGGTAGGTCCACCAAGTCCTCCATTTCATCCTGCTCCAGCGCCAGGTCTTAATTACGATGTCCTCGGACGCCGAGAGCTGGTCCTTGCGGTTGTCGTCGAACTCCTCCCAGAAGCTCTTGATTTGGCTTTCGGCAGTCTTGTTGATCTTAACGATGAAGGGGACGGTCAGGCTCCAGCGGCGCCCAAGGAGAATTGGGCCCATGCCCTGCGCGGTCCATTTGCGCCGCGAGCCGTTGGCGATGTTTCCCATCAGGAGCCGGTACTTCGCCATGCCTGCATCGGAGAGGTTATTGTCCCGCACGAGTTTCGCCCGATGGCTGGTTCCGGTCGTAAGGCCGTTGTCGCTGCTTCGCACCGCGTCGTCGATGGGGTGCAGGAAATTCTTAGCGTTCTTGTAGTTGAGGACCCAGTTGTTGGCGTCGGAGAGAAGTCCGAGCACACCTCCACCCATGGCGTCGAAGCCGACTCGCGCTTTGGGATCGGTCGTCGATAGTGGACCGGCTCCCGAGCCGACGAGCGAGTCGGCGAGCGTCGCCATGAGCACGCCCTCCTGCGCGAGCCAGAGCCCGATGTTTAGCGCTGTGAGGACCGGTATGAGTACCTTGACGACCGTATCGACGATTGTGTGCCACCACTCGATTATTTGTTCGATCGCTCTAAAGATGGGTCCAATATAGGGGATGTAGCTCAACCAATTCGCGATATTCGCGACCGTGTGCTTCAGGTACCACGCGTGGCTCAGGTACGACATGAACGTCAGCATCGCGCAGTAATGCACGACCATGGCGCGGTTGGTGTAGGCGAAGAAGTTGTAGGCGCGCGCGTGCTTGACGGCCAAGGTGTAAGCCTGGGCATCGACCGCGTCCTGAAGCTTGATCTTCTCGTAGACGGCGTTGCCGATGCTCGCAGAGGCCAGTACGACGATCGCCATCACGAGGAGGCTGATCGCTCCGATGACCAGGGCCTGGCCTCTCTCGTCCTTCATCAGCTTGCGGTAGCGGTGGTGAAGCATGGTCTACCTCGCGTTCAGCACGTCGCGGTGAGGACGGCGTCGGGCCTAGTTCACGACGCAGCTTTGCATTCCCTGCTTGAAGAGATTTGACTGCATTCGCATCGAGTACGTCGCGACGAGCGGCACCACGTAGGTGCCGGTCGCGGCGAGCCCGGCGAGCTGAGGAAAGATGCCGCCTCGAGTCGCCCCCGCGGCTTCCAGGTAGGCGTGGGAGCCCACGACGCCGAACGCCTTCTGGTTTTCGAACTGGATGCCCCGGAGATCCTTGAGACGGTTGATCCCCATGAACCAGCTATGAATGAGCCGGTCGGCGAAGGGGATGCGTAGCTGGTAGTTGTAGGTGACGCGAACGGTCAGGAGGTTCGCTCGGATGACCTCCTCGTTGCGCACGTCGTCCCAGTCGATTTCCTTCTGCTGCAGGTGGGAGCCGTAGGTGTTGAAGAGGCGGCCGAGCTCGCTGCGGGTGGGATTGACGATGTCGACCTCGACCCGCTGCAAGCCGGTGAGGTAGGACCGGTTTCCTGGGATCGAGTATTGGTGGTAGAGGAGGCCCGCGTTCAGAAGGGTGTCCGCGCGCGAGCCGGTAAATCCGATGCGGGGTGGAGGAAGCGTCGGCAGAAGCGAGATGAAAGCCGCGTCTTCCATCAGCTCGCAGTCTGCGTGGTTGACGATGCCAGCGCGCGCCGCCCGGTAAGCCGCGTACTCGGTCATCATCTGGGCCTGGTGCATCATGCCGAGCTGAATGACCCCGAGTACGAAGAAGACCATCATCGGGACTGTCAAAGCAGTCTCGACTGCCGACTGCCCAGACTCGCGAGCGTCTCGCGCCATGTCAGGCCTCCTGAGGGATGCTAGGAGTGTCCTACTCCCGATCCATCCTTTGGTATCGGTCGTTTGGACGGGCGCGGCAGCCTAGCGGCGGGCTCTGGCTGCTCGCGAGCAGAGCTCATCGCGTCGAGCGGCTGGCTGCTGGAATGGTTGAAGTCGCAGCCGCTCCTGAATGTGCGCCTGCGAGCTGCGGCGTCAACGCTTCGCGTCAAATTGGCGCAAGAAAATAGCGCACGGCGGCACGTCGCGCGCGAACGGAGGCCCGAGAACGCCATTCGCTCGCGCCGCACTTGCGAATAAAGACCGATGGTTATCCAGCCTCGGCCGGGTGGAACGTCGGGCACGACGCGCTGCGGCGGACAAGTCGGCGTACGCGAATTCAGACTGGCTGGCGGACCATACTCAGCCAGCCAGCCGGTGCCCGAAAGGCGCCCAGGGGCCCCGAGTTTCCACCGCTCTTGCGCAGGCAGCTCGTGCTTGCAGCGATCCCCCCGGGTCGACGTCGAGCGATGGCGAATTCGCCTCGCAACCTTCATCGGATCGCGAAAAGCCCCAGCGCCTTGTCGGTGCAGACGGACACCTGTGGACCCGCTCGATGCGGCGGAACGGGCCCCGAAGCCTGACGGGCGGCCACCTGTATGCGCAGTGACCGCCTTGTCCGAGCCGCCTCGAAGCCGCGCGCCATCAGCCGGCGGAGGCGACGTTACGGATCGACTCCGACTTGGACGCGCCAGCGCCTTCGTCTGCCGGGGTGACGCGCACTTGCGGCAGGTAGCGCCCTCCGTCGAGCTGTTGGAGGAAGTTGACGAGCTGTTCGCGCACCGCGTGCCGCAGCTCGGAGTTTTTCCCCGCGTCTGCGCTCGAGACCAGCGCGCGCAGCGTCACGCTTCGTTCGCTGACCGCGGTGAGCTGCAGGCTGCAGACCTTCTTGTCCCAAGCCGGGTGGTCCTCGCAGAACCGCAGCAACTCGGCGCGGACCTGGTCGATGGGCACCGAGTAGTCGGCGAAGATCTCCACGGTGCCCAGGAGCTCCGGCGAAACCTTGGTCCAGTTCTGGAACGGCGCCTCGAGAAACCGCGTGATCGGCACGATGAGCCTGCGCAGGTCCCAGACTCTGACCACGACGTACGTGAGGTGGATCTCCTCGATGGTCCCGAACTCACCCTCGACGACGACCGAATCGCCGATTCGGATCGGTTGGGCAATCGAGAGCTGGATGCCGGCGAGCAGCGACGAGATCGACTTCTGCGCCGCGAGGCCGACCACGATGCCCGCGATGCCCGCCGAGGCCAGCAGCGACATCCCGAGGTTGCGCACGACCTCGAACTGCGTGAGCACGAGCGCAGCGGCGACGACCGAGACGATGACCGAGGCGACGCGGCGCAGCACCGCGACCATGGTGTGCACTCCGCGCGCCCGCCCCTCGCTCTCGCCCTGCGTGAGAACGTCCTGAAGGGTCACGGCAAGGAACGAGACGAACCGCAGGAGCGCCCAGGCCGCCGCGACCACGAGCAAGGCCCGGCAGCATTTGTCGATGAAGCTTTGCGCCGGGGCCGCCAGGCGCAGCAGATCGGCCAGCCCGCCAAAGGCGAGCACGCCCAGGAAGAAGCGCGCGGGCCCGCGCGCGATGTCCACGAGCCGCTCATCCCAGGTGACGGCCGTCTTGCGCGCGAGCCGGTCGGCGAGCCACAGCCCCGCCCACGCGAGGCCGATGCCGAGCAGCCACGCCGCGCCCAGCGCTAGCAGCAGGCCGATCCACTGCCAGACCTCTATCTCCAGAACCCGAAAGCGAAAGAGGAGCTCGGGCAGGTGATCGCCAATCCAGCCCGCGCCATAGGCTTCGTACAGCTCCGGAATGCGCGCGACGCTGGCCGCCGAGATCTTCCAGACCCGCTCGCCTCCCTCGGCCTCGATGCGCGCCAGGCTCACCGGGACGGGCTTGCCGCTGACCGGAACGGCCCCGATGACATCGACGTCGGGGCCGTCCGTGGGATCGCCGGCCGGCTCGTCCGAGACCCGCTCCCACTCGATCCACAGCTTCTGGTCGAGCACGAGCTTGAGACGCCGCGCGAGTCGGGCGCCCTCGGCGGCCCGCTGCTGCTCCGGAAGGCCCGAGAGGTCGAGCGCGCGCGCGGCGCGGTCGTAGTCGCCCTCGCGGCCGGAGTTGATGAAGTGCTCGAGCGCTCTTCTCGGCGTCGAGAGCTGATCGTCTCTCTCACCTGCCGCCCGGGGCATGGCGGGCAACAGGATCGCTGCGAGGCCTGCAAGACAGGCCAGGCTCAAGGCGGGCGTGCGCACGCTTGGTTCCTCCGCGACAGTGGGTGGAGCAGCAGCTTATCCAACCACGGGGCACGGTTGCTGCCCGGCCGCGCCGGCGGTCGCTCGGCTGCCCGGCATGCTCAGGCGCAGGCGAAGCGCTGCACGGTGTTCAGCAGCGTCTGAAGGTCGATGGGCTTCTTGAGGTAGCCGGCCGCGCGCACGGTCGCCGGCTTCTCAATCCCACGGGCGTCGCCCGACATCACCACGACGGGAATAGGGGCGATCGCCGGATCCCGCGCCTGCTCGGCGAGGAACTGCCAGCCGTTCATCACCGGCATCATCAGGTCGAGCAGGATGACGCAGGGGCGCTCGCCGTCTCGCAGCATCTTCAAGGCGTCATCGCCGTTGGATGTGGCGACGACCTGATAGCCCTCCAGCTCGAGCAGCATGCCGACCATGTTGCGAATGTCTGCGTCGTCCTCGACGAGCATCACTGGCCCGCTGGACCTGGTCTCCGCACTCATCCTACGCAGCTCCTTCGTGGTCCTCTTGGCCCCTGGCCTCGCGGCCCGGCGGGCCCGCGAACGGCAGCTCGACGACAAAGGTCGCCCCCGCACCTTCCTCGCTCTCGACCGTCACGCTGCCGCCCAGCGCCTGCAGCACCCGCTGGACGATGTAGAGCCCCAGCCCAAGGCCGCTGTAATGGCTCGCCGACACCGCCCGCTCGAAGCGCTCGAAGATTCGCTCGCGCCGGTTGACGGGGATCCCGATGCCCTGGTCGCGCACGATCATCCGGCCGAAGTCGCCGGCCGCCTCGACCCGGATCTCGATCGGCTTGCCCGCTCCGTACTTGAGCGCGTTCGACAGCAGGTTCGCCGTCACCTGCTCGAGGCGCGAGCGGTCCCAGCGGCCGACGACCGGCGCGTCGGCCTTCAAGGTCAGCTCGCAGCCCGCAAGCCCGATCTCCTCGCGCGAGACGGCGACGATCTCCCGGGCGACCGCGGCGAGATCCACCGGCTCGAGCTGCAGCTCGAGCCTGCCGGCCTGGATGCGCGAGACATCGAGCAGCCGGTCAATGAGCTGCGCCATCCGCGAGCTCTGGCGCACGCTCGTCTCGAGCGAGGTGCGCAGGAAGGCCGGCGGCACCGCGTCGAGGCCGCCGCTGCCCGCCAGGCGCAACAGCCCCTGCGCCGCGAGCTGCAGCGAGGTGACCGGCGTGCGCAGCTCGTGCGAGGCGATGGAGAGGAACTCGTCGCGCGCCCGCACCGCCTCGCGCGTGCGCAGGTAGAGCCGGGCGTTGTCCACCGCGAGGGCGGCCCGGCAGGCGAGATCCTCGGCGAGCGCGAGCTCGGCCTCGCCATAGCGGCGCCCCGAGTCGCCGTAGACGAGGCTCAGGGCGCCGAGCTGCCTGCCGCGCGCGGTCAGCGGCACGATAACCGCCGAGCGGGTGCCCAGCGCCTGGAGGACCTCGAAGTGCTTCTCGGTGCGGGCGATCTTGCGCAGCAGCGAAGCGTCGATGTCGGCGAACAGCTCGGGCTTGCCGTCCCGTAGCACCCGGCCCGCCCCCGCGGGCGCCTCCTCGTTCGGCGGAAAGCGGGTGCGCAGCGCCTCGGCGAGCTCGGCCTTGGCCGGATCGAAGTGGGCGACGACGACCCGGTGCGAGGAGTTGTCCTCGTCCAGGACATCGACCATCGACCAGTCGGCGAAGTTGGGCAGCGCGAGCTGCACGACCCGCTCGAGCGTCGCCGCGTAGTCGAGCGAGCTGGCGAGCAGCCGGCTCGCCTCGGCGAGGAACGAGGCGCGCCGGCGCGCCTCCTCGGCCTGGGCCCGCGCGAGCTGCTCCTGCTGGAAGAGCAGGGCGCGCTCGAGCTCGACGCGCTTGCGCTCGCTGATGTCGCGCCAGTACCAGCTTCGCCCGAAGTAGACCCCGTCGCGGCTCTTGACCGGCGCGCAGGCCACGTCGAAGGAGCGCCCGTCGTGCAGCACTACCTCGGTGCGGCTCTGCTCCTCCCTGCACAGCGCTGTCCGCCTCATCCGCTCGGCCATGTCCGCGGGGACGGCGGTCTTGTCGGCGACCGGCTCGAGCAGGTCGGCAAAGCCGCCCACCGCCTCGGGCAGGTCGAAGATCTCGCGGAAGCGCTCGTTGTAGCTCGCCGTGCCGTCGGTTGCAACGAACAGGATGCCGTCGAGCGAGGCCTCGCTCTGGCACTCGAGCAGCGTCTTCTGCTCGAACAGCCGTCGCTCGCTCTCCAGCGTGCGCGCGTAGAGGCGCCGGTGCAGCAGCGCGGTGCGCAGGATGTCTACCAGGCGCTCGACGACGCCGTGGTACTGCGCGGGCAGGCGCGGCTCGCCGTCGAAATAGAGCAGCAGCACGCAGCCGAGCGCGTCCCCCGGGCCCTCGGGCGGTGTGACGCGGAAGAACCAGCGCACCATCCCCTCGCCGGCGAGCTCGATGTAGGGCAGACACAGCTCCTCGATGCTGCCGGCGGCGGGGATCGGGCTCGAGCGCGAGGCGCGCGACAGGCCGGAGGCGCCCAGCAGGCGCGGCGCGCTGCGCTCGGAAGACCCCAGGCAGACGACCGCCCGGCACCCGAGCCGCATCGCCAGCCTGTCGAGCAGGTCGTCCATCGAGCGGCGTGGATCGAAGAGGTCGAGCGCCGAGACGGTGAGCTCCTGGAGGACGCTGACGCGGGCCAGGCGCTCTTCGGTGAGCTTGAGATCTCCCTCTTCGTGGCCGGACATGGGCTTCAGCTCCCGTCTCCAGGCAGGGCGAGGACGACCGCGGTCTTGTTGTGGAACTGGGGCACGCCGCTGCCGAGCGCGCCGATCTCGCCGAACGACAGGCATCCCATCATCGGCGTGCTGGGGCCGAGGGCGGTGACGAAGCTCTCGATCTCCTCGCCGAACGCCTCGCCGAGCATCAGGTAGCGCGAGACGCAGTCGAAGACGAGCGCTCCTCCCATGCTCATGCCCGTCTTCTGGCGGGCCAGATAGGCGGCCTCTCGGGCCGCGAGCAGCAGCGCCTTGGGCGTGCCCTGCATCAGCCGCACGAGCGAGCCGTCGGGCACCTCGGTCACGCAGCGCAGCGCGCCGTCGGGCTCGACGCTGAGCGGGTCGCGGATGACGTGCTCGCCGTCGGCCTGCGGGATGCCGAGCGGGTGCGTCATCGCGAAGGTGGCGAAGCTCTCGAGGCTCACCGTGTCGCCCTGATCGCCCGCGATGCGCCGGTAGATCTCGAAGGCTGGCTCGTACTCGAGCTCGCAGGTGATGGGGCCGCGCGAGCGGGTCACCATGAGCGGCGGGCCGTAGGGCCGCCAGCCGTGCCTCATCCCGACGCCGATCGGCCCGGGCAGATCGAGCGCGGCGGCGACGGCGCTGTCGGTGTAGGTGACGCCGCGGGCGTACAGAGCGCTCGGCGCGGAGCCGAGGTCGCCGCTGCCCGCGCCCCCGCCGGCCCAGATGACGCCGGCGCCGCCCTCGCGCACGGCGCCGCGCACCACCTCGGCGCCGTTGCCGCCCGCCGCGTCCACGAACAGCAGCAGCGCGCGGCTGCGGCCCGGGCGCCGGGCCGGCATCTGATCGAGCGCGCGGGCGACGGCGGCCGCGCTTGCGTGGACCGGGTTGCGCGAGACCGGGCCGGCCACGCCCACCCCGACATAGGCCTCGCCGGAGCTGATCACGCCGAGGACGAGCCCCTCGCGCATCAAGGCCGACCCGGCGAACACCGCCGGAGCGCTGCAGCCGACCCAGGGGATGCTTCCCAGCTCGTGCGACAGCGCCGCGGCGAGCTCGGGGCCCTGGTAGCCGGGCGCCGACAGGGCGATGGCGAGCGCTGGCTCGGCGACACCGCGCAGCGCAGCGCTTGCCGCCTCGGCAGCCGCGGCGCGAGCGGCGGGCTGCGCGCTCTTTCCGATGTGTAGCTGAGTGCTCATCCAACGACCGCCGCGCCCGACGCGAGCTGGGCCCGAAAGCCGCTCTGCGTCGATGCGTGGCGAGGGTACAGCCGGCCCGGGGGGCAACACAACTGAGGGGGGTGCCCTGGCCGTACGTGGCGCTTGCTCGCCCGAACGGGGTGGAGAAGGCGGGGTTCGCACCATCGAAAGCCCGCTCACCTGGAGGTCTCAGTCACGACCAGCCGAATGGTAGGTGAGATTTTGCTCAACCGGGGGGCGCGACCGCGAGAAGGTGCAACGCGGCCCTGCCGTCGGGGGCGGGACCGGCAAGAAGGTCGATGAATCGTTGCTTCGTCCGCTCGGGAGCGGCCGGAAGGCCGATGCATCCTTGCCTCGTCCGCTCGCGAGCGTCGGGAAGGTCGATGCATCCCTGCAGACGTCCCCCGAAAGGGGGGGGCGGCGGCCGCCATCATCTATAGCGGGCGACCCGGCGTGACGGTCGGGAGCAGGCAGCTGTGGCCGGCCGGCCGCGAGCTACCTCCGCGCGGACGGCGGCTCGCGGCGCTCGCGGTCGCGGCGTCGAGGCAGCCAGGCGGCCCAAATCACGAAGAAGGTCAAGAGCGCCGCGATGACCGCCCACCACCACCCGGCGAACCACCAACCCTCGCGCGCCTCCGGCGCGGCCTGGAGCGCGGCGAGCGCAACAGCGTGAGCGGTCATGTCGCCTCCCTAGGCTGGCGTACCTGCCTCCGGCTCGGACTCTCGCGGCTCCCGGCGCCCGACTCCGGCGCGCTTGCTGCCGCGGGCGCTGCCGGAGACTAAACGAAGCTCACCGCGGCCTCCGTGTGGAAGTCCAAGCCCCGGTCGGTCAGGCGCAGCAGGCCGCCGTCGAGAGTCGCCAGGCCGCGCTCGACCAGGCGGCGGGCTGCCCGAAGCGACGGCTCGGGGTCTTGGCGCAGCTCGGCGCAGACCGCCTCGATGTCAACGCCCGCGACGCGCCGCAGGCCGATGGCGAGCCGCTCTCGCAACAGAGCGTGGGCTTCGAGCCGCTCGCTCCAATCCTCGGGCGAAGCGCCGGCTTCGACGGCCTCGAGGTAGCGCGCGGGCGAGCGGTGGTTGCCCCAGCGACGCCCGCCCTTCGACGGATCGAGCGGATCCTCGAGCGCGAAGCCGACCGCGCCGCAGCCAAGGCCCAGGTATTCGCCGCCGAGCCAGTACATCGAGTTGTGCCGCGACTCGAACCCGGGCCGGGCCCAGTTCGAGATCTCGTAGCGGCGGTAGCCGCCGCGCTCGAGCACGGCGCGGATCTGCTCGCCCATCTGCCACTGGGCCTCGTCGTCGGGGACCTCGATCTGGCCGCGACGGACCTGGCGCGCCAGCGGCGTCTCGATCTCCAGGCCCTCGATCATCAATCCGTAGACCGAGAGGTGCTCGGGCGCGAGGCGCGCCGCGCGGGCGGCGTCGTCGCGGGCGCCCTCCACGGTCTGTCCCGGCGCGCCGTAGATGAGGTCGAGGCTGACGTTGGCGAAGCCCGCTTCCCGCGCAGAAGCGAAGGCGCGCTCGGCGTCGGGGCCGGAGTGCCGGCGGCCGAGCGCCTTCAAGCTCGTCTCGTCGAAGGACTGGACGCCGATGGAGAGGCGATTGAAGCCGAGCGCGCGATAGGCGCGAAAGCGCGCAGCGTCGGAGGCGCCCGGGTTCGCCTCGATCGTCAGCTCGGCGTCGGGGGCGAAAGGGGTCTGGCCGCGGAGCGCATCGAGCGCCTCGGCGAGCGCCGAGGGCTCCCAGAGCGACGGCGTCCCGCCGCCGAGGTAGAGCGAGGCGGCACGCCTGCCTCGCCACTCGCGCTCGCGCAGCGCGAGCTCGCGGGCGATCGCCCGCGCGTACCGCGCGTGCGGCACCGCGGTCGCCTGCGAGGCGAAGTCGCAGTACGGGCACTTCGACAGGCAGTAGGGGAAGTGGATGTAGACGGCGAAAGCCATCGATCGGGAACGCCCGGCATGTCCGGGAAATGGCGCTGTCGCCCTCAGGCCGGGAGCCGGGCGGTTCACATCATGGGGCTTGCTTCATACCTCAAACCTCAGGGGTCCGTCGGCTCGACGGCCCGGAGGTTCGAGATGCGGCTAAACCCATGGTTGGCGCTCGCGGTACTCGTCGCGGCGTGCGCGCCGCCGGCCGGGCAGACGGCGTTCGGCATCGACGAGCAGCTCGACGAGGCCGAGGCCAAGGACTTCTGCGACCGCTGGATGGCGCTGCAGGGGCGCGACTCTCCGGAGGCGGCGCTGCTGCGGGCCGAGCTCGCGCTGCAGGTGCCGATGAGCGTCGTTGACGTCGCCTACTGCGTGAACCGCGAGCAGCTCAAGCTGCAGGCCATGCAGGACGCGCTGCGCGCGAGCGAGCAGCTCCCCAACAACCCGTCGTCGTGGTTGGTGCTCGCCGCCTGGCTGCAGAAGACGCAGGCCTCTCCCGAGCGCATCGCCGAGGCGACCTGCCGCGGCGCGCAGCAGAGCGCCGGCTCGCCGGTCGCCTGGCAGGCGTGCGGCGATTGGCGCCGTCAGGCGAACGACGCGCAGGGCGCCGTCGAGGCCTGGACACGGGCCTTCGAGTTGAGCGCGAACCGCGGCGAGCAGTGCGCGCTCATCCAGCGCATCCGCACGACCAGCATGAGCCCGCAGCAGGCGCTCGAGGCGCTGCCGCAGGAGGTCGTGCAGCAGTGCGAGGCGCGCCAGCGCAGGGCTCAGAAGGCAAAGCGCCACGAGCGCTGGTAGCCGGGCGACGGTCGGTCGGCGCGCGTGGCAACGCGCTCGGCGAGGAATCGAGCGCGGCCGCGCCGACGGCCGATGCGTGGCGGCGGGCTCGGTAGGGGCGCATGGCAATGCGCCCGGCGGAGGATCGAGTACGGCCGCGGCGCGGAGCAGGGCGTCGGCGGGCGAAACAGGGGCCGCTGCTTCAGCGGCCTGAGCAGCCGCCCGTTGTCATTCGCTGGGGCGACGCGTGACTCGTGCTGGCGGGCGCAAAGCGGGGCGGCACGAAGCCCGGGGCGCTGTCCTCTCCCCCAAACCCGGGAAGCGGTCGGGGCGAAGAAGCAGCGTACTTGGCGCTACTTCGGTCTCCCCGAGAACGCGCCCCTGTGGATCGCGCTCAGGTGCATAGTGGTTTTCCACAGCCACCACGGCCCCAGAGAGAGTCGCTTAACACCAGCCACCTAGGGCCAGGTGCTCGAGCGCGACGCGCACGATGTCGCGGGAGCGCGCGAGCCGCGCGTGAGCGTGCCCGACCTTGCCTTCGGCCTGGAGCCCCCGCTCGCGCAGCCACTCGTCCAGAAGAGCGAACCGCGCGCCGCAGTGGTCGTTCTCGCCGTAGTCGATGCGCACCGGCCTGCCGTCGCGCAGCACGGTGATGTGCTTCGGAACGCGGTACGGGACGCCGCCGAAAAGCTCGGCCAGGTGCAGCGTGGTGTCGGCGTCGTGCCCGACTCCGAGCAGGAGCACTTGTCCATCGAGCTCGTAAACCCGGCCGACCGGGCTCGCCGGCACGTGCGGCGGCAGCGGCAAGGGATCGGACGTGATCAGCGCCGCGAGCGGGCCGGCCGCGGCGAAGGCGAAGGGGTGATCGCTTCGGAGGACGCCAGGCTGGCGCCGGAAGGTCTCGGCGACGACCCCGAGGTCGGCGGCCGCCGGCGTCTGCGCGGGGTCGAAGGGCTCGTCGTCGCTTCCGGTCCACGCGGGCATGACCAGCGTGCCGTCGGGGCCGAGGGCGGCGTGGAGCGCATCGATGAGGCCGAGCGGCCCGCCTTCGACCGGCCG
Organism: Myxococcales bacterium; assembly: GCA_050942745.1. Taxonomy (GTDB): domain Bacteria; phylum Myxococcota; class Myxococcia; order Myxococcales; family UBA5297; genus UBA10939. Next base: position 15,120 of record JBMNNX010000085.1, read on the forward strand.
CACGGCGCGGAAGGAAGTGTGGACGAGCAGCACGCCGCCTTCTCGGACTCCGAGGGCACGGAGCTGTTCGACGAGCTGAGCCCGGCTCACCGCTTGTCGTGTGTCGTGTGGCTCCATCGCGTTGAGGCTGCCTCTCCGTCGCGCGGCGTGGCCGCGTTGGCACCCGCCCGCTGGAAGACCGACCGGATTGCTGATGGAAGCTTGCGCATCGCGCGCGCGAGCGGAGGCAAGGCGGCGGCGCGAGAGGGTGGGGAGAGCGGCGGCGGAGGAGGACGGGAGGGTCGGCGGCGCGGAAGAGGGTGGGAGGGCGGGCGTCTCGCCGGCCATGAGCGAAAACCAGGCGGCCAAGCAAGCCGCCGAGACGGCGGCGGTTCCGTCCTCTAGCTCTGGCCGAGCAGGCACTCCGCCGACTCGCGCTCGAAGGCCTCGCGGTTCTCCAGTGCGAAGAGCACCCAGTCGCCGAAGACCGGCATCGCCCAGGTCCCGGTGGCGAGCACTTGCGAGATGAGCGCGTGGTTCCGCTCGACGAAGTCATGGCCGAAAGCGTCGATGGTCCGGCCGATGGTCTCGCGTAGCAGCTTCGGGCCGAGCAGGTAGGAGAGGTCGTAGAGGAAATCGACGAGCTCGGTCGAGCGGGGCACGACGTTGACCGGCGACTTGGCGACGATGGTGTGCTTCGAGCGCGACAGGTGCCCGTCCCACTCCTCGGCCAGGGCGGACTTGGGGTCGAAGCTCGGGTCGTCCATTTGCTTCAGCCCGAGCAGCGCGGTGTAGCAGCAGACAATCCGCTCGAGATCCTCAGCGTGGTTGAGCAGCAGCGCCAGCTCGAGCTCGTCGTTGGCCAGTGGGCGGCAGATGATCTCTTCGGGCCCGACCTCGAAGGCGAGGTAGTCGCGGCGCGCGCGCACGAAGGCCCGGCCGAACTGCTCGCGCTCGAGGGCGAGGCCTTCGACCGCCGGCATCGAGGTGATGTTGGTCAGGTTCTCGTCGGCGCCGCTGACGGTCAGCGGCATCCAGGCCGAGCAGGCGCCGTGGACCGCGTGCCCGATGATCTCGTGGGCGAGCGTCATCAGCGGCAAGCCGGCGTTGATGTAGACCCGGCCGTCTTCGCGAAAGACGTGGAACTCGCGCTCGCTCAGCTCGACGGTCTGGCTGCGCTCGTACCAGGCCGCGCCGCGCGCCTGGCTGCCGGTCTTGAGCACCACGGCGATACCGGCCGGGTCCACCGAGGGCGCGGCGACCGTGGGGATGACTCCGTCGCTCACCCCGGCGTAGACGAGCTGCTCGACGAGGAACGGGATGAGGGCGTTGATAGTGCGCACGACGCCCCGGTGGCCCTGGACCATCATCGCTGGCTTGAGCGTGCTCTCGAGATCGATGAGGCGAGCCTCCGACTTGAAGTCGTAGCCGCGGAAGGATTCACGCAGGTAGTCGAGCGCCGTCGGTCCGAAGACGCGTTCGACGAGCACCTCGATGCGCTCGATGCCGCCGAGGAACCAGTACTGGAGGAACTCGTGCTGGGCTTCGAGGTTGGCGCACAGGTGGCGATGGACGAGCTGCTCGAAGCCGTCGAGGCCAGCGGTCGGCAGGTCGGCGAGCTCACGGCGAAGCGCCGCGTTGTCGTCGATGAGCCGATCGAGCACGCGGTAGTTGACCAGCTTCCCGCGCAGGCGCCGCTGGTAGAAGTTCCAGAAGAGTACGTTGAACTGGAAGACCCGTTCGTCGAGCCGCAGCAGGGCCTCGTTCTTCAAGGCGAAGAGTCTCATGGGGGTTCTCGCTGGGCGGGCGCGGAAGGATACCAGCGCGCGGCTTCGGGTCGATAGGGGAGCGCGGCCTTCGTGTGGAGCGCCGGCCTTCGTGCCGGCGGCCCGGGACCTTCGAATTCGCCGTGCCCCTGCTTGATTCCATGCCGGGCGCACTGCCGTGCGCCCCTACGGTCCTGGAGGCGCGAGGGGCGAAATGAAGCGGGGGTGGGCGCCGTCTCGGCGGCCCGCTCGGTGTTGGGCGCATTGACAGGCGCCCCTTCCGGCTTCGGGGCCTGCGGGACCGGGCGCATTGCCATGCGCCCCTACGGTTCCGGAGGCGCGAGGAGCGAAATGAGGCGGGAGTGGGCGCCGTCTCGGCGGCCCGCTCGGCGTTGGGCGCAGTGCCGTGGCGCCTCCCGCCGCGCCGGGGCCTGCGGGGCCGGGCGCATTGCCATGCGCCCCTACCGGTCGCAGCGCTTTGGATAGCTGCGCACCAAGCTCCAGACCGCTTGCTCGAGGTGCGACGGGTCGTAGCGGTCCTTGACGCACTGCTGGAGCCAGTGGGCGAGCTCGTGGATGTACGCCGACGTATACGCGCAGCCGGTGTCCACGACGATCAGCAGCTCCCCGCGCTGCTCGCCCGCGCACGGTCTGTCGCCCCAGCAGCGGTAGCCCTCCCCGACGACGCGCACGACCGCGCTCGCGACGCACGCGCGCGCCCGGTGGGCGTCGTAACCGGCCAGAGGGATCGACTCGACGAGCCACGCCTCCATCTCGTTCGCCTGCTGGACGGTGAGGAAGTCGTCGTGGCCGTTCAGAAAGACCGGTGCTCCGAGCGCGGTCTCGAAGTCGGGCTGCGCGCCGCCGCAGGCGGCGACGGCGAGCAGCGCGCTCAGAAGCGCCGCGCGGTCCATGCGTCCCCCAGCGCGCAGGTGCGCTCGAGGCCGTGTTCGGCGCAGTAGGCCGCCGCCTCGTCGAGACAGGCTCGCCGCGCCGCCTCGCCGCGGTAGGGCCGCTCGGCGAGCCGAAGGCACGTGATCAGCCGCCGCCCGGCCTCCTGCCGGACTGCGACCCGGTGGGGTCGCGCCGCGCAGCCCGCGGCCGCCGCGCAGGCGAGCACGGCGAGCACCGCTGGGAAACCTCTTGCCCACCGGCCGAATCGAGATGCCAACCTCGTCCCCCTCCACTGCCGGCGCAGGGCCTATCGGGCTGCGGCCGGCTTGCTGCCACGCCTGGCGATCGAGGCTTCGACTCAAGGGCCGTGCCGCGAGCGACGCGGTCGGTCGCCCTGCGAGCGAGGCGCGGCGCCGCGCCCTAGACGCCGCGCGCGGCGAATCGGCGCGCGGCATCTGTGCTAGTAAGGGGCGCCTCGGCAATGGTGCCGCCCGGAGGCTCGATGCGTTCGTTCCCGCGCCTGGTCGTTCTGCTGCTCGCGCTCGGTTGCGCGCCGAAGCTGCGCTTCAACCAGTCGTTCCTCGTCGCCGAGGAGCTCAAGGTCGCCCGCAGCGGCTTCGTCAGCCTCAAATCGACCGGCGAGAGCTTCGACTTCGCGCCCATCGCGGCCAAGGAGCCGGGTGCCAAGCGCGTCGTGCTCGTCAAGCTCCACGGGACCTACCTGCTGACCGGCGACGGGTTCCGCCACCTCTGGCGCGTCTGGCCCGCGGGGAAAGACGAGGCCTACTTCGAGCCGGTCGAGCTCGATCCGGGGCCCGACGGCTTCCTCTCGCCGACCCTCGAGATGAGCGGAGAGTGCGTGCTGGTGCGCTGGCAGGAGCGCCAGGCGTACGTGAACGCGGACGGAGACGCCGATGAGAACGCCTGCAGCGATTAGCGCGGGGCTGGCGCTGCTGCTGGCGGGCAGCGCCGCGGCCGCGGCGAAGAAGGCCGACCGCGTGCTCGGCGAGGTCGAAGCGCTCGTGCGCGAAGGCGCGCGGGCCGAGCAGGCCGAGCGCTGCGAGGTGGCCTTCCTCAAGTACCGGGACGCCGAGGAGCTGATCGACCGAATCGGCGATCGCGCGCGGGCCGCGGAGCTGGAGGCCATCGTCACCAACAAGCTCGACAAGCTCGAGCCGTGCTACCAAGCCTGCCAGCCCACCGAGCGGCAGCGGTCGCTGATGGGCAAGGCGCGCAGCTTCGCCGCCGAGGGCCAGGTCAAGCGCGCCACGCAGATCGCCAAGCGCCTGCTCGTCGGGCGCAACGAGAAGTGCGAGTTCTGGGGCGAGGCGCGCGCCTTCCTGCGCACGCTGCCGAAGCAGGCCGACGAGCAGGATAGGGACGCGGTCGATCCCTGTGAGGTCGGCCCGCAGATCGCCGCCGAGCTGCAGGCGACGCAGGAAAAGACGATGCACCACCTGGCCGAGCTCGCGCTGCTCGAGGACGAGAAGGCGGCGGCCAGCCATCTCCAGGACCTGGTGGCGCTCTACCGGGCCATCGACGAGACGCGGACGCGCCTTTTCGAGCTGCGCGAGGAGTTCGTCGACTGCGAGAGCGTCTACGCGCCGCTCAACGCCAACGCCAGCTCGCTGCGCGAGGCGTTCGGCCGCACGCAGGAGCTCATCTTCACCGCCTATCAGCGCCAGGTCGCGGGGCTGTCGAAGAAGATCCGCTCTTTCAAGAAGCAGCTTGCGGAGAAGGACAAGCAGCTCGCCGAGAGCAAGGAGAAGCTGGCCGCGCACGCCGCCGAGCTCGAGCGGCTCAAGGCGCAGTTCGACTCGCTCTCCGAGTTCAACGAGGAGCTCTACAACGACCTCTTCCAGCTCGTCGGCAGCGAGTCGATAACCTTCGCGACGCAGGTCGAGGGCAAGCGCATCGAGCAGCCGATAGAGGAGATCCGCGCGCTCGTCCAGAACCAGGCCGAGGTGCTGAGGGCCCTGCAGATGCGCTATCCGGAGTACTTCGCCGACGGGGTCAACGTCGAGGGGCTCAAGCGCAAGAAGCTCGTGCTCGAGAAGCTCGAGCAGATGCTGGGCAAGTTCGCCGAGCGCGGCGGCAAAGAGAAGCTCGGCTTCGAGCGGGCGATGGCAGAGATCGACGCGACGGTGCGCATGCTGGACAAGACCATCGAGGCGAACCAGGACGCCCAAGGCCGGCCGGTCGCCGCGGCCGCCCAGGAGCTGCCTGTCGTCCCGATAGCGGTGGCGACGGGCGGTCTGCTCGTCGCCGGCGCGGGGATCTGGTTCAGCCTCCGGCGCCGTCGCCCCTAGACGGCCGGCGCCGAGCGCGGTCCCTGTCGCTCATGCACAAAGGGCCGGCCAGGCAAGGTGCCCGGCCGGCCCTCCGCGCTTGCGCAAGGCCTCGCTCAGGCCATCTCGAACTCCATCTTCTGCACCGCCACGCCCTCGAGGCTGCGCAGCCGGTCCTCGAGCTGCTTGCACTTCTCCTCGTCGCCGAAGAGCTCGAGGAGGATGGTGCCGTTGGGCGAGCACCAGTTGTCGTTCACGTCGTGCAGGCCGATTCGCGTCTTGATGTAGCAGCCGTACTCGGTGAGCAAGCTCTGGACGTCCGGGATGTGCTTGGGCCTATCGGCTACCCTGAAACCGAGGATCGTCTTCTTCGTCGCCATGGCTCCTCCTCCTGAGTTGAACCGCGGCATCTTAACCCTGAAGCGCAAGCAGGCAACCGGCCGAGCGGGGGCGACAATCCCTTCGAGGTGAACACGAGCGGCAGCGCGCGCGCCGAACGGCCGCGCTCACACGAAGGCGCGAGGAGCGCCGGCCGCGATCTGCAGGCGCGCATCTCCCTCGGCCAGAAGCCAGAGCAGCTTGGGGAAGACCCGTCGCAGTGCGGCGAGGCCGAGGTCGGGATTCCGCTGACCGCGAGCGCCTCGCCGCGGCAGTCGCCCGCGCACCAGTGGCGAAAGGCGCAGTCGCGGCAGGTCTGGATCATCTCGACGCGGTAGGTCTCGCGCATGTCGGCCAGCACGGGCGAGTCGAGAAAGATGCGCTCGAGTGGCCTGGAGAGCACCGAGCCGCAGCGGTGCTCGGGCCTCGCGTGGTTCGGGCACGGGTAGACCTCGCCGTCGGCGTCGAGCATCACGACGCGGCGGGCGATGCCGCAGCCGGTGCGCCGCCCGGAGGCGCGGCAGATGGCCATCAGGATCGAGAAGTAGTCGCGCCCGAGCAGCCCCCGCAGCTCCGGGCGTCGCTCGAGAATCTCGAGGAGCCGCTCGAGCACCTCGATCTGATCGGGCCGCCTGGCGGCGTGCTCGCGCCCGCCGCCGACGCTCCGCAGCGGGATGAGCCGCGCCTCGTGAGCCCCCGCGTTCGCGGCCATCTCGAGGAAGGGCTCGATCTCGTCGAGAGAGTCGCGCGTGTAGACCATGCTGACGATGGTGCGCAGGCCGCTTTGGGCGACCCGCTCGACCGCGGCGAGCGCCTGGGCGTGGACCCCTGGGCCGCGGCCCGCGTCATGGCGGGCCGGGTCGGGGCTGTCGATGGAGACCTGAAGCTCGACGCGCCGCTCAGCGAGCTGCTCGAGGACGGGCTCGCGCAGCAGCGTGCCGTTGGTCGAGACGAGGGCGGGGCCGGTGAAGATCGACTCGGCGCGCCGCAGCGCGGTGAGAAGCCTCTCGGGGGCGAGCAGCGGCTCGCCGCCGAGCCGGCGTGGAGGAAGGCCTCTCCTGCCTCCAGGGCGCTTGCGGCGAGCACGTTCACTTAGGACTCCTCGACTGCGATCCGGCCCACAAGAACGACGACTGTCGCGCGCCCGGGAGCTTCGCATCCGAAGGAGTGAGTGTCCACAAGTCGGGAGTGCCGCCGGCGGCTCCGAGGCGGCCCGGCCAGGCCGAGCGCGAGGGAGAAGCGGCCTAGACCGCGGTCTTCCCGAGCTCGCGGCGCACCGTGAGCGCGACGCCCATGATGGCGACCCCGCGGATGACGAGCTCGGCCCCGACGAGCGCGCCCACCAGCCACAGCGAAGTGAGCGGCCAGCCTGCGAAGACGACGATGCCCAACCCGATGGCAAGCAGGCCGTAGGCGAGGTCGAAGCCCCACCGCTCGTAGCGATCGGCGACCGCGGTGATGCCGCGGAACAGGCCGCTCGCCAGGAAGAAACCGCCGAGCAACAGGCCGACCGCCGTGAGCCCGGCGACCGGCCGGAAGAGCAGGATGCCGCCGACGACCGCCGCGAGCACGCCGCTGAGGACGTGCAGCACGAGGTGGCCGGTCTTCCGGTGCCAGAAGCCTTCGACGATCTCGACGATGCCGCCGATGGCGAGCAGCGCGCCGAAGACGAGGATGGTCGCGAGGCTGGTGATCCGCGCGGCGATGAACGCGAGCACGCCGAGCAGCGTGATGGCCATGCCGAGGACGAACGGCGCACCCCAGAGCGTGCTGCGCGCTCGACCGGTCTCCCGCGCCGTCCGGGTGGGCTTTGAGCTGTCTGCCATGGTCTTCCCTCGCCAAGAGCCGTCTCTTCGAAGCTAGAGACGCACTCGCGCTCCGGGCAGTCGCGCTGGCATGCGGACGGGCGGAGCAGGCGTGCTCGGTGGCGAGCCTTGGTCCCTGTCGGCGGCTTGCAGCGACGGTTTGCCAGCGAGCGCGGCGCCGCCAGGGGCGAGAACGCCGGACCAGCCCGAGCTTGTCACCGGGTCCTTGGCCGGCTGTGACCTTGAACCAACACGGTCAGCCCGAGCTCTTCGCCGCTCGTTCTGCCACCTATGACCTCGCGCAGATCGAGCTGTTGGTCAGGGGCGCGCGACGAGTCGGCGCGCGGGCGCGAGCCCCCGGCGCCCGTGCGTGCCTGGAGGGCTCATGGACACGGGCGAGCTTGCTTGCCATCCCCGGCACTTGTGACTCGAGGGAGGCGGGGAATCCAGAAATGCTCCAACTGATCAAAGGGGTGCATCGATGAAGGCAATGGCTCTGGCGACCCTCGGCGGCGCGCTGCTGCTTGCCGGCTGCAGCGACGGTCCCTGTGAAGAGCTCGAGGCGCTCGTCGATTCGCGCGACGGCAACCAGTACTCGATCGTGGCGATCGGCGAGCAGTGCTGGATGGCCGAGAACCTGCGGTACCTGCCCGAGGTCGGCGACACTGTTTCCAACAGCGAGCCGCGCTACTACGTGTGGGGCTATCGGGGCGCCGATGTCGGCGAGGCCAAGGCGTTCACCGCATCCGACGCGCTCGTCTATCGGGACTACGGGGTCCTCTACAACTGGCCGGCCGCGGCGACTCCGTCTGGGACCGGTTGCTGACGGAGGTCGATCCGAGCGGCAGCGCCTCGAAGAACGCGGCGGGCCGC
>JBMNNX010000417.1:0-4366 GCA_050942745.1 Myxococcales bacterium
CGCCACCTGTGACGATGCGATCGCGCTCGAGCTCACCGACGGGACCTACAGCTTCACGACCGTCGGCGCGGCAGACGAACACCAGCCGAGCTGCCAGTCGAACGACAGCTCCGAGCTCGTCTTCCGGCTCGAGGTCACCGAGCCGATCAACGTCGCCTTCGAGACCAGCGGCTTCGACACGGTGCTCTACCTGCGCTCGAGCTGCACGGGCGCCGATCTGTACTGTAACGATGACGGCGGCAGCGACTTCGGCTCGCGCATCGAAGCCGCTCTGACCGCAGGCTCCTACTTCTTGTTCGTCGATGGCTTCAACAACGCCGCCGCCACCTTCACCCTCACGGTCGATGTCGAGGGCAGCGGGAGCTGCGGCGAGGGAGAGACGCCGTGCGGTCTCGACTGCTGCGGAGCCGACGAGACGTGCGTGGACGGCGTCTGTGTCGGCGGGACCGTAGGAAGCTGCACGCTCCCGAGCAGCTACGGAGTAGTGGATGTCGCGGGCGCCATCGAGGGTTCACCGGACAGCGCGATGGCCGTGCAGGCCGCGCTGCCGTCGGCCGACGGCACGTACGACCTCATCGCGTTCGAGCTCTACGCGGGCTTCGGGGCGCTGGCGCAAGGCATCGCTCCGGGCTCCTACACGCTTCAGGGCGACGACTTGAACTACGCGACGTGCGGCCTGTGCCTGCGCCTGTTCGGCGACATCGACACGTCCAGTGGCACCTTCACTCAGCAGTTCTTCGCGACCGGCGGCGGGGTGGTCATCGACCAGGTCGAGGGCACCTTCATCGCGACGGTCATCGACGCGACCTTCGTCGAGGTGACCATCGACTCCACGAGCTGGCAGTCGACCCCGGTCCCCGGCGGCTGCACCACGGAGTTCGAGTCGATCGCCTTCAACCGGCCCGCTTCCGGAGCCGAGGACTGCGCGACGCCCGGCGACGAGGACGGCGACGGGCTCGCCGATTGCGCTGACCCCGACTGCGCCTCGGCCCCCGAGTGCCTCTCGGGCGCCACCTGTGACGATGCGATCGCGCTCGAGCTCACCGACGGGACCTACAGCTTCACGACCGTCGGCGCGGCAGACGAACACCAGCCGAGCTGCCAGTCGAACGACAGCTCCGAGCTCGTCTTCCGGTTCGAGGTCACCGAGCCGATCAACGTCGCCTTCGAGACCAGCGGCTTCGACACGGTGCTCTACCTGCGCTCGAGCTGCACGGGCGCCGATCTGTACTGCGACGACGACAGCGGCAGCACCTTCCGCGGCTCGCGCATCGAAGCCGCGCTCACCGCGGGCACCTACTTCCTGTTCGTCGATGGCTTCAACAACGTCGCCTCCAACTTCACCCTCACCGTCGATGTCGAGGCCGTCGGGAGCTGCGGCGAGGGAGAAACGCCGTGCGGTCTCGACTGCTGCGGCGCTGGCGAGACTTGCGCGGACGGCGTCTGTGTCGGCGGGACCGTAGGAAGCTGCACGCTCCCGAGCAGCTACGGAGTAGTGGATGTCGCGGGCGCCATCGAGGGTTCACCGGACAGCGCGATGGCCGTGCAGGCCGCGCTGCCGTCGGCCGACGGCACGTACGACCTCATCGCGTTCGAGCTCTACGCGGGCTTCGGGGCGCTGGCGCAAGGCATCGCTCCGGGCTCCTACACGCTTCAGGGCGACGACTTGAACTACGCGACGTGCGGCCTGTGCCTGCGCCTGTTCGGCGACATCGACACGTCCAGTGGCACCTTCACTCAGCAGTTCTTCGCGACCGGCGGCGGGGTGGTCATCGACCAGGTCGAGGGCACCTTCATCGCGACGGTCATCGACGCGACCTTCGTCGAGGTGACCATCGACTCCACGAGCTGGCAGTCGACCCCGGTCCCCGGCGGCTGCACCACGGAGTTCGAGTCGATCGCCTTCAACCGGCCCGCTTCCGGAGCCGAGGACTGCGCGACGCCCGGCGACGAGGACGGCGACGGGCTCGCCGATTGCGCTGACCCCGACTGCGCCTCGGCCCCCGAGTGCCTCTCGGGCGCCACCTGTGACGATGCGATCGCGCTCGAGCTCACCGACGGGACCTACAGCTTCACGACCGTCGGCGCGGCAGACGAACACCAGCCGAGCTGCCAGTCGAACGACAGCTCCGAGCTCGTCTTCCGGCTCGAGGTCACCGAGCCGATCAACGTCGCCTTCGAGACCAGCGGCTTCGACACGGTGCTCTACCTGCGCTCGAGCTGCACGGGCGCCGATCTGTACTGTAACGATGATGGCGGCAGCGACTACGGCTCGCGCATCAATGCCCTCCTGGCGGAAGGCAGCTACTACCTATTCGTCGATGGCTACGACAACGCCGCTGCTGCCTTCACTCTCACGGTCAACGTGAGCCAGGTTTCTCCGCGGGAGGGCGAGGGCTGCAGCGACGCGATCCTGCTGAGCGGCGAGGGCAGCGTCGCCGACCGCACCGATGACGCCTGGGACGACGGCGGCGGAAGCTGCGGTGGAACGAACTCCGGTCCCGACCGCGTCTACACCTTCGTCGCCCAGGCGCGCACCCGCTACCAGTTCACGATGACCGGGTACGACACGGTGCTGCGCCTGCGTCAGGGCACCTGCACGAGCGCCAGCGCCGAGATCGCCTGCAACGACGACATCGATTTCTACAACCGCGGCTCCGAGATCTCGGGCTTCGTCGACCCAGGCGTCTACTACCTGTTCGCCGACAGCTACGACCTGGGCGGCAGCTACACGCTCGAGTACAGCCTGCGCACCGACCCGTGTGCCGACGATTCGTGCCCGGGCATCTCGGAGTGCGCCGCCAACGCCGATTGGACCGGCTACGAGTGCGTCTGCCCGGCGGGCACCGTCCCGTACGAAGAGGGCTGTGTGGACGATCCGTGTTTGCCCAATCCCTGCGCGAACACCGGCATCGAGCACAGGACCACCTGCGCAGCCGAGCTGCCGAACGGCTACGAGTGCCTCTGTGACGCGGGCTATGTGGACGACGGGATGGGCGGCTGCATGACCGACCCGAACAGCAACGTGTGGACCTTCATGGTCTTCATGAACGGCGACAACAACCTCGACTCGGCGGGCTTCGACGACATCGCCGAGATGCAGGTGGCCGGGTCGAACCAGTACGTCAACATCATCGTCCTGCAGGACTCGAGCGGCTACGGCGACACCCGCATGCTGCGCATCACCCGGGGGGGCTACGAGGTTCTGAGCCACGGCCTCGGCGCCGAAGTCGATATGGGCCGCTGGCAGTCGCTGCGCGACTTCGGTCTCTGGGTGATCGAGAACTACCCCTCGCAGCACTACGCGCTGATCGTGTGGAACCATGGCGACGGCTGGCGCGCTTCGGCGAAGTCGCCGCTGCTCAGGGGCTTTTCGAACGACGACACCAACAGCGCGGAAGGGATCTCCATCTCCAACGGCGACTATGCGCGCGCGCTGTCGGCGATTACCCAGGCGGCAGGCAGGAAGCTCGACCTGGTCGGCTTCGACGCGTGCCTGATGGGCATGTACGAGGTGGCCAAGGCCACCGCCCCGTACGCCGACTACCTCGTCGCCTCGTCCGAGGTCGAGCCCGGTAGCGGCTGGCCGTACGACGCTTTCCTGCCGGGACTGACCGCCAACTACGACATGAGCGCCGAGACGCTGGGCCGCTCGATCGTCGATTCCTACTACGCAGAGAGCTGGAACAACTCCACCCTGGCACTCACCGATCTCAGCACCATCCCAGAGCTCGACGCGGCGATCAGCGGCTTTGCTGCCCAGCTCATGGCGAACGCCTCGCTCTACTCGAGCGTCAGCAACGCGCGGAGTGCGACCCAATCGTTCAGTGACTACGAGAACCGCGATCTGGCTGACTTTGCCGGTCGAATCGCGGCGATGACCGGCGCGCCGACCGCGCTGGTCCAGGCTGCCGAGGCGGTCGCGGCGCAGGTCGAGGCGAGCGTGGTCCACAGCCGCGCGCAGTCGAGCCACCCGGGATCCAACGGCCTGGCGATCTACCTGCCCGGCCGAAATGCGGGGACCGATCCCGCTTACGACGACGCCGGAGCGACCTGGAGCGTCGCGACGCAGTGGGACGAATTCCTGCGGAGCTTCGCTCAGTAGGTCCTCCCTCGCCGGTTGCGCCGTGCGGCACAGGCGAACAATGAAAGGGCGCCGGGCTTCTCTGCCGGCGCCCTTTTCTTGGCAAGAGCTTGGGCAGGAGCGCCGAAGGGTTTCGCGGCCGCCGCACGCCCGTTCAACCCGAGCGAGAGACCGGCCCGTTGGCCGGCTGTGGCCTTGAACGAACAGCGGATTGCCCTGAAAGCACTGCGTGCGAGCACGTGAAAGTCCCCTCTCCCGCGCAAGCGCCTCAGCATTGGTGGG
>JBMNNX010000086.1:0-22687 GCA_050942745.1 Myxococcales bacterium
GCCCGGCCGAGGTCGCGAAGCTGCGGCTGCGCAGGCTCGGCTTCGTCTTCCAGGCCTACAACCTCATCCCGGTATTGAGCGCCTACGAGAACACCGAGCTGGTCCTGCTGCTCCAGGGCGTGCCGGAGAAGGAGCGGCGCGAGCGGGCGATGGCGATGCTCGAGGCGGTCGGCCTCAAGGGCCTGGAGAACCGCCGGCCGAACGAGCTGAGCGGCGGCCAGCAGCAGCGGGTCGCGGTGGCGCGGGCCATCGCCGCCTCCCCGGCGCTCGTGCTCGCCGACGAGCCGACCGCGAACCTCGACTCGAAGACCGGGGCCGAGCTGCTGGAGACGATGCGCCAGTTGAACGAGGAGCGGGGCGTGACCTTCGTCTTCGCGACGCACGACCCGAAGGTCATGGAGCGCGCCAGGCGCGTGGTGAGGCTCGTCGACGGGCGGATCGAGGAGGACCTGAGGAAATGAGGCGCCTTCTCGCCGTGGCGCCAGCCGTCCTCGCGGCCGCCTTCGGCGGGGACGCGAAGGCCATCGAGCTCTATGAGCCCGGCTTCAGCTCCGCCGAGCTCGGCGGCTCGGTGAAGTCCTGGTTCGTCGGCGGCTGGCCCGACCAGGCTGAAGGGATCCTCGACCTGCGCCTGAAGCTTCGCGGGGGCCTGGGCGAATCGGTCACCTGGGAGCTGCAGCCGCAGCTCGCGGCGCTGGCGGGTGCGAACGCGTTCGGTCTCGCCGCGGCCGGCGCGGGCGCGGCCGAACCGCCACAGGCCGTCGATCTCTCGCGTACGCTCGCGGACGGAATGGGCCTGCAGGCGCGGATCGATCGGGCCTCGGTGCGCCTGAGGCTCTCGAGCTTCGAGCTCACGGCGGGGCGCCAGCCGATCAGCTTCGGCTCGACGTTCTTCTTCGCGCCGATGGACCTCATCGCGCCGTTCACCCCCGTCGCGCTCGACCGCGAGCACAAGCCCGGCGTCGATGCGGTCCGCGCCGACGCCTACTTCGGGCCGTCGGGGAAGGTGACGCTCCTCGCCGCCTACGGCGGCGGCTGGGACCTCGAGGGCGCGATGCTCGCGGCGCACGGCCAGGCGACCTTCGGTCTCTTCGACGTCGGCCTGCTGGCCGGGCTGGTGCGACGCGAGCCCGTCATCGGGCTGGACACCGCGGGCAGCGTGGGCGGCTTCGGCTTGAGAGGGGAGGGCACCGTGACCTTCCCGCGCGAGGGCAGCGCGTTCGCCCGCGTCGCGCTCGGCGTCGACCGTCAGCTCGCCGCCGGGCTCACGGTCATGGCCGAGCTCTACCTGCAGACGCTCGGCGCGACCAAGCCGAGCGACTACCTTGCCATCGCCGCGGGCGAGCGCTTCCAGCGCGGGGAGATCTGGGCACTTGGGCGCTACTACGGCGCGCTGAGCGTGCGGTACGAGCTGCTTCCGATCATTGCGCTGTCGTTGGCCGCGGGCGCCAACCTCGCCGATCCCAGCGCGCTCGTGAACCCGTCGCTGGTGTGGTCCATCGCCGACGAGGCCGAGCTCGTCGCCGGCTTGTTCCTTCCCGTCGGCGAGCGACCGAAGCAGATGCCCGGCATGACGATGACGCCCGGCGAGCCGCGCACTGCCCCGCGGCGGCTACCTGGGCTTGAAGGCCTACTTCTGAGGTCTGGTCTCGCCGGGGCGCCACTGCAACCACGGCGGCGCGCTGCTCGCCGGGCTCGCCGCGTTGCTGTTTGGCGCCCTCGCCCCTGTCATCAAGCGGGCCTCGACGCAGGCGGGCATCTTCGCCGCCGGGGCGCTGCTCTACCTCGGGGTGGGCCTTGCCTCTCTGGCTTGGCTCGCCCTCGTGCGCTGGGGTGTCGAGGCTCCGCTGCGGCGCCGCTGATCTCCTTTCGAGCGGTGCCGATCGGCTGGTCGAGGGGGCGCATGCCGTTGGTCGAGCGGTACCGATCGCCTTTCCGAGCGATGCCGATCGGCTGGTCGAGGGGGGCAGGTCGTGGATCGAGCGGTACCGATCGCCTCTCCGAGCGGTGCCGATCGACTGGTCGAGGGAGGGCAGGTCGTTGGTCGAGTGGTACCGACTCCCCATATGGGTAGTGTCGATCGGCTCGACGAGAGGGTGCAGGCCGTTGGTCGAGCGGTGCCGTCTGCCCTTTGGGGTAGCGCCGATCGACTGGTCGAGTGGGTGAGGTCGCCGGTGAGCGACGCCCAAGAGGGCCGCCCGGCGCGCCTCGTCCGGCGCCGGGGAAGCGCGGATAGACTTCGCCGCATGAACGCTGAGAGCGCGGGAGCCGACAGCCGAAGGACTTCGCCGATGGCCCGCGGTGCGCTGCTCGCCGGGCTCGCCGCGTTGCTGTTCGGCGCCCTCGCCCCGGTCCTCAAGCAGGCCTCGGCGCAGGCGGGCACCTTCGCCGCCGGGGCGCTGCTCTACCTCGGGGCTGGCCTGGCCTCTCTGGCCTCGCTCGCCTTCGTGCGCCGCGGTGTCGAGGCCCCGCTGCGGCGCCGCTTCCTGCCGCGGCTCGTCGCGGTGGCGCTGCTCGGCGCGGTGCTCGCGCCGGCGGCGCTGGTTCTCGGGCTGCGCGGAACCGACGCGGCGAGCGGCTCGCTGCTGCTCGCGCTCGAGGCGCCGCTGACCCTGCTGCTCGCCCGGCTGGTCTACCGCGAGCACGTCGGGCGGCAGGCGGTGGCGGCGATGCTGCTGATCTTCGCGGGCAGCCTGGTCCTGGGCGGGGGCGCGGGCTGGCGCGCATCGACGGGCGCGGCCCTGGTCGCGTTGGCGACGCTGCTGTGGGCGCTCGACAACACGCTCTCACGCGCGCTCGCCGAGCTCGACCCCGTATCGGTCGTGGCGGCGAAGGGGCTGATGGGCGCGCTCGCCTCGGCGTCGGTCGCCGTCGCGCTTGGCGAGCCCTGGCCCGCGCTCGCCGAGGCCCTCACGCTGCTCGCGGCAGGCGCGGCGGGCTTCGGAGTAAGCCTGCAGCTCTACCTGCGCGCCCAGAGGACGATGGGCGCCGCGCGCACCGCCTCGGTCTTCGCCGCCGCGCCGTTCGTCGGCGTGCTCGCCGCGTTCGCCCTCGGCGCCCCGACTCCGGGCGCCGCGTTCGTAGTCGCGTTGCTGCTCGTCGGGCTGGGGGGCGCGCTGCACGCCAGCGAGTCGCATCGGCACCTGCACCGGCACGAGGCGCTCGCGCACGAGCACGCCCATGTCCACGACGACGGGCACCACGACCACGCCCATCCTTTCCCGGTCGTCGGGCCGCATTCGCACCCGCACGAGCACCAGGCGCTCGAGCACGAGCACGATCACGGCGAAGACGCGCACCACCTGCACGCGCATCGAGGCGGGTAGCGCCGTCTCCGGCCGCCTCGCTCGACGGGGCGCGCGAACGACGGCCGCGACCAGGAACGGGGCCAGCGCTCGTCTATCTGGCGGGCCTGGGGTCAGGGGAACGGCCGGATGTACCATCGGCTGCAAAGACTCGAACCGGACGGAGGGACCTCCATGCTGCGCCTCGCCACTGCCTGTGCCGCCTCGCTTCTCTTTCTCGCCTCTCCTTCATCGAGAGCCGAACCGGCCACCCGAGCCAAGGCGACTTCGCCCGAGGACTCCGTCGCGCAGCCAGTCGCCGCGCGCCCGGCGGCCCGAGATCCCTTCAAGCAGGAGATCGAGGTCGTTCTCCCTCCGCCCCCGCCGTCCTGCGGGAAGCTGTGCGAGTACGACGTCGACCAACTGCGCGTCGCGGTGCTCGTCACCGGGATGACGACGCCCATCGCCGGTCTCGAAGCTCCCAACGGCAAGGTCTACGTCGTCGATCGTGGGACGGCCGTGGGCAAGCGCGGCGGCAAGGTCGTCGAGATCAGCGGGCGACGGATCGTCGTCGAGGAGCCGTGTCGCAAGGGCGGGGCGGTCGCCACCTGCCGCGTCGTCCTCGAGATTCCCGAGGCGAAGGTGGCGCCTGAAGAGAACCTGCTTCGCCGTTAGCGCCGCAGCGGCCCGGCCACTTCCGCGAGCCGAGCCACTTCTCCTGCGAGCGCGGACGTCGCGGCGGCTTGGGCGCTCTTCGAGCCGCCGGACGGGACCGTCCCTTCTCGAGGTGTCCATGGGCGTTTTCCAGCTGTCGTCGCCGCGCCTGGTCATCGACGAGCTGCGCGAGGAGGACTTCGACGCGCTCGCCGAGCTGTTCGCCGATCCCGAGGCGATGCGCTACTTCCCGCATCCGTACGCGCGCGAGGAGGTGCGCGAGCTCTTCGACAGGCAGCGCCGCGGCTACCGCGAGCGCGGCTTCGGGCTGTGGGCGGTGCGCCTGAAGGCGACCGGCGACTTCGTCGGCGACTGCGGGCTGTCGCCGCGCGCGGTCGACGACCTGGAGCACGTGGAGGTCGGCTGGCACCTGCTGCCGCGCCACTGGCACCAGGGCTATGCGACCGAGGCCGCCCGCGAAGTCGTGCGGCATGCCTTCGAGGAGCGAGGGCTCGATCACGTCATCTCGCTGATCCGGCCGGAGAACGAGCCCTCGAGGCGGGTCGCCAGGCGGCTGGGAATGCGGGCAGTCGGCGAGACGGTGCACGCCGGGCTGAGGCACCTGGTCTACCGGCTCGACGCGAGGTGAAAGCTTACGCGGTCTTTGCGGGCGCGCGACCGGTCACTCCAGCGGAAGCGTGAACGAGAACGTGCTCCCCTTGTCCGGCTCCGACTCGACCTCGATGCGGCCGCCGTGCGCCTCGACGATCCCCTTGGTGATGTAGAGCCCGAGGCCGACACCTCGAACCTGCCGCTCGCGGTACAGGCGCGAGTAGGGCTGAAACAGCAGCGGGATGGCATCTCGGGCGATGCCGATCCCCTGGTCGCTCACCTTCACGAGCGCTTCGCCGCCTCGGCGGCGCACCTCCACGCGCACCTCGCCGCCGCCCGGCGAGTACTTGATGGCGTTGCTGACGAGGTTGGTGAGCGCCTGCTCGATGCGGTCGGCGTCCCACATGCCGTTCAGCGTCGGCTCGGGCGCTTCGAAGACCAGCCGATGGCGCGTCGAGGTCGCCCGCTGCGCGTCGATGACTCCGCGCGCCAGCCCGACCAGCTCGGCCGGGCCTTTCTCTATCGAGAACCTGCCGCCTTCGATGTGCGAGAAGTCGAGCAGGTCGGCGACGAGCCGGTCGAGCTTGCGCACCTGCTCGGCGAGGGTGGCGAGGATGCGCTCGCGCTTGTCGGACGGCGGCGGCTCGCGCTGGCCGAGGAGCCTCAAGTAGCCCTGGATGACGCCCAGCGGCCCGCGCAGCTCGTGGGCGACCACGGCGGTGAACTGCTCGCGGCGGAGCCGCTCCTCCTCGAGCTGCTCGGTGCGCCGCACCGTCTCCTCGTAGAGCCGGGCGTTCTCGATGGCGGTGCCGCACAGATCGGCGACGCGCGCGGCGGTGTCGAGGTCCTCGGGCGAGAACTCCCGGACGTCGCGCAGCCCGAAGACCAACACGCCGACAGGCCTTCCGGCGGCCACCAGCGGGACCGCGAGCCGGGACGGCTCGCGCGGCTCGCCCCTCGCCAGGAGCGGCGTCTGCTCGCCCTGGTCCTGGACCACGATGAGCTCGTGGCGGGCGAATGCCTGGGCGGTCAGGAGGGGCGCGCCGTAGGGGACGAAGCGAAGCTGCTCGACCCTCTCTGCGCTCAGGTTGCGCTGCGCGGCGAGCGTCAACCCGCCGCGGGCGTCGTCGGCGAGCGACAGGCTCGCCGAGCTGGCCCCGAGGACCTCGAGGGTCTGATCGAGCACGGTCTGGATGATCGCGTCGAGCTCGAGCCGCTGGCTGAGCGCCTGGGCGACCGCCGTGAGGGCCGCGCGCTGGCGCGCTCGCTGCCGCTGCTTGGTCACGTCGCGGAAGGCGCAGACCGCCTGCCGAATCTCGCCCCTCTCGTCCACGACCGGCTGCGCGCTCGCCTGCAACAGCACGAGGTTGCCGTCCCTCCGGTTCAGGCGGACGTCTACGAGCGCGACCTTCTCGCCGCGCAGCGCTCGCAGCGGCGGCCACTCCTCGAGCGGAAGGAGCCGGCCATCGGGGTGGCGAAAGTCGAGGCAGCCCTCGTAGCTCGCTATCGGACCGAGGGCCTGGGCCGGGCTCGCGAAACCGAGCTGCGCGGCGAGCGCCTCGTTGGCCTCGATCACCGTGCCTTGGCGGTCGAGCACCATCAGCCCGTCGGGAACGGCCGCGAGGATGGTCGCGGCCTCGCGGGCGCGCGCGTTGGCCTCCTCCCGCGCTTGCTCGGCCTCGGCGAGCGCGGCGAGGCGCTCCTCTTCGACCTGCTTGCGCTCCGAGATGTCGCGCACCACCGCGAGCAGGCGCTCCTTGCCGCCGATGCTGGTGCGCCTGAGGCTGACCTCGACCCAGAACAGCCGGCCGGTCTTGCCCGCCGCCAGCCACTCGAACACCTGAGGCTCGCCGCAGTTCGCGGCGCGGATGCGATCGAGCGCCTTGGTCTGCGTGAAGTCGCCCGCGCTCAGGTCCTCGACGCTCAGCGCGAGCGCCTCCTCGCGCGCGTAGCCGTACAGCTCGGTCATCTTCGCGTTGACGTCGAGGATGTGGCCGGTTTCGGGGTCGTGGACGAAGACCGCGTCGTTGAGCGCATCGAAGATGGCGTAGTAGTTGGCCTCCAAACGCTCGAGCGCCTCCTCGGATGCTTGGCACCTGCGGACCTGGGCCAGAAAGGGCCGGTAGAGCGCCATGTAGATCGCGACGTAGGCGATCGTCACCACGACCACGCTGTCGATGAAGCTCACGGCGAGGTCGGAGATCCGCCAGGGTACGAAGCTGAGGAGCAGCATGAGCGCCAGCTCGGTGGCGAAGATGGCGCACAGGGGGATGACGAGCAGGGCGATTAGGTGCCGGCGCGGGGACTTCCGGTCGCCTCCCGCCGGACCGGACGCAGCGCTCGGCTTCATCGGTGGCATCAGCTCTCTTGAAGTATTGGGTCGCCGCCCGGTCGCCCACAGCCGGTGCCCGGGCTTCGCGCCGCGCTGCCCACGCTGGCTGCGCCTTGCCGGCACGCGCGGGCTTCGACGTGACGATCGCTTTGCCGCTCAGCCTGCCGGCGCGCGGGCGAGCGCGCCGTTGGTCGGCCGCGGGGCTCGAGAGGTCGCGGGAACCTTCCCCTGATCCCGGGGCGGTCGGGCTGGGGATCGGTCATCGCTCGAAGGACGCTTCGATACTTCCTTCAGGCCGCCAGGCCGCAGCAGCGCTTGAACTTCTTGCCGCTGCCACAGGTGCAGGGCGCGTTGCCTGCCGGCTTGGGAGCGATGTGGACCGGTTCGACCTTCGCGCGGGCGTAGATGGTTCGCAGGCAGAACCAGGCGTCGAGCGCCTCGGGCTTGTATTCGTTCGGGTTCGGCAACGCCTCCACCAGCTTGCCCGGCAGATAGAGCTCTTCGGGCTTGCGACGAGCCGCCCCGGGGATGGCAGAGAGCAGGACGTCCGGTTTCACCAGGTCCATTCCGATGGGCAGCGGGGACGTGGCAAGAGCCCCTATCGCCAGGTCTTCCGGCACGTCCTCCTTGCATCGGAATCGAAACGGCGAGGAGGGCGAGAGGTGCGCGGTTCGTGCCTGGTAGTTGGCGCGGCCGGCGTCGATGAGGAATTCCTCGCCCTTCTCACCGAAGAACCCGAGGAACGAGCCCGGGGCGCCGTCGGGCTTCTCGGTCGCGAACTTCTCGTAGCAGCTCTTGTAGATCTCGGCGCGCAGGGCGCGGTGGCGGGCACCGAGCGCGAGCAAGGCGAGAGTGCCCTCGAAGCCATGGAACAGCTCGTTGCGGTTGAGGTAGCGCCGTTTGGCCGCAGGGAGACAGGGCTTGCCGACCTTGGCGATCGCCAGCCCTGCGCGCATCAAGATGCCGACCTCCGGGAACCGCGTCGCGGGCACGAAGAGACGGCGCGAATCGCGGAGCTGCTCGCTCGGTTCTCCCACGGTCATCGCCTGCTCGAGCGCATCGCGCCTGCCGCTGGCCAAGAGCAGGGCGATGTGGCCCGCGGCCCACATCGCCGCCGAGGTCTTGGTGAGCACCTCGCGCTGGGCGTGAGTGAGGCGCTCGGGAGGCTTGCACGTTGCTGCGATGACCGCGGCTCGGACCCCGATGAACATCTCCTCGATCTCCGCAAGCAGCCAAGGCAGGCTGCGCGCGAAGGTCGGCTGTAGCGCCGAGAGCGCCAGGAACTGCTCGCGGCTCAGGTAGCGGCCGCGGAAGAGCATGTTAATCAGGCGCGACTCCTCGCGGCCGCCGGCCATCTTTCGAACCAACTGCAGCCGCTCGCGCAGCACCGCGTTCTCCAACGCCAGCGCGTCGAGGTGCGCCCGCGCGATCACCGGCAGGTCGCCGGTGGACATGCCTTCGCCGAGGCAGGTGACGAAGTGCCCGTCGCGCGTGACGATCAGGTACGGGCCGGACTCCGAGCCCAGCGAGATCGCGGCGCGCGCGGCGCCCTCGGGCAGCCGCGCGCGCCCGAGCACGTGCTTGAGCAGGCTGGTGTCGCGGTAGAGCGACTTGGCCAGCTCGAGGTGCTCCTCGTCCGAGAGCCGCTCGAGCCGGGTCAGGAAGTGGATGTCGTGTCCCATGTCCCCTCCGAAGCGTGGCGCAAGCGGCGAAACGCCGTGCAGGTGTCTCGTCCTCGGGTGCCTGCGGTTGCGCTGCCTTGGCCTTTCCCCCAGTTGCAGTTGCTGCAGTCCCTAGCCCCGAGAAGGGCAGCCGGCAGGCCCGGCAGCGCCCCAGCGGGTGGCTTAGGTCCCCGATGGTGCACCCCGGATGGGAAGAGAAAAGCGAAGATTGAGCGCGCTGCGAGGGCTCAATCGACTATCTGACAGTTGGTTGAACCAGCGGGGACGTCGGCGGGCCGAGTGCGCTCGCCCGGCGGGGAACGCTCGGCGAGGCCGGTGGATGTCTGGTCGAATTCGGCGCGGATGGTAGGGGAAGGCCGGGGGGCTTGCCTGCGTGACAACCGCGGAGCCGCGGCGCAGCGGACTGCAGCCGGGCGAGTTGCGGGGCCGCGCACGACGGCGCGAGCCGATGCGCGTCGCGCCGGTTGCGAGCCGAGAGTCGGCTGTCAGCGAAGCGGGTGGCTCTCGCGAGCCGGCCTCAGAATCCCCAGAGGATGCGCGCGACCGCGGCGAAGGCGTTGGTGAGCGTGCCGTTCGGGATGTCGATGATGCCCTGGTATTCGGCCTGGATGCCGAGGGCGGTGTTCGACCGGAAGTAGTACTCGAGCCCGGCCATCGGCGCGAGCGCGACGAGGTTGGGGTTGGGCATCGAGTCGGCGCCGAAGAAGCGCAGGTAGGCGATGTTCAGGCCGAGGTAGGGCCGCACGTCCTCTTCGCTGAGCAGGTAGCGAAAGCCGATCGCCGGGAAGACGCCGACGGCGTTCTTCTCGGTGATCTGGTCCTTGTGGATCCCGGCGACCGCGCGGAAGGCGAGGTCGAAGCCGTTGTCGAGGTAGAGCGTCGACTCGATGCCGAGGACCGGGCCGCCCGCGACCTTCAGGGCGGCCTTGTCGACCCCGACGTAGCCCGCCTGAAACCCGATGGTCTTGTTGGTGAACTGCGCCAGCGCGTTGCCAGCCCAGAGCGTCACCAGGGCGACGAGCGCCGTCCGGGAGAGGGTGAGAGCCAGGGAACCGCGCCTCGCGACGTGCCTTAGGGTCGAGCTCATGGCCGCCAGTCTAGATCAAGAATCCCTAGTCGTTGAAAGGACTTGGTAGCGGTCAGGCGGCCGAGCGCGGCGTTGACCGCATCGGAAGCGCCCCGTAAGATCCCCCGCCTTATGAGACGCCTCGCCATCGTTCTCTCCACTGCCGCCCTGGGCCTTGCCGCCTGCAAGACCGCAACTCTCATCCACCCGCTCGCCTCCGAGCACAACGCCTACGGCACGCAGTACCTGGAGCAGGGGCTGCTCGACAAGGCGCAGCACCGCTTCGAGCTCGCCCTCGAGTACAACCCGGACTATCCGGAGCCGTACAACAACCTGTGCCTGGTCTGGATCAAGCGCGAGAACTACGACAAGGCCAAGGACCTGTGCATCAAGGCCCTGAGGCTCAACAACGACTTCGCCGAGGCCTACAACAACCTCGGGTACATCTACCTTCAGGAGAAGTCGTACGGGAGGGCGCACGACGCGTTCGTCAACGCGCTCAAGGTCAACCCCGGCTACATCGAGGCCCGCTACAACCTGTGCCTGACGTTGCTGCGGCTCGAGAGGGGCGCCGACGCGCGGGTCTGCTACGACAAGGTCATCGAGGTCAACCCGAACGTCGCCGACCCGTACCACGACCTGTGCATGCTCGACATCGTCGACAAGAGCTTCGCGGACGCGGTGCGCTTCTGCACCCGCGCGGTCGAGCTCGACCCGCGCTACGTCAGCGCCTTCTTCCACCTCGGGCGCGCCTACCAGGGCGCCGGCAAGCACTGCGAGGCCCAGGAGGCCTACAAGCAGTGCATCGCTCTCGACGAGAGCCACGCCGAGTGCCGCAACAACCTGAGCAGCGCCGCGCGCCACTGCGCGCTCGCCTCGCCGCACCTCAGCGAGATCAAGGACCAGGCCGACAACGAGGCCTCGCCCTACTCGCTGTACAAGCTGGGCCTGGCCGAGAAGGAGAAGGGCCTGCTGCCCGAGGCCGAGCGGCACTTCAAGAAGTGCCTGCGCATCGACGGTCGATTCGGGCTCTGTCACTGCCAGCTCGCCGAGATCCATCGGCGTCACGCCAACAACTCCGAGGCCGACGCCCACTGCCGCAAGTGCCTCAGCTACACCACCGAGGAGCAGATGAGCGCCGAGCGCGACATGTGCGCGCGGCTGCTCGAAGAGGAAGCAGAGGAGTAGCTCCCCGGCGGCCCGAGGAGGCCGTCTCCAGGCAGCGCGCGGACCAATGCCAATCAGGCTTCTCGTCAAATCCAAGGCTCAGACGGGCAACTCCGCTCCCGAGGAGGTCGTGCTCAACGAGGAGCAGGTCATCCTCGGTCGCGACAAGAGCTGCAACCTCGTGCTCAATGAGCCGGTCGTCTCGCGCCGCCACGTGAGCATCGTGCGCGAGGGGGCGCTCTACTTCCTGGAGGACTTGGGCAGCTCGTTCGGCACGCGCGTCAACGGCGTGAGCCTGCCGGCCGGCGAGAAGCGGCTGCTGCGCAACGGCGACGTCATCGCCATCGGTCCCTTCGATGTCAGCTTCGATCGCGTCGCCGACCTCGCCGTGGCCGACCCGAACGAGAAGACCGCCTACGTCGCCAAGCGGGTCGTCAAGGACGCGCTGCGCAACCTCTCGTCAGGCGACGGGCCGACGCTGCGGGTGATGAATGGCCCGCTCGAGGGCAAGCGGTTCGAGCTGCATCACGGCCGCGAGCTCGTCGTCGGCCGAGAGGCGGGCGTCGATCTGCTGCTCGACGACGATCTCGTTTCCCGCCGCCACGCGAGCATCCGCCGCGACTGGACCGGCACCTATATCGACGACCTCGGCAGCCGCAACGGTGTGCGGGTCAACCGCAAGCGCGTCCAGTCTCAGCAGCTGCACGATCGCGACGAGATCGAGATCGGCTCGATCCGCATCCTCTACCTCGATCCTTCCGAGATCCGCGAAGCGCCGGTCCTCCCCGACGAGCCGCCTCCTGCACCCATCCCCAGCCAGCCGAAGGAGCGCCTGAAGCCTCAACCGGAGCCCCCGGGTGCCGAGCCCGAACCCGAACCCGAGCCCGAGCCGGAGCCCGAGCCCGAGCCGGAGCCGGAACCCGAGCCGGAGCCGGAGCCGGAACCCGAGCGCGCAGCCGATGAGGAAGAGGAATCGGAGGGCGCCGACGAGGGCGAGCAGGGCGACGAGTTGGCCGCGGACGACGAGGTCGGCGCCGAGGCCGCGCCCGCGGCGGCGTACGAGCGCGATCAGGCGCCCGCCAGCCTCTCCGCCGCCTTCAGAGAGCGGATGGCCAACGGGGGCTGGAAGAACCTGATTCCTCTGCTCATCGTCGTCGGCGTCGGGATCTTCGCCCTGGCGATCCTCGCGGTGACCTTCTTCGTGCTCTAAGCAACCACGCGTTGTTACGCCCGTTTGCCATCCGTAAGCTTTCGGTGGAGGCGGGCGGATGGCGCTGGCGACCTATCTCACCATCGGGGCATTGCTGGTCGTACCGGTTGCATCCCACGCAAGTCCGCTCTGGCAGGAGGCGGGCGGCGCCGCCCGGACGCAGAAGGCGTCCTCGCTGCCCGAGTTGAGCTCCATCGCCACGAAGGCGATGAACGCGGTCGTCTCCATCTCGACCGTGCAGGCCCCGGAGAGCTCGGAGGAGATGGCGCAGAGCTTCCTCGATCCCGAAGACGAGTCGCAGAAGGGACTCGGTTCTGGCTTCTTCGTCCACCCGGCGGGCTACCTGGTGACGAACGCCCACGTCATCGAGGACGTCACTGGCGTCAAGGTCAGCCTGAAGATCGACGGGGTGACCCGCGAGTATCCCGCCCGCGTCATCGGGGCCGACCCTCCGACCGACATCGCGCTGCTCAAGGTCGACGCCGACCGCGAGGACTTCCCGATCCTTCCTCTCGGCGATTCGGACGAGATCGGGGTCGCCGACTGGATAGTCGCCATCGGCAACCCGTACGGCCTGAGCCACTCGGTCACCGTGGGCGTGGTCAGCTACAAAGGCCGCACCGACGTGATGCCCGCCGGGCGCGACGGCTATTACGACTATCTGCAGATCGACGCTTCCATCAACCCCGGCAACAGCGGCGGCCCCATCCTCAACGCTCGCGGCGAGGTGGTGGGCATCGCCAACGCGGTCAACGCCGTGGGCCAAGGCATCGGCTTCGCGATCCCCATCAACATGGCCAAGCAGGTGCTGATGCCCCTGTTGACCGAGGGCAAGGTCTCCCGAAGCTGGATCGGGATAAGCGTCGAGGACCTCAGCCCGCAGGTGCTTCGGGGCATGGGCCTGCCGCCGACGCTGGCCGGGGTGGTCGTCTCCGAGATCGTCCGCGGGGCGCCGGGCGACGAGGCGGGGCTGAAGGTCGGCGACGTGATCACCAGCTTCGACGGCGTGCGGGTCGACGACGCCCAGCGGCTGCGCTGGCTCGCGGCGGTCGGAGGGGCGGGACGGCAGGCCGCGGTCAGCCTGAATCGCCAGGGGCATGCCGTGCACCTGATGGTCTCGCTCGCCCCGATGCCCAGCGAGGAGCCGCAGGTAAGCTGGGCGCAGCCCGACGACGTCGGCCTCGCGGTGCGGCGGGTGGACGTGCCTGCGGCGCGCTCCGCGGGGCTCGCTCTGCCCATCGGCGCCCAGGTCTCCAACGTGCGGAAAGGCTCGGCCGCCGAGGGGGCGGGGCTGAAGAAGGGCGACGTGCTGCTCAAGGTCGACGAGCACAACATCTACGCGCCCAACTCGCTCCTGCAGGCGCTCGCCAAGACCAGGCGCGGCGAGACCGTCCGGCTCGTGGTGCGCCGAGGGGCCGAGACGCTGTTCATCGCGATGCGCCGGCCGTAGGAGTCGCCGCGGCCTCGCTCTCTGCCCCGCCTTCGCGCCCTCCGTGAGCCCCGCCCCTGCCTTGCCCCGCGAGCGGGGGCGCACTGTTTCTGGTTGAAACCAACCCCCTTCGTCGGTTACTTAACCCGCTTCCCCCGGCCGTGCGAAGGGCGCGCGCAGAGGGGCGGGTTTCAAGGAGATCAGCCGTGGCAGAGACGACCAAGAAGCACAAGGGCACCCAGGCGAAGAAGTGGAAGCGCGCCGCCAAGGGCAACGGCAAGAAGGCCTGCACCGTCGAGGGTTGCAAGCGCCCGTACCGCGCGAAGGGTTACTGCTACTTCCACTACCAGCACTGGCGCAAGGGCAAGCTCGGCCACGCGCGCTACGATAGCTGCATGCATGAGAAGTGCACCAAGCCGCAGCACAAGGCCGGCCTGTGCGAGACCCATTGGAAGGAGAAGATGGGGATCAAGGACGAGCCCGCCGCCGCGGCAGCGTAGCTGGCGAGCACTCGCTCGAAGTTCTGAGGAGCCGGGCCTTGGCTCGGCTCCTGCCGTATCTGTCGAAGCTCGCGCCGACCTCCAGCGCGCAGCCTGCCAGTTGGCGAGGCTCGCGCTGTTCGTGTACCCGGGGGGCGAGCCGCCGCGCGCCGCCGCGGGCGGCTTGGCCGCGAGGGTGCGGGCGCCGCTCTTCAGGAGCGCACGCGGAGAGCGCGCTCGAGGTGCCGAAAGGCGGTCAGCAGCAGCTCGGCCTCGCGCTGCGAGGGCGAGGCGCGTTCGAGCAGGCGCTTGAGCTCCGAGAGGATGGCGTCCGGGTTCTGGGGGTTGAGGAAGTCGGCCTCCAAGAGCACCGAGCGCATCTTCGCGTAGAGCGTCTCGAGCAGGCGTGCGTTCGCCGGCGGGGGCCTCTCGAGAGGCTTGCGCGGCTCGAGCGACGCGAGGAAGCACTCGTGCGCCGCCAGCATCACCGACTGCGCGAGGTTGATCGACGACTTGGCGGGCGCGGTGGGGATGTTGACGACGAGGTGGCAGTGATCGAGCTCGGCGTCCGAGAGGCCGCGCTGCTCGTTGCCGAACACGATGACCACCTCTCCGCCCGCGTCGGTCTCGGCCGAGGCTTTGGCGACGAAGTCGCACAGCCGCAGGGTCGGGCGCCCCTCGGGAGTGCGTGAGGTCGTGCCTGCGACCATCGTCCCGTGCGCGACCGCGCTCGCCAGGTCCTTCGCCACGATCATGTGATCGAGCAGATCGTCGGCGTCGGTGGCCATCTTGCGGGCGCGCTCGAAGTCGTGCGTGTGCGGATCGGCGAGGACGATGCGCGAGAGGCCGCAGTTCTTCATCGCCCGGAGGGCGCTACCAAGGTTGTCGGGGTGACGCACCTTGTCGAGGACGATGGTGACGCGGCTCAGGTCCAAGGCCGGGCTCCTTGTTTGCGAGTGAACGGAAAGAAAAGGCGAGGCATGCCGTTCGGTCAAGCCCTTCGCCGGCGCGAGGCCACGCTCCCGGGCCAGGGCGGGCGCTCCCGCGGGACCAGAGACGCCCGCGGGCGCCGGACGACTTCCACACACGCCTTTCCATCGCCTTTGGCTTGGCCTCGGTGTTCGCCCGGCAGCTTCGAGCGGCCGAAGGCGAATAGCCTCCTGCTGAGCGAGCGGCCGCGGGGAGCTGAAGCGCTTCTCTGGCTTGTTTGCGGGCGAGCGCCACCCTCGCGACCTGCTCATCCTGGCGGCCCGGCTCGGGGCGCGGAAGCGGCCGTTTCGCCCGAGGCCATGGCTCGGCCGAGGGCGTGGGGGAACGCACGCGGTCGCGCCCCAGCCCATAGGGCCCGTTCGCCCGCGGGTCGGCGCGGCGAGAGCCGGCCGCCGAGGATTATTCGAAGACGCGGATGGGGTAGCCGGCCTTGGCCGCGTACTTGAAGATTTCGAGGGCCAGGTTGCACTCGACGCCAATCCGCTTGGCGGTCGAGAGGTTGATCGCGATGTCGAGCCCTTCGGGGATCGCCACGGGAAGCGAACCGGCCGGAACCTTCTCGAGGACGATGCGGTTGGCGAGCCGGCCGGCTTGCTGGCCGATGTTCGTGAAGTTTGGCGAGAGCGAGACGAGGGCGCCGTCTCGCACCTGAGATTCGGAGAGCGCGAAGAGCGGGACCTTGTTCTGCAACGAAAAGTCGATGATGGCCTGCACGCCTTTGGCCGTCGCCACCGAGCGGTCGGCGATCATCCAGAGCGCGTCGATCTTGCCCGAGAGCGCCTGAAGCGAGGTGGGCACCTCCTCCGGGCTGTCGATACGCGCCGAGACGAGCTCGAGGCCGATGCCACGCGCTGCGCTCACGCCGCTTTCGATGACGGACTTGGAGTACTTCGGGTTGTAGACCACGCCGACCCGTCGCGTGGCCGGCGCGAGGGCCTTGAGCGTCTCGAGCTGCGTCTTCACCGGTCGCGACAGCGCGATGCCGGTGACCGTGCCTCCCTTGAGCCCGTACTTCTCGTGGTTGGGGACCATCACGAAGACGACGGGGATCTCGTCGAGCGCGCGCTTGGCGGCGTTGGCCGCGAGCGGGCCGATGGCGAGCACGACGGCCGGACTGGCCTGCTTCACCTTGGCAAGGATCTTCTCCCCGCCCTCGGCGTTGTTCTCCAGGTTGTACTCGGAGACGTGGCCCTTGAACTCGGCCGAGAACCCGGCGACCGCCGCGGCGTAGGGGCCAAGGTCGGCGCTCTTGACGACGACCGCGTCGATCGCCGCGGCACGCAGCGGGAAGGCAAGCAGGACCGCGATGCTGAGCAGAAGCATGCGCATCGAGAGCTCCTTCTTGCCGCGCAGGTCGCTTACTTCGGGGCGGCGCAGCAGCGGAAGCCGATCCGGTCGCTGCGAGTGCCGGGCGCCCCGTTCTTGCGGGAGGCACACCGCGTCGCGTAGTCGGGGCGATCCGAAGCTCCGCCCTTGAGCGTGCGATCCTCGAGGTCGGCGTTGTACTTAGAGGAGGTCCATTCGGCGACGTTGCCCGACATGTCGGCGATTCCGTAACCCGATCGGCAGCGCGAGAAGGTGCCGGAGGCGGCGACCGGGCGATCCTCTCCGCTGGCGTCCTCGGTGTTGCAGGCTTCGGCGTCGAAATTGGCTCCGTAGGGGAAGCGCAGGCCAGCCGAGCCCTTGCACGCGCGCTCCCACTCCTCCTCGGTGCACAGGCGCTTGCCGTGCGCCTTGCAAGCCTTCTCGGCCGCTTGGAAGGTGACGTTGGTCTGCGGCATCGCCCCGCGCCGGTTCGGATACTCGAAGTAGTCGATGCAGTAGGCGTCGACCTGGACGTTGGCGAGAGGCTTCTCGTCGAAACCCATCATCGGGTCGTTGCGCGCCGCGCCCATCTTGAAGGAACCCGCGGGGACAAGGCGCATCCCTCCCGGGCACGTCGGCTTGCGCGAAACCTCGGTCGCCTGGGCCTTCTCCCGCGCCTGTTTGCGCTTGCGCTCCTCTTCGGCTCTCGCCTCGGCGAGCTTGCGCTCCTCTTCGGCCTTCCTCAGCTCCTCGGCCCTGCGTTTGGTCTCGTCCTGCTCGTTGACCTTATCGGCCCTGTCGGAAGGTGGCTGCGCGGCCTGCACCCCGGCGTCGGCGATCGCAGCCGCGGCGGTGCCGGCATCCTGGACCGGGAGGGAGCCTGCGTCGACCGGCACGTGCGGCGTTACGACAGGCTTCGGCCCGGGAGGCGTCCCCTCGATGACCGCGGGGTGGTTGAGGTAGCTCAACAGCGCGTAGCCGCCGCCTCCGCCAGCAACGATTCCAATCAGCGCAAGGCTGAGCAGGCGCCCCGTGCCGCTCTTCTGCTTGGGCCTCGCTTCGCGCCGAGGCCGCTCGCGCACGCTGGCGACGGGGGGGAGTTCGGTGCTCGTCGCGACTCCGGCGGCGGGCGAGGCAAAGGCCGGTTCGCGCCGCGCCTCGGGCACGGGCGGAGCCGGCGGAGAGCGTCGCGTCGGGCTCGGCTTGGGCAGCTCGACCGGCGGGGGCGGAGGCGACGGGCGGCGGGCGGCCGCGGGCGGCCTCTCGGCGCGCGGGCTCGTTGGCCTTGCCGGCGTGCCGGGCGAGGCGCTCGCGAGCTTTGCCGTCAACTCGCTGAGCGCGGCAAAGAGCTCGCCGGGCGTCGCAAAGCGCGCGGTCGGGTTCTCGTTGACCGCGCGGCCGTAGATCGACTCGACCTCGACGGGCAGCTCGGGGTTCTTCTTGCGCAGCTCGGGGATCGCGCCGGCGTCGGGGAAGGCGCCCGCCACCATCTCGCCGAAGATCACGCCGAGCGAATAGACGTCGGCGCGCCCATCGATCTCGTGACCGGCGGTGTACTCGGGGGCCAGATATCGGTGTCCGCCCTTGGCCCGCTGCGCCGCGGCGAACGGCAGCCGGGGGATGGCCAGGCCCAGGCCAAAGTCGGTCAGCTTGAGCAAGTCCGGCAGGACGATGACGTTTTCGGGCTTGAGGTTGCTGTGCGGGCCGAGCTTGTGGGCGTTGTCGAGGCCTGCGGCCACCTGGCCGAAGATGGGCTCGACCTCCTTGAGCGCGAAGAACTGGTTCTTCTCGCGGCGCAGGTCGATGATCCGCCGCAGCGTCAGGCCGTCGAGGTACTGCATCGTGTAGAAGGGGCGATCGTCGGCTTCGCCATCCTCGTACACGCGCACGAGGTTGTTATGGGAGAGCTTGCGAGCGAGGCGCACCTCGCGGGCGAAGGTCTTCCGCTCCTCGTGCGACTGCAGGAGCTTGGGGGAGATGGCCTTGAGTGCCACCTCGACGTCGATTTCCTTGTCCTGGGCCTTGAAGATGTAGCCGAGCGGGCCGGCGCCGACGACGTCCTTTATGAGGTAGCGGTTCTCGAGCAGGTCGCCCGTCTTGAACGGGGCGCCATCGACCTGCACACCGGCGAGCTTGCGGCGCGAGAACGTACCGGTAGCCTGGCGCAGGTTGCCGGACGAGAACTTCTGTCCGCAGGCGCCGCAGGCTTCGCTGCCATCAGGAACGTGGCTTCCGCAGCGGTAGCAGAGCAAAGAGGCTCCGGCTCCAAAGGAGGCGAAATCTCGGCGAGCACCGACCTCGGTGGCCGAAAAACCGTAATAGGTCGCTTGATTACCAGATTTGGCCCGAGGCAGGCAAGAATGGCGCACACCCCGCGAGGGGGATAACATCCGTTGGCCGCCAACTGGCACGCCCCCGCGGGGCCTTCTCGCCCCAACCTGCTGAAAAGACGAATGAAAGTCAGGCCGGGCGCGCGAGGCGGGCGAAGCGCGGTCTTTCGCGTCCTCGGGCGCCACATGCCGGCGCCGGACGAAGTGTTGGCGCCTTTTGACCCACATTGCAAGCAGTGGCGGACTGCGGCGACGGCCGACCGCGAGCATGGTTTGAGCCAACGGGGGCAAGGCCGCTCGGGGCAGTCGGACGCGCCGCCGCTGGCTCGAAGCCGAAAGGCGAGCGGTCGTCCTGCGACTACTGCCCGGCAACCTGCCGCTGCAGCGACTCGACCAGGTCCATCAGCTCGGCGCCTTTGAACGGCTTGTTGATGTAGCCGTCGGCGCCAGCGCGCTTGGCCGTCTCGACGTCGCGAGCCTTCGCCTTGGCGGTGAGCATGTAGACCGGCACCCGGGCGGTGCCCGGATCGCTCTTGAGCAGGCGGCAGACGGTGATGCCGTCCATCCCCGGCAGCACGATGTCGAGCAGGATCAGGTGGAAGGGGCGGCTCTTGGCCGCCTTGAGGCACTCGACGCCGTCGGCGGCGACTTCGACCTCGACCGAGGTTGTAGTCAGCATCGTGCGCACGAGCTCGCGGATGACGGGCTCGTCATCGACGAGGAGCACGCGGAAGGTGGGGTCGGTCGAAGGCATCGAGTTTGTCGCGAATAGTGCGAAAGATTCTAGGTGAACCCGGACCCGCCGACAACCGCGGCGGCGTCGCCCCGCGTCGATTGCTGCCTGTTCGCCCGCCCAGCCGGCGCCCAATCAGGCATTTCGTCCAGCAGGTGCACAGCCTCTAGGCATAGCGGAGGTCTCACCGTGGACAGGACTACGACCCAAACGGCCCCGGGGGAGGCCACGAATCTCCCAATTTCGAACGCAGCCTTGGCTCCTCCTTTCAGGTGGAGCGCAATCTTCGCAGGTAGCTTCGTCGCACTTGGCATCACCCTCATCTTGACGGTGCTCGGCTTCGCCGGTGTCGTCTCGTCGCTCAACCCCGAGAATCCGATGATTGCGGGCGGCGCGGCCATCGGGCTGGGCATCTGGCTGTTCATCGTCCCGCTGATCTCGCTGTTCTTCGGCGGGTGGACGGCAGCCCGGGGCTCGCGGCTGATGACTCGCACTTCGGCCGGGCTGCACGGCGCGGTGGTCTGGGCGCTCTATCAAGTGGTGACGCTCTTCTTCGCCGGCGCCTTGCTGACGGGCATCCTGGGCGGCATCGCCGGCGCGACCGGACAGCCGCAGATCGGCTCGCAGCTCGGCGCCACGCTCATCGGCGCTGGCACCGGCGCGCTGTGGGGCATCTTCGCCTCGATGGTGCTCTCGCTGGTGACCGCGGTGCTCGGCGGCCTGATCGGCTTCGGCAGGCGCGAGCGGCGCGAACGGCGCGAGGCCGTCCCAGTGCACCGGCCGGCCGAGAGCAGGGCATAGCTCGCCGCCTATCGGCCGCTCGCCGAAGGGCTTGTCCTTCCCGACAGGCCCTTCGCGCGTGCGCGCGAGAGGGCACGGGCAGAGCGGGTACCCGCCGCGGAAGGGACGAGCAGCGCGCCTTCCGCGGCACCCGCACGCTTGGCCAGCAGGATCAGCCGGGAGAGATCTCGACCACGCCGTCGGCCGAAATCCACCCCTGGAGGCCGTTCGACAGGCGGATGCGAGTGAAGGCGCCCTGCTGATCGAGCAGGCGCACCTTCAGCCCCTCGTGGACCTCGAAGGCAGGCTTAATGCTCGCGTCCGGTCCCTCGCGCACCGGCAGCGCAGGCGCGACGACGATGGCGTCGCGCGCGCTCTCGGCCACGTAGGCGTGGGCGGCGGTCACCACCGCGCACGGCAGCGACAGCCCAACGGCGAGCCACCCGAAGGCGACCATCGCCCCGCGCCGCCCGCTCGAGGAGACGAAGCGCCTGAGCAGCACGAGCATCCAGCCTCCCGTCCAGAGCACCAGGAAGGCGAGGCTCCAGCGCTCGCCCCGCGTGTGGAAGACGATCCTCGAGGTGAGGGGCTCGGAGCCCGCGGGCTCCTCGGGCGAGCCGACGAGCTTGTCGACGCGCAGGCGGCGCGCCTTCTCGAGGTTCGCCCGCGCGTCGGCGTCTCCCGGGTCGAGCCGCAGCGCGCGCTCGAGGTGCAGGACGGCCCACCCGACCTTGTTCTGGCGCAGGTACGCGGTGCCGAGGTTGAAGAAGAGATCCGCGCCCGAAAAGCCGGCCTCGAGGAGCCGCTCGTAGCCCTCGACGCAGGTCTCGTAGTCCTCGCGCATGCACGCCTCGTTGGCGGCGCGGAAGACGACTTCGGCCTCGGCAGGCGTGTAGTGCTGGGCCACCGCGGCAAAGGCGGGCGAGGCGAGCGCGAGCAGCGCCGCGGCTAGGACGAGGTGCCTCATCGCCGCTCCTCCCCGCCGTCGGCCGGCCGCAGGCGGATCGCCTCGAGCGCATCCATCACCTCGAGCGCTTCGGTGTGCACCCTCTTCATCGTCGAGCCCTCCGTGGCTCCGGGGGCGAAGCGTCCCGCGTCGCAGGTGTCGAGCGCCGCGCCGAGGCGGGCGACGAGCTCTTGCGGCGCGCCCGCGGCGTGTAGCCGAGAGGCGAGCTCCGGGCGCGTGAGGCCTGCCACCGGAGATCCGAGCTTGTCGGCGAGGTAGTCGTTCAGCGCGCGGCTCACCTCGGCGTAGAAGGCATCGGGCTTGCCCGCCTTCATCAGGCCCTTCGCCGTCCGCAGCCGCCGGCGCGTCCTGGCGCCCGCCTTGCGCTTGCGCGCTCCCTCGTCTTGCTGGCGCACCGCGCTGCGCAACAGGCCGAACGCTGTCAGGCCGATCCAGAGGACGAGCGGGGAGGCGGCGACCGGCAGGAAGAAGGGCTTGCGGTAGAGCGGGACCGTCGGGCGCGACAGCTCGCCTTTGTAGCGCAGCGGCCGCAAGCCGGAGCCGGCGAGAAGATTGACGGCGTGGTCGCTGTCGGCCGGACCCGCTGCGGCGTGAGCGCCGGTCTGGCCGCCGGCGGCCATCTGGCCCGCCTCGACCTCGACCCGGATAGGCTCGCTCGCGGCCTGGCGATAGTCGCGGGTCGCGGGGTCGAAGTAGCTGAAGACGAGCGGCGGAATCTCGAACGTCCCGGTCTGGGTCGGCATCAGCAGGTACTCGAGCGTGCGGCGCCCGCCGTAGCGACCCTTCGCGGTGGAGATCTTCTCGCTCGTGGTCGGGTCGTAGCTCTTGAAGCCGTTGATCGGCGGCAGCTTGGGGACCGCGACGTTTCGCACGTTGCCGCTGCCCTCGAGGGTGACGCGCAGGGTTATCGGCTGGCCGAGCTGGACGCGGGTCGGCGTCGCCTCCGCCTTCAGGCGCCACTGGCCGACGTTGGCAGCCTCGAACCCGGCCGGCGCTCCCGGCGGCAGGGGCAGCACCTCTATCGTCACCGGCTGCGAGGCGCGGTGCACCTTCCGCCCCGAGAAGACCAGGCTGAACCCCGTGGTGACGTCTACCTCGACCGGGTCGATGGTGAGCTTGCCGGACTTGATCGGGAAGAGGGCGCGCTTGCGCAGCAGGAAGACCCGGTACGGCTCGCCGTCGATCATCTTCAGCTCGCCGCTTATCTGCGAAGGCGTCTCGATGTCCTCGGCCCAGAAGCCGTCGAGCTTGGGCATCTGCATTCCATCGACGCCGCTGATGTCCACGCGCGAGAAGAGGTAGGTCGACAGCGTGATCTGCTCGCCGAGCCAGGCCTGTCGCTTGTTGACGTGGTTGCGCAGGTAGATGTCGCTGTCGCTGGTCGGCCTGTCGTGGCCGACCCCGCCGCCGAAGAACTGCTCGAGGAGCTGGTCGGGGTCGTCGGGGAAGGAGTCGATGAGGCCGAAGGGGTTGGCCGGCCGCGGGGGCTGCTGGGGTTGGGGCTGGGGCGCCGGCCGCCGTGGGGCCTGGCTCGCCTGGAGGACCTTCACCTTGATCGGCCCGGTCTCGTACGTCTTGCCCTTGGCGATGAGCCTGCCGGGCTTGATGGTGAGGGTCCCGGCCTTCCGCGGCGAGAGGATGAGCGTGTAGACCCGCACCCGGCGGAA
>JBMNNX010000418.1:0-4280 GCA_050942745.1 Myxococcales bacterium
GTGTGACCCTGAGGAGGCATGCACCGTTCGCCCTGAGCGTAGCTCCCGGCACGCGAGCGGCGGGAGCGGAGTCGAAGGGCACTTCGACCTTTGGGCGCGCAACTCGACTCCGCCTCCCACGTTCCGCTGGAGGCTCCGCTCGGGTGACCGGGGAGGAGGGGCAGCGACACGCCCCACCCACTCCCAACTCAAAACTCAGAACTCACAACTCAAACAACTATCCATCCTCCGGCGGACAAGTCCCGCTGCGCGGCGCGCAGTACTTGTCAAACTCCATCGGCCAGCCCGTACGCGGATCGGTGCAGAAGCTCATCGGCCACGGCTCGTTCTCGACGGTGAACTCCTGGCAGTAGGAGCCCGCCGGGCAACCCGCGTCGCTGACGCACGAGTAGATGACCGGGCCGCACTCGTAGCCGCTCGGGCAGTCGGCTTGGGTCTCGCAGGAGACGCCGCAGAAGCTCTCGATCTGGCCTTCGGCGATAAAGGTGAGGCAGGCCCCGTCCGGCTCGCAGCTCTCGGTGCTCCAGCACTCGGCACAGTAGCGCGAGCTCTGCGGCGGGTGGCAGCGGCCGGTCTGCGCGTCGCAGATCTGGCCGAGGGGACAGTATTCGTTGTTGCGGCAGCGCTGCCGGCAAACGCCCGATTCGCAGGCGAGGCGCAGCGGACAGTCCTCGTCGCGCCGGCAGCCTTCGACGCACGCGCCGTCCGCGCGCCGGCAGATTTCGCCGAAGGCACAGTGCTCGTCCATCGTGCACGGGCCGTTCGCGCGGCAGACGTCGGAGGTGGTGTCGCAGAAGGTGCCCGTCGGGCAGTCGGCGTTCGAGGTGCAGCCGGCCAGCGCCTGGCAGAAACCCGAGGCGTTGCAGAAGTGGCCCTCGGCGCACGCCGCGTCCGAGCCGCAGACGCAGCGGCCCGAGGCGGTGTCGCACAGCAGGTTCGGGCCGCACGCCTCGTCGCTCGTACACACGCAGCGATCCAGGCTCTCGTCGCGCTCGAAGCCGGGCGGGCAGCAGCTCGCCCCCGAGCAGATGCAGGCGCGTACGTCCGGCTCGTACTCGTAGTCGGGCGGGCAGCAGGCGTCCTTGGCGCAGACGCACTGCTCGTGCCCGGGATCGAACTGGAAATCGACCGGACAGCACTCGTCGGCCTCGCAGCGGCAGGCCCGCAGCTCTTCGTCGAAGACGTGATGCGCCGGGCAACACGAGTCGGCCGCGCAGCGGCAGCGCCCGCGGTCGGAGTCGAGCTCGAAGTCCTCCGGACAGCACTCGGGCGCGGCGCAGGCGCACATGCCCGCTTCGCTGTCCCACGCGTGCCAGCGCGGACAGCACTCGGTGCTCGCGCAGACGCAGGCGCCTTCGGTCCTGTCGAACGCGAAGCCCGGCGGGCAGCAGGCGGTGTCGTTGCAGACGCAGACCCCGAGGTCGCACAGGTGGCCGGCCGGGCATCCCTGGTCGTCGGCGCAGACGCAGCGGCCGCCCTCCACCGAGAAGTGCTCCGGGCACTCTGGCGAGAACTGCGTGCGGGCGCAGGCGAGCGCGAGGAGCGCGGCGAGCGCGGTGGCGGTGCGCGGCTTCATGGCGAGTCGATGGCGTAGAAGAGGCGCAGCTCGGCGCCGGGCGGCGGCACGTAGTCGCCGGAGAAGGTGACGCTGTTGATCTCCTCGCGGTACTGCCAACCCTGCACCGGGTGCTCGCGGATAGGGACGCCGTTGACCGTCACTGAAATCGTGCCGGCGACCGGTCGGAGCGACAGCGGAAAGATGCGCTTGAGGGTGCTGAGCGCCTCGGCGATGCGCACCAGCGAGTCCTCGAAGGTCTCGTCGCAGATGGAGGCGACGACCCCGCCGGTGCGCCGCGCCAGGTCGGAGAGGCGCACCGCGGGCTCTGCCTTCGAGCCGAAGTAGCTCTCTTCGCCCGGCGGCCAGCACCCGTCGGGCAGCGTGCCCGCGATGGTCGAGAAGCTCACGAGGTTCTCGTACCCCTTGCCCTTCACCCCGCGAAGCATGCGCGCGTACCAGGCGGTGCCGCCGAACGACTCGTCGTCGCCGTCGGTCACCGCGATGACCGCGAGCGCGGCGCCCGGCCGCAGGAAGCCGTAGTTCGGCTTTCCGGGCGCGTCCGAGAGCAAGCGGTCGGTGAGGCTGCGCTCCATCGCCCGCAGCGCCTGCATCCAGCGCTTGCGCGAGTTGGGGAAGGTGGTGTTCTCTCGGAAGACCTCGCGCGGGTTCGGCGTGTCGTTGTCGATGATCTTGACCCGGCCGCGCAGCGCGCCGCGCTCGCCGGTGCTCGACATGTCGCCGGTCGTCACGCCGATGTGGAAGCGGGTGTTGAGCCCGACGAGCGTCTGGATGAACCGATCGAAGTTGTCGGCGAGCGAGCGCCGCTGGTTCTCCATCGAGCCGGTGGTGTCGACGATCCAGAGGATGTCGACCACGCCGTCGGCCTGCCGGTAGAGGTCGACCTGGTTCGAGGCGAGCGAGGTTGGGTCGCGCAGCACGACGCGCGAGGTGTCGGAGCGATCGATGAGCGGCGGGGCGATCGCCACGCGGCCGATGGGCGGCGGCGCCACGGCCGGCTCGACCTTCCCGCCGGCTATCGGGCCCGCCGGGTCGTTGCAGGCGAGAACGAGCGCCGAGCAGAGCGCGATGCTGTAGAGCTCCCCTCTCACAGGTGGCGAAGCTACCACGCGTGCCCCGGCGCGGAAACGTCGGCAGGCGGTCGATGTCCTCGAGCGCACTGGCGGTTTGCGCCGCTCTCGCGCCCGCGGCTAGAGTCCCACCCGGTGCACTTGCAGCGGCGATTCGAGCCAGCTTCGACTTCCCAGCCGCGCCTCGATCGGCGGGGCGAGCTGGAGCATGGTCTGTCTCCCGAGGTATCCGAGGAGATGCGCATGAAGAGACTCTTCGCGGCGGGCGCGCTACTCGCGCTGTTCGCCTCCTGCGCGGCGTGCGACGAGCCGCCGTCGTCGGTCACCTTCACGGTCACCAACCGGCTCGACTGGCCCATCTTCGTCCAGGACGAGCGCGGGCAGCTCGGTCTCACCGTCCAGCGGCACGCCGAGGGCGAATGGATCGACGCCGCCGAGGCTTCAGCTTGCGCTTGCGAGGAGTGCAGCGAGGCGTGCGGCTACTGCCTCTGTCCAAAGGTCCAGACCATGGCGAGGCGCATCGCCCCCGGTCAGTCGGCGCAACGGGGCTGGGACGGCGAGTACCGCGCCGCCGAGGCGGTCGCGTGCGACGGCACGTTCGTTCCGTGCCTCGGGGACCGCCTCGCTGCGCAGCCCGGCACGTACAGGCTGAAGCTGTGCTGGGCGACGAACCTCGAGTCCGCGTCCGGTGGCGAAGAGCTCTTTCCCGCCGACTTCGGCCCCGGGCTCGCGTGCGCCTATCGGGAGTTCGAGCACCCCGCCGACGGGGAGGTCGAGATCGAGACGAGCCCGCCATCGGGCTGTCGCGTCGCGGCCGACTGCGCGCCTGGGCAGATGTGTCTGGGCGGCCGGTGCTCGGCGACCTGCCTGCCGCACGAAATCCCTGCGCTCGGCGGCGAGTGGAACGTCGAGGTCGGCGTCCCCGACGACGCGGGCCTCTTCGAGATCTCCAGCGGCGCGGACGGCGCGGTGATCTACGAGGCGACCGGCGAGGTCTCGAGCGTGCGCTACTCCGCGGGGACCACCAACCTGACGCTCGTGCGCTGGGAGGAGGGCATCGACTACCGGGCGACGCTCTACTTCACGCTGCCCGCGAGGCGCACGGTCGCGTTCAAGGTCGGCGAGCAGCTCAGCGTCCGCGTGGTCGATCACCCCGAGGGCGACCGCCAGCTCGCGAGGGCGGTCGTCATCCGCCGGGCCGGCGAGCTCGTCCTCGCCGCCGACAACGGGCTGGGCGGTCCGGCGCTGGACGAGCCGTCGGCCATCGCGCCGTTTACGGTCGAGACCGAACCCGTCGAGATCATCGCCTGCGAGCAGGGCGACTGCGGGCAGCGGGCGCACCGCCGCACGATCTTCGCCGCCACCGGGAGCGAGCCCCTGATCCTCGAGCCCGGGAAAAGCGGCGAGCTGAAGGTCGGCGGGGTGCTCTACGAGGTGGTCGCGGTCGCGAGCTACTCGGACGAGGTCGAAGGTTGCAGCCGGTCGCCTGTTACTCCCTACGCCATTCTTGGGAAGCAGGAGGATGCTCCCTAGGTAGCTGGTGTTTTTTTCGCTCTTCGGCAGATCCCGGGATGCCGAAATCCGCTGTCGGTATGAGCTGATGCCTCGTCTGCGAGGGCAGGATGAAGCGCTGG